>JAWXBU010000076.1:0-18487 GCA_034440255.1 Planctomycetota bacterium | reverse complement strand
TACGAGCCCCAAGGATCAAGACGAATGGATTTGCCGGCGGTTGCGGTTCGTGCGTGATTTTCTCGACATACGAATCAACAGCGAAGCGGGCCAGTATCCGAGCGGAACTCGTCGTTCATGTGCTGGGTGCGTGAACCAATTCTCGCGCTGACGTGCCGCAATCTACGCAGGCAAATACGTCATCCCTCTCCGCTGCCCCATCGTCCGCACCTTCCCATCCGCAATGAGCGCCTTCATCACCGGCCGCATCGTGTCCACGTCCGTCCCGAGCGCCTGTGCGATGTTCTCGCCACGCGAACCCGGGTTGCTCCGCACGTAACTCAGCAACGCATCGCGATCGACGGGATCACCGCCTCCACGAACGCGACGCGGCGCCGACGACTTCCCGACGAGAGTCAACCCTTTGAGTTGCAAGCACGCCGACAACGTCGACCGTGCCTCTTCGAGCGATTCGCGCATGGACGCATCCCGCGTGGCCGACGCCGCTTGATCGACGAACCGAATGGCCTTCGAAATCGTCCTCAGCGCCGGATCCTTCTGCACCTTCGCGGCTGCGATCTTGGACTTGAGGGTTGCGATCTGAGCTTCGAGGGACGCGATGTGTTTTTCGGCGGTGACGCGGGGCATGGGGCTGTTCCAAGACAGCGAGCGGACGGTGGGCCGCAGGAGAACGGCTTCGACGCGACGATCATGCCACAGGTTGCCTGAGGCTCCACCTTGCGGCGCGAGATATCCGAATGCATCACACACCGTCTCGCGCTCACCACCCATCGAACGACGGATCCCGCAGCGGACTCCAAATGCGGCCCTCCATCCGATCCAACTCGGTTCGCGGCAGACGCGCGAGCGACTCGAAATCGCGGGCGAAACGTTGCATGCACGAAGCCGACACCGCGGCATCGAACGCGTCCTCCGAACAGCCCGCCAAATCCAGCATCTCGCGTGACTCGTGAGCGTGATGAGCTTGCAGATAGAGAGCGCGCGCAATCGCACTCGATTTGTGGACTCGGCCCGTCAAGTAACGTGGATAGATCTCGACCACCATCGGTAAACGTGGTTCGTCGAAAGGCCATATCGAGAAACCAGCGTCCTGCAATTCGCGCAAGTAAGGCATCCCGCGCAAAGAGCCCGTTCCGACCGTTCCAGCTCCACCGATTTGGAAAATCGATTTAGGCCCGATGCCGCCGACCAGTAATTGAGCTTGCTCCGTGTCGCGCAATGCGTTGCGGCCGAGAATGCGCGCCGGGCAGGGCATGAAGGGTTTGCCCCAGAACGGTTCGGGGCATTCGTGCAGCCACGATTCGCCTTCGCGCGCAACGATCTCCCACATCTCGCGAGCGCTCTGCGCACCGAATTCGTCCATGAACCAGCGCGGGAACGAGAACGAGAAATCGATGCCGACCACGAGCTCGGGATCGCGCGCGGCGCTGGCGATCAAATTGCGGATCACGCTGCTGCGCTCGTAGCCGCATTCGACGCGCATCCAGCGCTCGCGTCGCGACTCGGCCAACCACAGACGCGAACGCACCGCCGACATCGAACCCGACCAATCGACCGCGATGCATGTCGACACGCGCGACAACGTCGTCAGTGGCGGGACGGCGGCGACGAGCGGGACGAAGGGGAGCGGGATGGAGTCGTCGATCACGATGTGGACCTCGCGCGATCAGCTTGACTCGTGAGGGCGAACGATCCCAATTGCAGTTCGAGTCCGCGGACTTTTCTTTAGGACGGGCGCGCCACGGACCGCTTCGACGGCGAGTTCGATACGCTCGCGGCGAGCCATGAACACGTGAACACCGCTGTAGAGCGCGAACCGCCGACCGCTGCGACTGCGACCGGGCACACCCTCGTGACCACCGTCGTCGCTCTCTCTGCATTTGCGGCCAATTCGCTCTTGTGCCGAGCAGCTCTCGCGGGCGGACACATCGATGCGGCGAACTTCACCACCATTCGCATCGCGAGCGGTGCACTCACGCTCGCTGTCCTCGCGCGCACGCGCGGCCGAGCTGCGCCCTCGTCCTCGTTCGCGTGGGGATCTGCGGCGGCGCTGTTCGCGTACGCGATTCTCTTTTCGTTCGCGTATGTGCACGTCGCCGTCGGCGTCGGTGCGCTGTTGGCGTTCGGCGCCGTGCAAATCACGATGATCGGCGCTGGATTGCGCGCGGGCGAAAGGCTGCGTGTCGCGGAATGGACGGGGCTCGCGATCTCGATCGCAGGCTTGGTCGTGTTGACGCAACCGGGGCTCGAGCGCCCGGATGGGATCGGATCGCTGCTCATGCTCGGAGCAGGCGCCGCATGGGGGATCATCTCGTTGCGCGGCCGACGCGGAGGAGACCCGATCGCTGTCAATGCGGCAAGTTTCGCGCGAGCGATTCCCATGACGATCGTCGTGACGCTCGTCACTTGGTTCGCGGATCGCAGCTACATCAGCACGAGCGGAATTCTTTTGGCCGTCTGCTCCGGCGGGATCACGTCTGGAATCGGTTACGCCGTTTGGTACGCGGCGTTGAAAGGATTGAGCGCGACACGCGCCGCCATCGTTCAACTGTGCGTGCCGCCGCTCGCAGCGACTGCGGGTGTGATCGTGCTCGGCGAAGACTTCTCGTCGCGACTCGTCATCGCAAGCGCGCTCGTTCTCGGTGGGATCGCGCTCGCGATCACTGCGCCGCGTCGCGGTTGAGCACGCTCACGCGTCGACGATCACTTTGAACCCGCCGTGCGCCATCTTGCGCGGATCGAAGGGCGACTTCTTCTTGTCGCTCATCTCCGCGATCATCGCCAGGATGCGCGGGTCTTTCATGACGGCGGCGTTGACCTTGTCGCGATGAGCGCGCGAGCGATAGACGATCCACGAGAATACCACCGTCTCGCCGGGCTTGGTCTTGGCGCTCTTGTGGAAAGACAGCGCGCCTTTGCCGTCGAGATCGTCACCGACGCATTCGCGAAACTCGAGCGCGCCGAGCTTGCGCCACACTTTGCCGGCCGCGCTCGCGAGGCGTCGGTACGCGGCGATGTTTTTCTTCGGCACGGGAATGAGGAAACCGTCGACGTAAAGGGGCATGAACGAGGCTCGTACTGGGGTTGCGTGTGAATCGAGACGAGGCGCGATTTCACCGCGAATTCAGGGCTTTTTCCAGCCTGCGCACGCGCCGTGCGGCTCGCTTGATCTGCTCGCGATCGGCGGCGACGTGCACAGTGTCAGGCCGCTCGTGCACATGAAATGCAGATCCCTCGTTGTCCGCACGAACCGGTCGGTATCGAACTCGACGACGTGACTGTGGTCGCTTGTCCGCAGTACACCTACACTGTGCGCTCAAACCGTCCCCCCCCTGCGTCTCGAAGGAGTTCTGATCATGATCCGTTCCAAATTCGTGCTGGTGATCGCCGTGGCGTCCACGTGCGCACTCGTCGCCGCCGCATTCACACCCATCGCCCAAGACATGGGCATGCCGCAACCGACGGACGAGCACAAACACATGCTCGCCGGCGCGGGCGAATGGGAAGGCACCTTGACGAGTTACGCGATTCCGGGCGTGAAGCCCGAACCGGTCGCTGCGCGCGAAGCGGTCACGGCGATCGGTGGCTTTTGGGTGCTTTCCGATTTCCACTGCACGTTCATGGGTCAGCCCTATCACGGCTCGGGTCACTACGGCTACGACGCCGAGAAGAAGAAGTACATCGGCACGTGGGTCGACAGCATGTCGAGCCAGCTCGCTCTCATGGAAGGCGAACTCGACGCGAAGACGAAGACGCTCGTCATGCGTTGGCAAGCTCCCGACATGATGAGCGGCAAGATCGTTCCGCAACGCTCGGAGTGCGTCGAGAACGGCGACTCGCGCACGACGACGTTCTTCTCCGGCGAAGGCGCCGGCACGAAGTCGATGGTCATCGAGATGAAGCGCAAGGGCAGCAAAGCGACCGAAGCGGGCGCGAAGAAGTAATCCCGAATCAGCTCGTGCGAGGTCGACTCCGCACCGTCGGACGCCGGCCTCGTTTGCATTCTCGAGCCTGTTGAGGGCGCCATTTTCGAGCGGGAGAGCGCCCTGACGGCTCCGGAGGGTGCGCTGCGACTGACCTTTTCGCCATTCGTGATTCTCGGGCGACATCGAGTCCCACGGACATCTCTCACCACGGTACGATTCGGTGTTCAGTACGCTCGCCGCGCACTCCACATGCACCTACGCACAGAACTCTTCGCGCTCCTCGCGCTCACCTCCAGCGTCACGGCCCAGACACCCACGTTCGACAACGTCGTCGTCGGTCAAGTCGCACTCGACGCTGGAGGCACGATTCCGCTCTACACGGACATCTACTTGCCGAATGCGGCCACGGCGCCGACTCCGTGCGTCATATGGATCCACGGCGGTGGTTGGGCGACAGGCAGTCACGACGGCATGCCGGTCGCGCTGCTGCAACTGAGGGATTCAGGCGTCGCGCTCGCGAGCGCCGGTTATCGCTTCAGCCACGAAGCAATTTTCCCGGCACAGCTCCACGACGTGAAGGGGCTCGTGCGGCACCTGCGCGCGAACGCGGCGGCGTACAACATCGATCCGAATCGCATCGCGTGTTGGGGAGCGAGCGCCGGCGGACACCTCGCAGCCTTGCTCGCGACGACCGGCGACGATCCTGCGCTCGAGGGTGATTCGGGCGGCAACACGCAGGAGTCGAGTCACGTTCTCGCGGCTGTCGACTACTTCGGCCCGACGGATCTGTTGATGACGAATCCCGACGTGACGTATCCGCCGGGTTGCTACCTCGATCACGACGTGCCCGCTTCCTACGTGTCGAAGCTCATCGGTTTCGACGGCCCGGGCGAAGGCGTCGGCATGTTGCGCAACAACGTCCTCAACACGACAGCGCCGTTCCCCGAGAAAATGGCGCTGATCCAACTCGCCAATCCGATCACGCACCTTTCGCCGAACGACGCGCCGATCTTCGTCGCGCACGGCGCGATCGACATGATCATCCCGCTCGCGCAGAGCGTGCGCTTGCACGAAGCGTCGTTGGCGATAGGGCGCGCGTCGGTGATGAAGATCGACGCAGCGAGCGGACACGGTTCACTCGACAATTCCACGTATGCGTCGTCGCGAGCGTTCTTGTTGCAACACTTCGCGCTCGGCCCGGAGGCGGCCGGGATCGCTTACTGTTTCGGCGACGAGTCCGGATCACCCTGCCCGTGTAACAATGCCACGTCGAGGACGGCCTACGAAGGCTGCGCGAATTCGAGTGGAGTCGGCGGGCGATTGCGCGGGGAAGGAAGCCCCAGCGTGAGCACCGGATCGATGACGCTCTTCGGCTCGGGCATGACCAGTTCGGTGGCGATCTACATCGGTACGAGCGGAGTCGAGAACGGCGGCATCGGCAGCGAGATGAGCGATGGACTGCTCTGCATCAGCGGTCCGATCCAACGCTTCGGGATGAAATCGAACGTAGCCGGCGCCTCGCAGTACCCCGATCTCGGCGACGGAAAGATCGCATCGGTCGGCGGATATTCCGGCGGCATGACGCGCTACTTCCAAGTGCTCTACCGCGACAACTACCAGTTCTGCAAACAGGCATCCTTCAACCTGTCGAACGCCGTCGCGGTGACGTTCACGCCCTGATCGTCCGCGGACTAGTCGGATTCGTCCCAAGTCACGCGGCCGTCGCCATCGATCGGAATCGGCGTGCCGAGCGCGCGCGGATCGCGCTGGAAGATCCCTGCTTCGACGAAGGCTTTCGTACGCGCTCCGATCTCCCGCATCTCGAACCAAACGCTTTTGACGTACGTGCGCTGATCGCACGGTGCGCCTTCGACAGTGATTCCGAGTGCCGTCGCGGTGTACAGAGCGCGCGGCAAGTGGAATCGTTGGGTTACGACGATCGCGCGTTCGATGCCGAAGATCCGCTTGGCGCGCGCCATCGTGTCGTACGTCGTGAAGCCGGCGTGATCGCAGTAGAGGTCGGGAGCCGGAACGCCGCGATCGAGAAGCCAACGCCGCATCGTGTTCGTCTCGTCGTACTCGGGACGGCCGTGATCGCCGGAGAGCAGAACCTTCGAGACAATGCCGGCGCGATGCAGTTCGAGTGCTTGTTGCAAGCGGTCTTCGAGCGCGTGTGAGGGCGAACCATCTGCTTTCACCGAAGCGCCCAGCACGATGGCGACCGGCGCGTGCGCGAGTTCTGCAATGGAAGGATGGGAGCGCGCTCGGCCGATGGCGTAGACCCACACGTTCGCAACCAAGACGAAGACGACCGGCAACGCCGTTGCGATCACGGCCCACTTGAGTCGGCGGCGGAGAATGGAGGTGAGCACGAGGATCGCCGTACACTTCCAGGGCTTCCGTCCTGGAGCGTCGGAGGTTATGGCAAAATCCGCGCAGGATCCACGCTCGACCGCGCTCCCTTGTGAACGAAGTCCCGGAAAAAGGGGGCTTGACGGAGTTCGATTCCGTATCTACAGTGGTTGCGAAATGGCATCCAACACGCGCTTCGCCGTCGCCGTTCACCTGCTGGTCGCGCTCGCCTATCGCGGCAGCGACGGCGCGACGAGCGAGGACCTCTCGCGCAGCGTGACGACGAACGCCGTCGTCGTGCGGCGGCTGCTCGGCCTCTTGACCAAGGCCGGGCTCGTGACCGGGCGTGGTGGTCGCAGCGGGGGATACACCCTGGCACGCAAGCCCGAGCGCATCACGTTGGAGCAGGTTTTCCGCGCCGTCGAGCCCGAAGGGGTGCTCTCGTTGCACGAGAATCCGACGAACCAGGCCTGCGTGGTCAGTTGCCAGATCAAGCATTTGCTCGGCTCCGTCTTCGCCGATGCGCACAAAGCGCTCGAAGCGCGCCTGAAAAAGACGAGCGTCGCCGATCTCCTCGCCGAGACGCGCGCCCAAGGCTGAACGCGCTCGCATCCATCGCACACCGTATTAGCACGGTCTTTTCTGTAACCAAATCAGTTTCGAATAAAGAGTCATCCCCATGCCCACAACCACTCAACATCGTCGATTCCAAGGCAAAGTCGCAGTCGTCACCGGCGGCAACAGCGGCATCGGTCTCGCAGCCGCGAAGGCCTACGCGAAGGAGGGCGCGCGCGTCGCCATTCTCGGTCGCGACAAAGTCACGGTCGAGCAGGCGCGCAAAGAGATCGGACCCGACACGATCGCCGTGCAAGGCGACGTCGCCAAGCTCGCCGACCTCGATCGGTTGATCGCCGAGGTCAAGGGGCAAGCCGGTCGCATCGACGCGCTCTTCGTCAATGCCGGCGTCGGCAAGTTCCTGCCGATCGAGGCGAGCGACGAAGACCTTTACGACTGGACGTTCGACATCAACGTGAAAGGTGCCTATTTCACAGTGAAAAAGGCACTCCCGCTCATGGGCCCGGGTTCGGCGATCGTGCTCAACGGTTCGTGCGTCGTCGAGATGGGCATGCCGTCCGCTTCGATCTACACCGCGAGCAAAGCAGCCGTGAACTCGCTCGCCCGATCGTTGATGGGCGAACTCGCACCGCAGGGAATTCGCATCAACATCGTCAACCCGGGTCCGATCGAAACGCCGATTTTCAACCGCATGGGAATGGACGCGGAATCGACGAAGGGCATGGTCGAGGGAATCCGATCGCAGGTTCCGTTGGGTCGCATGGGCAATCCCGAGGAGATCGCCGATGCAGTCTTGTACTTGACGAGCGACGATTCGTCGTACGTGCACGGCGCGACATTGCTCGTCGACGGCGGCATGAGTCGTCCGTGAGCGAAGTCGTCGCATTCGACCGCAGCGGCGGCGACACGCGCGATGTCGTTGCTCGATATCCGTTGTGCCGACAGCCGTCCGCGATCCACGGTTGGAGCTGCGAGAGCACCGCGATTGCAGTGTCGGCCGGAATGTTCCAGAGCGCGTACCACGGCGTGAGATCACGATCGATCGAACGCGACCCTGCGAAACGGGTCAGGGTGGGCTGCGCGGTCCACGCGCCGCGCGGCTCCCTCTCTCTCTAATTCGCCACGACCCGACCCCCCTCCACGGAAGTCGACGCGTTCCCGTTCGCAGGGCAGGCGACCACGGAAGAGCCGACCTGGGGACGGTGGAGCCAATGGCTCCGACGTGGCAGGAACGATGTCTTCCGGGTCGAGAGTTCGTCTTCCGAGCGCATTTCGCCCAAGCGAAGTGCACACGAACGAGTTTCCGTACGACTTGAACCCTGCACATCCCCGGTGGACAGGAATAAGAGAACTTTTCGCGGTTTCCGCTCGGCCCGGTCGTGCTTGAATCCGGCGGGAGCTGCGCGGCGAACCAAGACCTCGGGTGAAACGATGAGCACTACACGATGGTTCGCCGGACTGCTCCTCGTCGCCTTGGCGCCCGCCCGCGAGATGGCTTCGAAGCGCGCCGCGTGGACCGAGGTCGACACGCGCATTTTCCCGTCGACGTGGATTCTGCCCGGCGATCTGTGGCGTCCGGCGAATGCGGCCTCGAACTTGCCCGAGCGTTGGCTCGAGATCGTCGAGACACGTTTCGATGCGCCCGCGGATGCGCAGTGGATGGCGAGCGTCGGCGACATCGTGCTCGAACATCGTCGGCGAGGAGGGACGCGTGCGGCGCTCGACGCCCTGCTCGCGCAGTTGAAGACATCGCGACCGAAGACGCACGAGCGCGTGGCCGACGTGTTGTCGGAAGTGCTCGTCTCCGACGCGATCCGCTCCAAGAAATGGGATCCTGAAGACGATCGACGGGATGACGGCGTGTACTTCGGGCCTTTCCTCGAGCGCAACAAGACGAGAACGAGCCCGTGGAGCGATCAGTCGGGCACGACGCATTTCCATCAGGCGATCACGTTCGTACGCGCCGATCTCGACGCGATCGTCGGCGCGCTGCACGACTACGCGTCCACGATGCGGGATCCGGGAACGAGCTACGAGAAAATGGATCCGCGCGCGGACTCGATCGTGTTCGGCGAGGACGAGCAGACCGGACCGTTCGCAGCCTTGCGTGTCGCGATCCGCGCAGACTTGCCATTCCCTTTTTCACATTACGATCTCGATCTCGGCATCCTGCATCGACTCGACGCCGCGAAGCACTTCGTGACGTATGTTTTCAGCCCGAGCAAGGACTTCTACTGGCTCGCAGGACAGGACTTCCACTGTCCGGTCAGCACTGCCGCGGGTGAATGGGTCGGCACGCTGATCGTGCGCATCTCGGGCTTCGATCTGCGCGGCGTTCCCGACGATGACGACGCGCGCAAGTCGGGTTCGCGCAGCGCACTCGGCAACTTGCGTCGACGAGCTGAGGCCGCCTTCGTAGCGTCGGGCGGCGTTCCGCGAACGATCGACGGCGCGATCCCGAAGTTGACAGTCCTTGCGAACTGAGCACGAAACAGCCTGATTCACGCATGCCCGTGATTTTCGCGTCACACGGCGTGTCGATGCTGACAGCCGCGATCACGTCACGACGCGCACTCCAACCGAAGTCTTCGTGATCGCCGCTCGAATCGCCGTGCGCCCGCAGAGTGACGAGCATCACCGCGCAACCACGTTCACGCACGACTGCGGCTGGACCGAGTCGCACGGCGCGATTGCCGCCCTTCTTGTGCAGTTCGATCACGGTCGGTGCGTCGTCGCGTGTCGCTTGCATGAACCGGGCGCCGATATCCTCGCCGTCGCTCGTCGCGAGCCGCACGACTTCGATCTCTTTCAGCAGAGTGGCCGGTACGAATTCCTCATGACGCTGTGAATGGCGCGAGCGGATCTTCCAGAGCACGACGCTCGAAGCGACGAGCCACGAGACGACGAGAACGCGCGACAATACGATCCCTCGACGACGGCTATTCACGCGTTGCGAGCATAAGATGCGCGCTCGATGGCAAGCGAGAGCGAGTTCGGTTGGCGCGATCATCCGCGACTGCGCTTTCTCGTGGACGCACCTGCGCGAATCGACGGCGAATTCGTGCTGTATTGGATGACTTCGGCGCGGCGCTCGCGTTGGAACTTCGGATTGCAGCGCGCCGTGCGCTGGTCGCGCGAACTGAACAAACCGCTCGTCGTGTTCGAGCCGCTGCGTGCCGGGTATCGGTACGCGAGCGATCGACTGCATCGCTTCGTGCTCGACGGCATGCGTGCGAACGAAAAGGCCTTCGAGGGGAAAGACGTCCTGTACTGGCCGTTCGTCGAGCGCGAAGTCGACGAGGGCAAAGGACTGTTGGCCGCGCTGGCGAAGCACGCGTGCGTCGTCGTCACGGACGATTACCCGTGTTTCTTCTTGCCGCGCATGATCGAGCGCGCACGAGGCGACGTCACGACGCGCTTCGAAGCTGTCGATTCGAACGGCCTCTTTCCGATGCGTGCTGCGGGCAAGACGTTCGGACGGGCCTACGATTTCAGGCGCTTTTTGCAGCGCGAATTGCGACCGCACCTGGCGTTGTTGCCCAAGAAAGATCCGCTGTCGCGCGTCGAATTGCCCAGGCTCGCGAAGTTGCCGGCCGACATCACGCGCCATTGGCAGCGCGCCGATGCGAAGTTACTCGCAGGCGCAACTTCGACGCTCGTGGAACTACCGATCGATCATTCCATCGGCATCGTCGACACCGCAGGCGGTTCGGAAGCCGGTGAACGCGCGTTGAAGCGCTTCGTCGACACGCGCTTGTCACGCTACAGCGACGAGCGCAACGACGTCGAACTCGAGGCGACGAGCGGCCTCTCGCCTTACTTGCACTTCGGTCACGTGGGTGCGCACCAAGTGTTCGAGCGCATCGCGGCGAAAGAGGATTGGTCGCCGGAGAAGCTGAGCGACAAGGTCACAGGACAGCGCGAAGGCTGGTGGAAAATGAGCGCCCCTGCCGAGGCTTTTCTCGATCAAATCGTCACGTGGCGTGAGCTCGGCTTCAACGCGTGCACGTATGTCGACGGCTACGACACGTACGAATCACTGCCGGATTGGGCGCGCAAGTCGCTCGAAGCACACGCCGGGGACGAACGCACCGAACACTACACGCACGCACAGTTCGATCGAGCCGCGACACACGACGAGTTGTGGAACGCGGCGCAGAATCAATTGCGTCGATCGGGCGCGATGCACAACTATCTGCGCATGTTGTGGGGCAAGAAGATCCTGCACTGGAGCAAGAGTCCCCGCGCGGCGCTCACGACGATGATCGAGTTGAACGACAAGTACGCCCTCGACGGACGCGATCCCAATTCCTACAGCGGCATGCTCTGGACGCTCGGCAAATACGATCGTCCCTGGGGCCCGACGCGTCCGATTTTCGGCAGCATTCGCTACATGACGAGCGACAGCACGCGCCGCAAGCTGAACGTCGACGCTTACATCGAGCGTTGGAACGCGAAGGGTTCGCTGTTCGAATCGTGAGCAACGGTCATTCGGACAGTTCACTCGCGCGAGCGTCGTCGACGCGACTCGCGCAGAACCAACGCATGTCGCTGCTCATTCGCGCGAGCGCAAAGCGAACGTCGTCGCCGAACGAGCGCGCTGCAAACATCGTCGATCGCATACTCGAGACTCTTTCACGCGGAGAAGACATCACGCCTGAGTCGCTGGCGTAAAATCGCGTCGAAGCGATCAGCCGAAGATCTTGGACAGCTGTTCCGTGCGGTAATCGAAGATGCGATTGACATCGCGCGCGACGAACAATCGGTTGACGATCGAACCACCGAGTACTGCGTATCGCACGGAATCACGGCACCGCGTGCTTCCACCCAAGTCTTCGAATGCGTGGTGGTGAATCCAAGTGCGGTAGGGCCCGCGCAGTTGCTCGTCCGCGAATCCATACGGCGGATTCCATGCCGTGATGCGACTGCGCCAGCGCAGGGGAAGGCCGTGGAGCTTGAGCTTGTAGTCGATCAGCGTGCCCGGTCCGATGGCCGGCGTCGAACACGCGACGATGTGGAAATCCAACCACGGCGGAGTGAGTTGGTTGAGGTTTTTCGGCTCGGCGAAGAAGCGAAAAACTTCTTGGATCGGACGTGCGACGACGACATCGCGCTCCAACAGGAACTCCCCTTTACGCACTGTCGTGTTCATCGACGAGGCATTCGTCCGGTTTCGCGCGATGGATGCAAAGACAGTCTCTACTTTTGCGACCGGAGGCGAATTCGCGCGGAAATACAGCGTGATTCTTACTGGCCTCAACGCATTCGATTGCATCCGCAGGCCGAGCGGGCGCGAAGGAATGGTCGCTCGCGATTTCGCGAGCTCATCCAAAAGAGGTCAATCATGTTCGCTCAAGTCGCTTTCATCACACTCGCAGCCGCTGCAGCGCTCACACCGCTCCTCGGTGACACTTCATGCAGTTCGACGACCGCCGCAGTCGCATCGGAGAAGAAGGACATCGTCGATACCGCCGTCGGTGCCGGCTCGTTCAAGACACTCGCCGCAGCATTGGGTGCGGCCGGACTCGTGAACGATTTGAAGGGCAAGGGCCCGTTCACGGTGTTCGCGCCGACTGACGAAGCGTTCGCGCGCCTTCCCAAGGGGACGCTCGAGAAGCTGCTCGAGCCGAAGAACAAGCTCATGCTGCAGTCGATCCTCACTTACCACGTGGTCAGTGGGTCGGTCGCCGCCGCCGACGTAGTCAAGCTCCAGAACGCGACGACGCTGGGCGGTCAGCGCATCGCCATACGCGTCACCGACGGCGGAGTCTTCATCGACGACGCCAAGGTCACGATGACCGACATCGCCTGCTCGAACGGAATCATCCACGTCGTCGACGCCGTACTGATGCCGAGCACGGACGACATCGTCGCGACCGCGGTGAAGGCCGGATCGTTCAAGACGTTGGCTGCTGCGCTCGAAGCCGCCGGCCTCGTCGAAGCTCTGCAGGGCGAAGGCCCGTTCACCGTGTTCGCTCCGACCGACGAAGCGTTCGCCAGCCTGCCGAAGGGCACCGTCGAGGGTCTGTTGAAGCCCGAAAATCGCGAGAAGTTGGCCGCGTTGCTGAAGCACCACGTCGTCAAGGGCCGCGTGTTCGCGGATGCGGCGGGCAAAGGCGCGAACGTCACCACGCTCGCCGGCACAGCCGTCAAGACACGCTCGGCCGATGGGCAAGTCTTCGTGAACGAGGCTCGAGTCGTCAAGGCGGACATCGATGCGAAGAACGGTGTCATCCACGTGATCGATCGCGTGCTCGGCGTCGAGTGATCCGTGTCGCCCGTGAACGTGTGTGGTGCCGACCCCTCGGGGGTTGCTAGAGTACGTCGTCGTTTCGCCCACGAAGCGACGATGACCCACCTCGCACGCTCGCGCGAACGAGATCGAATGAAGGACAGCCTGAGCGATCAAGAACTCCTCCTACCGCGCATTGCGCGCGGTGAGGCGGATGCTGTTCAGGCCTGCATCACTCGCTACGGGCCGCTCGTGTGGTCGCTTTCGAAGCGCCTCACGCGCGACGTAGCGGCGCTCGAAGATCTCGTCCAAGAGATCTTCATCGCGATTTGGAAGAACGCGGGCAGCTTCGACTCGAACCTCGGTTCCGAGTCGACGTTCATCGCGACGATCGCTCGACGAAAAGTGATCGATCGACACCGACGCACGCAACGTGCGCCTAAGACGCAAGTGCTCGAGGAGACGTCGATGACCGGCGAGGAGGCCGGATTCGCCCGCATCGACCTCGGCGACGATGCGCGGCGCGCGCAGGAAGTCCTCGCTCAGCTCAGGCCCGAGCAGCGCCGGCTGATCTTGATGTCCGTCGTGCAGGGTTTGACGCATCAAGAAATCGCCGCGTCGACCGGCATTCCGCTGGGGACGATCAAGAGCCACATTCGGCGCGGGCTCGAGCGTGCTGCGCAAGTGTTGCGCCCGTCCGAAGGAGGTGCGTCGTCGTGAAGCAAGATTACGCACACTGGGACGAGCGCACCTTCGACCTCGCTGTCGAGGAAGTGACGTGCGGACTCGCGACGAGCGAATTGGAAGAACTGTTGTCGCGTGTGGATCGACTCGATCTCGCTCATCTCGAACGCGCTGCAGCCGCGTTGAGCTTGGCTGGGCTCGAGACTCTCGAAGCTCCGCCAGCGGCGATCATGCGCCATGTGCAAGCGGAAGCGCGCTCGCGCTACGCCTATGCCGCACCGCGCAACGTCGCGCCGTCGCCACGCTCGTCGAACTGGATCGCGTGGACGGGCTGGGCCGCCGCAGCCGTGATTCTCATGGCGTTCGTGTTCCGCGGACTGACCCTACGCGCGAAGGATGCTGTCGCAGGGCGTGAAGAACTCGTCGCGACTGCAGGCGACTTGGTGCGCGCTCCGTGGAAGGCGACGGGCGATCCGCTGGCGCTGACGGTCGGCGGCGACGTCGTGTGGAGCAGCGCGCGTCAAGAGGGCTACATGCGCTTCCGCGATCTGCCCGCGAACGACCCGACGAAGTTGCAGTACCAGCTGTGGATCTTCGACAAGACACGCGCCGAGTGGGATGCGAAGCCGGTCGACGGCGGCGTGTTCGACGTCATTCCGGGCGGCGAAGTCGTGGTTCCGATTCACGCGAAACTCGCGGTTCGCGACGCGCAATTGTTCGGAGTGACCGTCGAAGTTCCGGGTGGAGTCGTCGTGTCGAAGCGCGAACATTTGGTGGCGACGGCGTCGCCGTAGTACGGATTTCGACTCCGTGCGCGGAGGTCAATCCGTGACGAGGCGGCGCGCGACCTCGACAGCATCTCGCGGAGAACTCGCGAACGCATCGGCACCCACGCGCTGCCACGCGTGCGGCGGAGTTTGGAACGCACCGCCTCCCACGACAATGAACTGATTCGGCCGCGCTTTGCGCAGTGCGGCGATCGTTTGGGCGGCAGCTTCTCGCTGGATGTCGATCGTCGCACCCAGAGCAACGACGTCGGCATCGAAGCGTTCGACGATGCGGACGACGTCATCGACGGGGGTGTTCGCGCCGAGGCAAATCGACTTCCATCCCGCGAGTTCGAAGAACGCCGAGACGATGCTGACGCCGAGATCGTGGGCGTCGCCTTCGACGGAAGTGACGACCACTGTCCACTCGTTGCGTTCGCTGCGCGGCGCGCGGGTCAAGATGCGCTCGATGGCGCGGCGCGTCACGCCGGTCGCAAAATGTTCCTCGGCTATACCGAGTTCTCCACGGTGCCATCGCCGACCCAGCTCGCGTTGCGCAGGGACGATCACGTGTTCCAAGGCATCCGTCGCGCTCATGCGACGCGCGTCGATTTCGTCGAGAACAATGGCGAGAGCGCGCTCCTCGTCGTAATCGATCAGAGCGGTGACGTGCGCGAACGCAATCGCGGCAAAGCGATCGTCGGCGCCGATAGCACTCTCTTGGGTCGACGCCGGCCGCTTCAATTCGACTCGCGCCGCTTCGAAGTAAGGTTGGATGTGCGCGCGCGCTTCCAGAGGCAAGGACTCCTCCAAGACTTCACGCAGTGAAGTCAGCGCCGTCGTCAGTGTGTCCAACGAGACGCTCCGTGCCGAGAACGCATCGCGCGACCAGGCGCTCTTCACGCCGAACGATGCTGGCGACTGTTCGTCGAGCGCGGAGGCCAACCCGAGCAGTAGATCGCGCTCGTAAGTGCGCCAGCCCTCGAGCCCGCTCAACTGTGCTGCAGCGTCGGATCTGGAAACCAGCCGATGTGATGCCAAGCGCGCGAAGCCGTCGAGGCTCGCTCGGATCAATGCAGCGGTGAAGGCGGTGGTGAGCACGGCGGATGTCTTCACCAACATTTACCGGTCTCGTCGAGGCCACCGACACGATAAAGTCCGGCATTCTTTCCCCAAATCGGTCGCATCCAACGCCGCGATGGCGCGAAGAACAGAGCGTGATGTCCGCAAACTACCTCCTCCCGGCGATAGGCCTGGCCGTTCTGGCCGTCGCGATGCTCGTGGGCTGGCTCGTGCAGCGCCGCACGCGCAACGCGGGGACGGTCGATCTCTTGTGGACGATCGGCCTCGGAGCCCTGGCGATTTTCTACGCGATCTGCGCGAGCGGTTGGGCGCCGCGTCGAATCATGATCGCGAGTCTCGCCGGACTGTGGTCCCTGCGGCTCGCGCTCCACCTGGCCGCACGACTCGCTCGCGAGAAAGAGGACGGCCGCTACGCAGCGCTGCGCACGAAGTTCGGAACACGCTTCAACGCGGCCATGTTCTGGATTTTTCAGGCACAAGCGCTGCTCGCCGTTCTGTTGTCGTTCGTCTACTTGATCCCGAGCGCCGCGGACGAAGTCGGATTCGCAGCACGCGATCTCATCGCGATCGGCGTGTGGATCACGGCGCTCTCGGGCGAAGCGATCGCAGATAGACAGCTCGACGCGTGGAGAAAGAACCCGGATAACAAGGGCCGCACTTGCCGCGCCGGCTTATGGAAGTACTCGCGGCACCCGAACTACTTTTTCGAGTGGACGCACTGGCTAGCCTACCCGATCGCCGCGGTCGGTTTGCCGCTCGGATGGGTCGCGTGGTTCGCGCCGGTCGTGATGTTCGTGCTCGTCGTCAAGGTTACCGGAATTCCTCCAACCGAAGCCCAGGCCTCGAGGAGTCGTGGTGACGACTACCGCGATTACCAGCGCACAACGAACGCCTTTTTTCCCTGGTTTCCTCGCCACAATCGCGAACCCAAGCAGGGCTCTCGCAACGTATCGATCTCTGCATGAAAACCGCACTCAAGCTCGTCGAGAACGGATTCGTTCCGAAACCGCTACTGCGCAGCGGCATTCGCAGTCTGCTGCGCGATCGTCTGCGCGAGCAGCAGCGCATCTTCGGTGCGGATAGGGAACGTGCACTCGTCGATTGGACGGAGACCATGCGTGCGTCTCCGATCGCGCTCGTGCCCGAGAAAGCCAACGAGCAGCATTACGAAGTTCCGCCACGCTTCTTCGAACTGACGTTGGGCAAGCGGCTCAAATACAGCAGCGGTTTCTACCCGACCGCGGAAAGTACGCTCGACGAAGCCGAAGAAGCGATGTTGACGTTGACCGCCCAACGCGCGCAACTCGTCGACGGGCAGGACGTGCTCGAGCTCGGCTGCGGTTGGGGATCGTTGACGTTGTGGATGGGCGAGCACTTTCCCCGTTCGCGCATCACCGCCGTTTCCAATTCGAAGCCGCAGCGTGAGCACATCGAACGCGAAGCGCGCCGCCGTGGAATCGCGAACGTGACGGTGATCACGCGCGACATGAACACGTTCGACGCGGGAGCGCGCTTCGACCGCATCGTCTCGGTCGAGATGTTCGAACACATGCGCAACTGGGAGCTCTTGCTCGGTCGCGTCGCGACTTGGTTGCGCTCCGACGGTCGCTTGTTCTTGCACGTTTTCGCGCACAGATCGTTCGCCTACCCGTTCGACGTGCGCGACGAGAGCGATTGGATGAGCCGCTACTTCTTCAGCGGCGGGATGATGCCGAGCCACGACTTGGCCGTGTCTGTCACGTCACCGTTCGTCAGCGAAGAGGACTGGATCGTTCCGGGCACGCATTACGCGCGCACCTCGGAAGACTGGCTGCGCCTGCTGGAAGCGCACCGCGTCGAAGTGCTGGCGCTCTTCCGCGAAACGTACGGGGTCGACGATGCGGACATCTGGTACCAGCGCTGGCGCCTGTTCTACCTCGCCTGTGCCGAGCTCTTCGCGTATCGCGACGGAACCGAGTGGATCGTCTCGCACCGACTTTTGCGGCTGAAAACAACCGGATCGGTGCGCCCGTGAAGATCGCCGTCGTCGGAACCGGGATCGCGGGAATGGTCGCGGCGTACAAACTTCACCGCGAACACGACATCACCGTGTTCGAGGCCGACGAGCGCATCGGCGGACACACCAACACCGTGGACGTGGACATCGACGGCGTGAAGACGCCGATCGACACCGGCTTCATCGTGTTCAACGAGAAGACGTATCCGGACTTCTGTGCACTCATGCGCGAGCTCGGTGTCGCGTGGCAAGCGAGCGAGATGAGCTTCTCGGTGCGCTGCGACACAACCGGTCTCGAATACAACGGCACCTCGATCGACGGTCTGTTCGCGCAGCGTACGAATGCACTGCGACCGTCGTTCCTACGCATGGTGCGTGACATCCTGCGCTTCTACAAAGAAGCGCCGGCTCTGCTCGCGACGAACGACGATCGGCTGACACTGGGCGAGTTCCTCGACCGCGGCCGCTATTCGAAGCAGTTCGTCGAGAAGCACATCCTGCCTATGGGAGCTGCGATCTGGTCGGCGCGCCTCGAGAACATGCGCACGTTTCCGATGCGCTTTCTCGTGCAGTTCTTCCACAACCACGGGTTCATGCAGGTCGACGGACGCCCGCAGTGGCTGACGATTCGAGGAGGCTCGCGCACGTACGCGAAGCAGCTCACCGCACCGTTCCAAAGCCGCATTCGGTTGCGCACGGCGATCACGAGCGTGCGACGTGTGCCGAGCGGCGTCGCCGTGCGAACAGCGGCCGGCGACGAGGCGCAATTCGATCGCGTCGTCCTCGCCACACACGCCGATCAGAGTCTGCGAATGCTCGTCGACGCGAGCGCGAAAGAGCGCGAAATCCTCGGTGCTTTCGGCTTCCAGCG
>JAWXBU010000075.1:0-2943 GCA_034440255.1 Planctomycetota bacterium | reverse complement strand
CGCGGCGCCGACGAGGTCGCGCACGAGCGCATCGCGTTCGGACTCGGCGCTGGCGAGGCGGCTTTGCATGCTCTCGCGCGCTTCGAGCCCTTCCTTCGAGCTGATCCCGCCCTTCGCGTCGATCACGGCGCGCGCGGCTTCCGCCTCCACGATCCGCGTGCGCAGATCCTCGGGTGACTTGCGCAGGAACACGTGCACCACGGGATCGTCGGGCCCGCGCTTGCGCGCTTCGTTCTCGACGTCCTTCTGGCCGATCGAGGCGCTGTCGCGCAACCACACCGCGATGTCACCGGCGTCCTTCGCGGGATCCTGCAGGCCCGTGTGCAGGTGCAGCGTGCGCCGCAGCTTCGACTCGCCGTGCAGGAGCTTGAGCTCGCCCAGGACCGACTGAACCTGCCGCGCGAGGATCTGGTCGCGCTTCAGCGCGTACTCGGGTTCCTGGCCGCGGAGTGCCGCGACCTTCTCGCGGAATGCGCGATCCCATTCGGCGCCGTCGGTCGTCTGGATGCGGTACTCCTCTCCGAGCTTCATCAGCACCGCGTCCGCAGCGAGCGCCTCGAGGGCGGTCTCGACTTCCTGGCGCAACGGGCCGGAATCGTGTCCCAGGTCGTCGACGAGGAGATCGGCGATCGTCCTCGGTGTCGAGCGCAAGCCCGTATCGACGACGGCCTCGCGCGGCAACTTGTTGATCACGAAGACGAGTCCGCAGATCCGCTGGCGGAGCCTTCCGCGATCGGTTCCGTCATCCTGCGCCTGGATGCGGTTCGCGATCTCGCTCATCAGCACGTTCGTGTTGACGAGATCCGTCGAGATCGCCTGGAACAGGGCGTCGGCGGGGATGACGGCGCCGAGGTCCTTCGTCGCGAGCCCCTGCAAGGCGGCGTGCACGATCTGGAGTTGGGAGCGCAATTGACTGCGCGTTCCCGCGGCATCGAGACGCTTGAAGCTCTCCTCCCAGAAGCGCCGGCGCGTCGGGAGCAGTGGGTAGTCCTCGACGATCGTGGCGCGGTCCTCCGCACGTTCCGCGAGCCGCGTACTCTGCAACTGGCGCGACACTTCGCCGGCGTTGCGCTCGAGCACGTTTCGAATGGCATCGACGGCGCTCGGGCGCTTGCGCAAGAGCACCTTGCGCGTCACGGCCTCCACATCCGTGTCCGAGAGCTGCACGAGCACCCGGAAGCGGTCGCGCAGCTTCAGGAGCTGCGGCATGGAGGACAAGGCCGACTGCCCCGACGCCACCAGCATCACGCGACTGTCGAGCTGCGTCTGCACGGCCTCCGCGATCTCGGTGATCGTCACCGCGCGATCCGTCGAGTCGCCGATGAACTGCTGCACTTCGTCGAGGACGACGATCGTGAGCGGCAGCTCGCCCTTCGGCGCCAGCGCCTTGCGCATCGCGTCCAGGAACTCGGCCGTCGTGATGTCCGAGGTACGCGGCGGGAACTCGCGGCGCAGGACCGCGCGGGCCTCGGTCAAGTCCTTGGCGAAACTCGAGTCGCATTCGAGCAGCGTCTGCGCGACCAGCGGCCCCGCGTTCATCCGCCTGAGTTCGTTGTGCCAGTCCTTGCCGGCACTCTCCACGGCGCCGCGCACGCGGTCCAAGAGTCCGCGCTCGCGCAGCCAGAAGCAGAACTCGGCGAGCGGGTACTGCTCGGGGAGACCGCAGGCGCGCAGCACGACGGCCAACACAGTGAGGCGCACGTGGTCCGAGCTGCCCGACAGCAGGGAGCCCGCCGCGGCGACTGCCGGCTTGCCGGTGCGCGCGACGCGCATGTCGAGCTCGCGCAGGTGCGCCGTGACTTCGTCCGGGAGTTCGTGCACGAGCGAGCGCGCAGTCGATCCATCCGCGAACGCCGTATCGATCCACAAGTGTCCGAGCATCTTGAGCAGGTGCGACTTGCCGCTGCCGAAGAAGCCGCTCACCCAGGCGGCGTCCTGCCGCGGTCGATCGAGCTGACGCAGGTAGCCGGCCAGGATGCGTTCGATCGCGTCGCCGTACTGACCGTCGCACACGAAGGTCTCGAGTTCCGCGCGCAGCTCGAAAAGCGCGGCCTCGTTCTGCGAGGTCGTAATGCGCGCCTGTCCGCCGTTCGCGAGCGGACTCGAACGCGGGTCTCGGTCTAGGATCTCATGGATTTTCATGCGGTCTCTCCCGATCCGTTCAGCGTCACGCAACTCGCGAGGTAGTTCCAGCCTTCACGAGCGTCGAGTAAGCGGTAGCGATCGCCTTCCTTCGTTCCCGGGAAGAAGATCACCAGTCGGCCGAGAATCTCGCGGTCCACGGCCTCGATGAGCGCCGAAATCCGCGTGAATCCGAAAAGCGCACCGACTCCGGTCACGGCCACGACGCCCGACGCGTCGCTCTGCCGCAGTGTCTTGCGCAGCGCTTCGGCGACGAACTCGGGGAAGTCCGACTCCACCAGGAACGTCAGGTCCTCGGGGTGCTCGAAGAATGCTGCGGCGTCGTCTTGGGTCGACATCCATTCGGCGAAGACGCGCGTGCAGTCGAACTCGATCCAACTGTGGTCATTGTTCCGCGTGCGCTGGTCGAACTCCGCCTTCCGGGCGCGGAAGGCGCGCTCCAGGTCCTTGTCGTAGACGACCATGACGACGCGTTGCGAGCCGGCGAGAGTGCGCGCCCACGGAACGCGGATGTGGGCCTCGTACTTCGCGGCAAGTTCTTCGATCCGGCTCATCAGTTCCTCCTCGCCAGCGGGTCGAGGCCGCTGGCATCGATCTCGATCAGATTGCCGCCCGAGCGGGCATGGATCAGACCGAGGTTCTTGGCGCGCAGCGCGAGCTCGAGAAGCGTCGCCGGACTCTGATCCAGCACCTGCGCCCACCGAGTGCGCAGCAAGTCCTCGCCGGCGCCCCCTTCCTGCTCGCCGAGCCAAGCGGCGAACGCCAACGCAGCCGGAGTCGGGACGACGCGCTGGCGGATCT
>JAWXBU010000074.1:0-21536 GCA_034440255.1 Planctomycetota bacterium | reverse complement strand
GTCTTCGAACTGATCTGTGTTTTCGAATGCATCGTCTTCGACTGCATCATCTGCTTGTTCATCGTCAGCGTGTTCATCTGGGTCTGTCGATTCGTTCGGCTCGAGGCGCGCTGCCGGGCGTGACCCGGAGCGCGTCGCGCGTCACTTGTTCTTCAGCTCTTCCTTCAAGCGCTCGAAGGCCGGCCCGAGGCCGTGCGCGACGCCCAAGTTGTCCGACTTGCGCTCGAGATCGTTCAAGTCCGTCTTGGCAGCCACGTACTTGCCCGAGTCCGAGCGATTCTTGATCGCGTAGTACTGCGCGTGCCACCAATTCCAACCGTTCGCCGTGTAGACCTTGATCAGCGCGTCGAAGCTGGCTTGCGCGTTGGGGAAGCGCTCGAGTTCGTTCTTCTCGACAGCCAGGTGGTTCTCGGCCACGGCCTGTTCGAACAGCGCGACGAGCAAGTGCGGATTGTTGTTCGCGGTAGTGACGTTGATTTTCTTCGGCGATCCGGCGAGCAGCGGTTGGTTCTCGAACAAATCCGCGAAGGCGCTCGCGGCCTTGTCCCAGTTGCCGAGGAAGCCGTAGAGGCTGCCCAGGTTGGCGCGCGCCTTCGAGCTCGGCTTGATCTTGAGCGACGACTCGTACAGTTCGGACGCCAGTTGGAAGAGTTCGGGATCCTTCGTCTTCTTCGGATCCCAGCCGACGAACGTGTTCTGCGTCTCGGGCACTTCGTTGAGCGTCATGCCCAAGGCGAAGAGGCGGTTCGCGACGCGGTCGACGTCTTCGACGCGCACCGAATCGCCGGCGAGCAGCGCGCGCGCGCCCATCGCGTAGTACTTCGCTGCCCTCTTGTAGAGCGCCGTCGCTTCGTTCTTCTTGCTGGCCTTTTCGGCCGCGAGACCTTGTTCGTCGAGCGAGTACGCGACGAGGGGCGCCGCAGCCGCGACCGCTTTCGACTTCGGATCCTTGCGCGCGAGCTCGTCGAGCTTCGCGATCGCTTCCTCGAGGCGGCCGAGCTTCTGCAACGCTTGAATGCGGAAGGCCCAGAAGCGCGAGATCGCCTCGCCATCGTTCGCGTAGCGCTCGTCGCTGCCCTCGAGCATCGTCAAGACTTCGCCCGCACGATCGGTGCGCAGATAGAGTTGGGCGAGGAACGTGCGCGCACGCAGACCGATTTTCTCGAGGCGCGCGAGCTCGTCGAAGGCGAGCGTCTTCTTGATCGCGGCTTCGACGTCCGTGATCACCTTCTTGAAGAGCGGTTCGGCTTGACCGGTGTACGTCTTCACTTCGGCGGCCTTCGTCGGATCCGGTCCGAGCACGTCGATCGCGTGCTTGAAGTACATCTCCGCCGTGCGGCACTGCGCGTCGAGGTAGCTCGACTTCGACGACGGTTGGACCTTCGAGTACAGCTCGGCTGCTTCGAGGTAGCGCTTCTCGGCCGCAGCTTGCTCGCCCTCGAGCAACACGGCGCCTTGAGCGCGTTCGGAGCCCGCGTACTTCGACGCGAGCGTCTTCATCCGATCGTCGATGCGTTTTTTGTACGAGGGACGCTTGTCGTCCTTGTTGATCTGGATGTAACGCTGGATGGCTTGATAGATGAGCTCGGGCGCTTGCTCGGAACCCGGGAAGCGGTCGGCGCCCTCGTCGAACGCGAATGCGGCCTCGTGGTCGAAACCGCGGCGCGCGTAGATGCTGCCGACGAAGAGGTAGGCGTCGGGGCCGTTTTTCGAGGCGTCAGGGTCGACCTTCAGGTTCTCGATCAGTTGGCGCATCAACTGCAGCGCCTTCTTGTCGTCGCCGCGGTCGAGTGCGGCACGGGCCGTCGCCGTCGTGCGTTTCGTGTCGAGAGGGCCGCCCTTCGGCACGCGTTCGCCGAGCTCCAGGCCCTTGTTCGTCCACGCACCGCCGCCGCCTTCTTTCACGAGCAAGTCGGCCGCTTCGCCGGCGCTGCGCGCGTCGTTGAGCGCGAGGTGAGCCTCGGCTTTGGCTGCGAGGATCGCGAGGCCGCGGCGCGTCTCGTACGGACCGGGAGTGGTGTCGAGGAACTCCTTGGCGATCGCGAGCACGCCGGCCGCGTCCTTCTCGCCGGCGTGCATGTTCATCAACTGCAACGC
This sequence comes from Planctomycetota bacterium, assembly GCA_034440255.1. Taxonomy (GTDB): domain Bacteria; phylum Planctomycetota; class UBA1135; order UBA1135; genus JAEUIA01. The sequence goes on along the minus strand of JAWXBU010000074.1, from coordinate 19,439 downwards.
GCCTTCGGAGACGGTGTCCGCCATCTCTTGCGAGAGCAGGAAGTACCCCTTCGTGTCCTTCTCGAGTCCGAGGTTCTCGGGGAACTTGTACGCGTCTTTGAACGCCGCTTTGGCGTCCGCGGCCGCACCCATTTCCTTGTGGCAGAGGCCCTCGAGGATGAGCGCTTCGTAGTTCTGCAGGACGTCGGAGTAGTCGAGCCCGAACTCTTGGAAGCCCTTGATGGCCTGCTTGAGCAAGTCCTCGCGGCGGAACTCTGACTTCGGGTAGAGCAGCGCGTGGAAGTACATCATGCGCGGCAAGTTGAAGCGCGCAGTGAGCAGTTGGTTGTCGACTTCGGGCGAGGCATCCGCCATACCCAGCTCGACGATGCGCGCCTTGAGCGCGTCTTCGGCGCGCGTGCAGATGTCCGAGCCTTCCTTCTGCAACTGCGCGATCAGATCCGGGTTTTTTTCGCGCGCGATCGCGGCCGTGATCGCGTCGACCAAGTTGCCGTACACGTCGGGCAGCGTGTAGCGCACGTCTTCGGCGACGGGGCGGCCCTTGTACTGCGTGACCAGGTCTTCCTTCTCTTGCAGGATCGTGCGCAGCAGGTCTTTGCGCTTCGTCGGATCGCTCTCGCGCAACGCGATCTGTTGGCGCAAGTCCAGGTGCAAGGCCTTGATGCCGATCGCTTCTTCCGGACTCGCTTTCCCCGAGCGCTCGATCGTCTTCAACAGTCGATCGGCGAGGTCGGTGAAGCCAGAGCGGTGCAACGCCGCGGCGAACGCAGCGTCGTTCTTGCCGAGCACGGCGGCCGAAGGAGTCTCGCTCTTGGCCGGGGCGTCTGCCTGGGCGGGCGCAGCAGCCGGAGGACTGGCGGGCGCAGCCGGAGGACTGGCGGGCGCAGCCGGAGGACTGGCGGGCGCAGCCGGAGTCTGTGCCAGAGCTGCGCTCGACATGGCGACGAAAGTAGGAAGGGCGATCCAGCGCAGGTGCATGCAGGGCTCTCCGAGCCGAAAGCGTGACGTAGGTAGGGGACGGACCAGGAGTGAAGAACAGTGTCCGTCAGTTGCGCTTCGAGCCGCCGAAGGCGTTCTCGTAGCGGTAGTAGACCTCGAGGGTCAAAACGTTGATCGCGGTCGTGTAGATCGGACCGCCGTCGTAGCACCAGCGGTCGGGGACCATCCAGCCGCCGTGCGTGCACGAGCGCTCTTGGTGATCTTGGGTCGCGAGAACCGCGTCGACCATGGCCTTGTTCCACGGACCCCAGTACTTGTTCGTCTTCTTGGGCGCGTCCGGACCGTCGACTTGGTTCAGGGCCATCGAGCCGTAGTACCAGTAGTAGTAGTCGATCGAGAGCTTGTCCTTCGACACGGTCGGCAAGTCCTTGACGACTTGCTTCGCGGCCAGATCCAAGAAGGGATCGTCGGGGTCGTGCTCGACGAAGATGCGCGTGCACATGCCCAGCGCCGACATGACCGCCGAGTGGTAGACGTAGTGATCGTTCTTACCCGAGACCGTCTGGCCGGCACCCTTCCGATCGAGGTAGCCGACCATGCCGTTGTCGGATGTCACGTACTTGGCGAAGGCCAGGCCGCCTTGCATGTTCTCGTCCTTGATCTCCAGGCCTGAGAGCTTGCCCGACTTGAGCGCCATGATGCACCAGCCGGTGACCGAGATGTCCGAGTCGTAGAGCTCCTTCTTGGTGCTCTCGTCGATCGATCCGCCGCGGCTGAACTGCTCGATTTCCTGGCGGGAGGCGTAGCGCCAACCCCACAGGCCGGTCCCCGAGGGATTCGGTCGCTGGGCGCCCATGATGAAGTTCATCGACTTCTGGGCCGGCTCCTTCCAAAAGCGGTTCTGCGTCAAGCCGTAAGCCTCGGCCACGGCCATGCCGGCCAGCGCTTCGGAGTACATGAAGGGCCGGTCGGAACAGAACGAGCCGTCGGCGTTTTGCTTTTTGGTCAGCCAGGAAAGGCCCTTTTTGACCACTTCGCCGGACTTGTAGCGCTTGCCCATCGACGTGTCGACGATGTCTTGTTTGGACTCGTGGCTGAGGCCAGCGCCGAGGAAGCACAAGAGCGCCATCCCGGTCAAACCCTCGTCGAAGCGCTTGGTGTAAGCCTCTTTCGGGTTGTACATGGGGTCGTCGCACGGGCAGACCGTCATCAGGGCCGCGGGGCTCCACGAACCGTCTTCTTGTTGGTGCCGGCACAGCCAGCGCAGACCGTCGAGCACGGCCTTGTCGGTGCCCTGCGTCGCGCCGCCCGCGCGACCTTTGCCGCCGCCACCGCCCAGTCGGCGCGTCGAAAAGGGCGAGGGTTTGCCGGATCCGGCGTGACCGCTCGCGCCGACGCCGATCGCCGTCCCACCCGTGGCGCCGGGGGGAGCATTGTCCGTCGCGGTCGGATCGCCGCGGTCGAGGTGCAAGTCTTCGACGACGGCCTCGGTCGTCGGGACGAAGACTTCCTCGTAGCTGACGAGCTCGGCCTCCTCGTTTTTGGGAATGACTTTGCGCTCGAGCACTTCGGGCGGAACGACCACTTCCTCGAGCGGTTTGGATTGCGTGACCGTGACCGTGACCCCTTGATCGGGCGCTGCCTCTTCCTCGTGGCCGGCGACCGCGATGAGCGCGATCGCGGCGAGGATCATGTGCAGGGCCACTGCCATGACGATCCACGGCGAATTCCGTATCGCGTTGCGGACGAACTGGACCGGATTGAAACCCCTTGTTTCGACGTCGCTCATGGGAGGAGACTCAGGCGAAGGACGCGCCGTGCGGTTGTGGAGATCCACGCAGGATCTTCCGGAAGATGGGAGTGGTCGGTCGCAGCAAAAAGGCCAGGTTCAGCGCACGACGTTGGCGGTCTAGCGCTGAGGGCGGCGGATGTTACCCGATTTTGACGGGTGGGCAATGCTGGGTTCGAGACCGTTTGCGGTCCTCGCGCGCGAGCCTCGAACCTGCTGCCTTTTCCGAAAATCGGGATCATGAGCGGGCTACTTCTGGGCGCCTTCTGTAGGCGGCGTCGGGACGGACTTGCGCTCGCGCCCGGCGGAAAACGCGTTCTGGTAGCGGTAGTAGACCTCGAGGGTCAGCACGTTGATCGCGGTGGCGTAGATGGGACCACCGGAGTGGCACCACCGATCGGGCGTGAGCCAGCCGCCTTCGCCGCACTCGTTGCCCTTCGTCTGCAGATCGAGCAGAGCGCCGATCATGGCCTTGTTCCAAGCCTTCCAGTGGTTGCCGCGGGCGCGCGGAGAGTCGGGCCCGTCGAATTGGAACAGCGCCAGCGAGCCGTAGTACCAGTAGTAGTAGTCGACCGACAGCTTGTCCTTCGATACGCGGGGCAGGTCGGCGACGAGGCGTTTCGCGGCCGGTTCGAGGAACGGATCCTCCATGTCGTGTGCGGCGAAGGCGCGGATGCACATCGAGAGCGCCGACATGCCCGCCGGGTGGTACTCGAAGTGATCGTCGGGGCCGGTGACTTTGGCACCCGCTCCCCGCGGATCGATGTAGCCGGCCATGCCGTCGGAGACCGAGACGTACTTGGCGAAGGCGAGCGCGCCGTTCAGGTGATCGTCCGCGACGTTCAGCCCGGCCATCTCGGCCGACTTGAGCGCCATGACGGCCCAACCGGTGACGGACGTGTCCGCGTCGTAGAGTTCTTTTTTGAAATTGTCGTCGAGCGAATCGCCCATGTGCAGGTGCTCGATCTCTTGGCGGGAGGCGTAGCGCCAGCCCCACAGGCCCTTGCCGTTCGGGTCGGGACGCTGAGCCCCCGCTAGGTAGTCGATCGCGCGCTGAGCCGGATCGCGCCAGTGGCGGTTCTGCGTCAGACCGTAGGCTTCGGCGAGCGCCATCGCGGCGAGCGCTTGGTTGTACATGAAGGGTCGATCGCCGAAGGACCCGTCGGGGTTTTGGTGCGCGAGGAGCCAACGCAGGCCCTTTTTCACCACTTCGCCGGTCACCACTTTCTTGTTCTCGCGCGCGGGGTCCTTGAACCAAGCCTTCGAGTCGTGGCTGAAACCGGCGCCGAGGTAAGCGAGCAGCGCGAGCGAAGTCAGGCCGTCGTCGTAGGTCTTCAGGCGTTGAGCCTGGGTGTTGTCGCACTTGTGAGATAGATCGCAGCGCTCGGCCAGCGCCGTCGCGCCCCATGAACCGTCCTCGTTCTGGTGGCGCGCGAGCCAGCGCAGACCGGAGAGTACGGCTGCGTCGGTCGGATCGTTGGGCGGCGGCAATTTGCCGTCCTTCGAGCCCTTGCCGCTCGCGTATGGCCGAGTCCCAGTGATGCCGCTCGGCCTCGAGCTGCGGTACCCGGGTCCATTCGGATTCATACCGATCGCGGTGCTCGCGAACTCGATACCGGGAGGCGCTTCGACGTCACCGGTCTCTTCGCCGAGCGGCTCTGCGTCAGCGGCGGCTTGCTCGTCGGTGCGGACGTACTCACTCGGCTCGACGAGTTGCGTCGCCTTCTCCGTGGGGATGGGTTCGCGCACCACGACTTCGACCGGCTTCAGTTCCTCGACGATTGCGCGCGGCGCCGGCGGAAGGATCGTGGTGGGCCGGTCGACGACCGCGTTCTCCTCATGCGACGTGTAGAAGACCGTCGCGACCGCGATCAGGATCAAGTGCAGCGCGACCGCCATCACGATCCAGGGAGAATTGCGCACTGCGTTCTTCAGTGCCGTCACGGGATGCCAAGTGTTCATCGAAGACCTCCAGGTCGCGCGCGAGGGAATCGCGACTGCGCAGTGTTCGGCAAAGCGAAGGATCGACAGCGTGTCGAGTCCGTTTCACCGCGCGGGCCCAGCCGCTCCGAGTTCATGTACCGAGCGCGTTTACCCCGAGAAATCCCGTTCGTTTTCGAGTTTTCTTCCGAGCGGCATCGCACTGCGGTCGGTGTCGAGCGAGTGTGCGATTGCGCGCTACTCGATCCGTGCGCAGGCGCTGCTCCATTCGAATCGTCGACATGCGCTGCCTGGCTCTCGATGTCGTCGATCCGTCCGCGCGAGCGTCAGCACTGCGCTGCACGAGCCATTCGAATCGACGACAGCGGGAGCCTGCCAGCGCATGTCGACGATTCGTAGATCTGCACGCGGCGGCGCACCCTCAGAGTCGAACGCGTTCTTGGATCACGCTCACGTCGCCTTCGCCGCGCGGAACGTAGTGCTTGGGACGCGCGCGCGAGAGGGTCTCAAATTCGTCCGGCATGTCGGCGGACGCGTCGACGATCTCGACGTCGATCGGATCGCGCGCGTCGATCATGAATTCGAGTACGAGGCCGGCTGCGTCGATGCCGGTGAAGCGCACGACACCTCGCGCGCTGAAGCCCTCGAGGAGTTTCTCGCTCTCGTCCGCCACGAAGCGACCGCCGGAATCGCGCACCGCGCGCGCGATCGAGCGCAAGTTCGCGTCGCTCGGCGTGCGCACGACGAGGCGCAACGCACCACGCGGTGACCACAGTCGGGCACGCACGATGCGGTGCGAACCTTCGTTCGTCTCGGTCAACAGGTCGAGCCGCGGCGGTGCGGCGAGAGACGGCGCGGACAGGGCGACGAAACCGGCACGCGCTCCGGCGTACAGGCGGTCTTCGAAGGCGTTTTCGCGTCGTTCGAACGCGGCCGCGTCGAGCAGTTCGCGCGGCATGGGCGCTGCGACCGGCACGGCGATCCAGCGCGCCTCGCCCGAGCGCGCGTCGTGCTCGTGCACGATGTTCAACCACGCTGGCGAGTCCTCGTCGAAAGCTGGAACGCACAGCGCGACGACGAGCGCGAGTGCGGCCGCAGCGGCGCTCGCTGCGAGCGCACGCGCGTTCGAGTCGACGAACGACGAGCACGCGAGAACGACGAGCAGTGCGACCACGCAGCCGACGGGAACGACGAAGCCACTCGGCGCGCCGTAGCCGAATCCGTCCTCGACGCCGATCAAGACGGGCAGCGTGAAGAGTGCCGCGACGACGAAGGCCGCGAAGGCGCTCCAACGCTGCGCTCTCGCGCCGCATGCAGACACCACACCGGCAGCGAGCACGGGGAACACGAACAGGTAGCTCGCGCTCGGAACGACTGTGCAGGCTCCGGCTCCGATCAACGCGTACAGCACGAGTGCTGCGCAGCGCGTCGCAGCAGCGTCGGCGAAACGGCGTGCGACCAGTCGCGTTGCGAGTATGCCGATCGCGAACGAGCCGAGCAGCACGGCGATGCGCGACCACGCTGGATGCGCGCTCCACGGAAACGTGGCCGCATGCACCGTGGTGATCGCGGACGAGATCGCGAGCGCCGCCACGAGCGTCGCCACGAATCCGATCGCGAGCGCGATGAAAGCCTTGAAAAACAGGCCCAATCGCACGCGGCGGGCGCACCAGGCACTCGCGAGAAGTGCCAGGATCGCAAGCGGCCACATCCAAGTCGTCGGGAAATGGAGCAGGGCGAATCCGAGGACGTCGGCGTACACGCTGTCGCCCTTCGACAGTGCCGTGAGATCGCGATCGACGAACTCGCGCGTGATACCGAGCGCGCTCTCGCCGATGTGTTGCAAGCTCCGCACGTCCAAGTGCGCGATGTCGTCGAGCGGCGTGTGGTAGCGCGACACGCCGCCGATGAAGGCGAAGTTCACGCCCGCGAGACCGGCCTCTTTGAACACGGTCATGTCCGTGTCGTTCGGCATCGCCTTGTAGAGTTCGTATGCGACCGACGTCGCCGAGGGATGCGGAACTCCAGCCGCGAGTGCGGCGATGAGCGAGCGATTGCCGGTGCTCGTCTCGAACATCTGCGCGCGACCGTTCGTGCCGCGTGCCTCCATGTTCACGACGACACCGACGTCGCGCGCGAGCGGATGACGAGCGAGGAACGAGCGTGCGCCGATCAAACCGGCTTCCTCGCCGTCGTCGATCAGGAACACGACGTCGTTCTTGCGCACGGAGACGAGTTGCAGCGCGCGCGCGATTTCGAGTGCAGCTGCGACGCCGACGCCGTCGTCGGACGTGCCCGGTCCAGCGGAGACTGAGTCGTGGTGAGCGCAGACGAGCACGCTCTTCGATTGCGAGCTGCTCGACGCCGTCTTGGGCAGTCGCGCGACGATGTTGCGCGTGATCGCGACCACGCGATTGGCTCCGACGGCGATGTGTTCGTCGACCTCGGCCGGGATGCCGAGGGCCGCGAAGGCTGCAATGACCTCCGACCGCACACGCGCGTTCTCGCTCGAGCCGATGGGATGCGGTCGGCCGCTGCCTTCGATCCGGACGAGGTGTTCGAGGGCGCGTTCGGCCGAGAAGAGTGCGCTCGCAGGGATCGCGGGTACGACATCGGGAGGTGTGGCGCGGAGGAGGCACAGGCTGTACAGGGCGAGAGCGGTGACGAGGGTCAGCCACGCGAGCCGCGCGCCTTTTTCAGGCTCTTTTTTCGTCGTTTCGTCCATCAGCGCCCCGTCCCGAGCCTGGTTTCCGACTCCGCGCGCTTGTACCTTGGTCGCCCTTCCAACTGAAGCACTAGAAACCTGACGGGCCGCTGGGCCTGCCGAAATCACGAGCGGAGACGACGATGGGCCTGTTGCAAGCGATGGAATTGAGAAAAGGTCTTCTGGTCACGTACCAGAACCGCATTTGCAACGTCATCTTCTGGAACCTGTGGAAGAGCGATCGGCGCAGCAAGGTGCAGCTCAAGTTCAAGGACATCTTGACGGGCCGTGTCAGTGAGTTGACGGCGCAGGCGGACGATCGCTTTGAGTCGCTCGACTCGGAAGTCATCGATCTCGCGCATAGTTACAAGGACGGTATCGACGAGGTGTTCTACACGCCGGCGGGTGAGGAGTACCGGTGTCCGGCGGCTGCGGTGGAGGACGTGATCCAGTGGAAGGCGGATTTGTACAAGGGCTTGTTGGTGGATGGGAAGTTGTTGACTGTCGAACCGCCGCAGTCGGTGATTGCGACGGTGGTGGAGACGGCGCCTTCGATCAAGGGTGTGTTGAATGGGTTGAAGGATGCGGTGCTGGATAATGGGATCACGGTGAAGGTGGGGATGGTGATCAATATTGGGGATCGGGTGAGGATCAATACGGAGACGTTGGAGTACAAGGAGAGGGTGTAGTTGCGAGGGGGGGGCGGGGCGGTGCGGTGTGGCGGGCTGGACGCGAGGCTGAAGGGCGGCGCGAGGGCAGCTTGAGAGCAAAGGACTACACAAGCGTGCTCCGCATCGCTGACCCCGCACGCGTGAACCGCGGAGTACCGCGCTTCACGCGCACGGGGTTCTGTCGGAAGAAAAGGGGCGTGGCGGCCAAGTGTGATCTTAGCTGTGGGGCGAGACGGGTGGCTGCGCGCGGGTGAGTTGATGTCCGCTCGCGAGTGGGGTCCGTTGGGCGAGTCGCGTTCGGTGTGCGAGTCGCGTTCGTTGCGAGTGACGTCCGGCTTGCGAGTGACGTCCGGCTTGCGAGTGACGTCCGGCTTGCGAGTGACGTCCGGGTTGCGAGTGACGTCCGGGTTGCGAGTGACCTCCGGCTTGCGAGTGACGTCCGGCCTGCGAGTGACCTCCGGCTTGCGAGTGACCTCCGGCCGGCGAGGACCTCCGGCCTACGAGTGACGTACGGCTTACCAGTCATGTCCGGTGTGCGAGTTGCGTCCCGTTTGCTCGTGACGTCCGAATGATTTTTTTTACGCCCCGATGAAGAGGCCGCAGCTTGGGCATTTGGTGGGGCCGGCGCGATACTCGGTCAGGCAGGCGGGACATTGGCGCGTGTCTTTTGTGATGTCGACGAACGCGGTTGCACTTTGGCGGGCTCTTTCGTCGAGTCCGGAAAGGTAGTCCTCTTCCATCACCGCGTGAGCGTCTTGGACATGCTGGCTCGCGACCGCGAGCCATAGTTTGGTGCCTCAGGAGCTGCAGAACTTTTTGGGAGGTGAGACGATCTCGCTCTCGATATCACGCTGTGAGAGGAGTCGTTGCGTGCGCCGCAGCGTGTCCAGGCCACCTTCGCTCACCATGTGTCTTCCGTCGGGCATTTCCATCTCTTCACTCTACCCTGTCGCAAAGAGTCGATTTGCTTCCGGGGCCCTGTTCTACGTAGGCTTTCGGCCCGAAACGACGAGGCACACGTGTCAGGCTCACCCAACTCCGACAGCATCACCCAAGGCGTCCGCGTCCAAGCCGCGGCCCGCTACGCAGCAAGCGAGTCGCAACCCGACAGCGGGCAGTACCTGTTCGTCTACAAGATCCGCCTCACGAACGAGGGAACCGAGCCCGTCCAACTGCGCACGCGCCACTGGATTATCCTCGACGCGAACAATCAGCGCCAAGAAGTGCGCGGTGCGGGCGTCGTCGGCAACTCGCCGAAGCTCGCTCCCGGCGAATCGTTCGAGTACGAGTCGAGCTGCCCGCTGCGCACGCGCTGGGGCACGATGGAAGGCAGCTACTCGTTCACGCGCGAGGACGGTTCGAAGTTCGACGTCGCGATCGCGCGCTTTTTCCTCGTGCCGTCGACGAAGCAAGTCGTCGTACGCTGATCGAACTAGACGCGCACGCGCTCGAAGTCGAGCAAGTAGTCGGCCTTGATGTAGGCGACTCCGATGTCGCCTTCTTTCACTCGACCGACGAGTGATCCCGTTGCATTGAATTCCGTGCGCTTGCCGTCGCGCGCTTCGAGCGTGACGAAGTAGCGCGTGTGCCCAGGCCCGTCACTTCCGCCATCCACCCGAGTGCGCTCGCCCGCGATGATCGCCGGTTGGGCGATCAGCTCGGAAGTCGCGAGCTGCGCGCCTTTGCCGAGCGTGCGCAAGAACAGCACGACGCCGACGAGGAGGATGAAGAGGGGTAGGAGCATCAGCGGTCCGGCCGGTGCGAACGCGAACGTCATCATTCCCGCGAGTACGATGAACCCGGCCATGAACAAGGCGGCGAACGCGCTGTTCGCTACAGGGCCAGCAGCGGAGGGACGTTTCTGCATCGACGTCGTGAACGCAATGTCGCGCTCGAGCCGTTCGAAGCGTTGCTCGTGACTTTCGACGGCCGGTGAGTCGGCGAGCGGCGCCAGCGGCTGTTGGGTGCCGCAGAACTCGCAGTATTTGGCCGAGGAACGCGGACGTGCGCCGCACTGCGGACACTTGGTGATGGGGGAACTCATCGCTCACGCATTCTTCACGAGCGGTACGCCCTCTGCAAACCGGGTCGACTTGGTTGCGACGACCTCGCGAGCGCAGTAGCGTCCCGCGCATGAAACTCGCCTTCGCGCTCCTCGTCGCAGTGACTACGGCCTCGTGCAGCAGCACGCCGCACGACTCGAACACGAAGGCGAATGCGATCGCCACCGCGGTCGATTTCGGTGCTCACTTCACCGGTCGCACGCTGCGCTTCGACTACGTGCACACGGGCGACGCGAAGGAAGAGCACATCGTCTACTCCGCATTGCGACTCGAAAACGAGTGGCCAGGCAGTCGCACGCAACTCGTCGATGAGTCGGGCCTCGGCAAGTATCTGTTCGAGGTTTTGACCCAGGACCAAGCGACGCTTCTCTACTCGCGACCGTTCGCGAGCATCTACGGTGAGTGGGAGACGACCGGCGAAGCGAAGATAGCGTGGCGCGCGTTCCAAGAATCACAGCGCTTTCCAGAACCGAAGACGCCGGTGCTGTTGCGGCTCTCGAAGCGCGGCGACGACGACGCGTTCGCAGCCATGTTCTCGGTCGAAATCGATCCGACCAGCCGCTTCGTCGATCGTTCGAGGGTCACTTCGCGCGGCGAAGTCGTCTCGGTGTTCGAGAACGGCGCTCCGGCGACGAAGGTCGATCTCGCGATCCTCGCGGAAGGCTATCGCGCGGAAGAACGCGCGAAGTTCGTCGCGGACACGCAGCGCCTCGTCGGCGTGATGTTCGACACGGAGCCGTTCCGATCGCGCAAGAGCGACTTCAACGTGCGCGCCGTCTTCGTCCCGAGTGTCGAGTCGGGCATCAGCAATCCGCGCAAGGACGTGTATCGCGACGCACCTCTCGGATGTTCGTTCAACGCATTCGACAGCGATCGCTATGTGCTCACGTTCGAGGACGTACGCTTGCGCGAAGTTGCGGCCCAAGCTCCGTACGACGCGCTCATCTTGCTCGTGAACGAGCGCAAGTACGGCGGTGGCGGGATCTTCAACTTGTGGGCGACGGCGACAGCCGACACGGAACCCGCGCCCTACATTTTCGTGCACGAATTCGGCCACAGCTTCGCTGGACTGGCTGACGAGTACTACACCTCGCAAGTTGCCTACGAAGGCTTCGCCAAGAAGGGCGTCGAGCCGTGGGAGCCGAACGTGACGGCGCTGCTCGACACCAAACGATTGAAGTGGGGCGATCTCGTCGAACCCACGACGGCGCTGCCGAGCGTTTGGAATCAGGCGGTGTACGACGAGATGGACATCGCGTACCAGGCGAAGCGCAAGAAACTGATCGACGAAAAGGCTCCCGAAGAGGCGTCCGAGGCCTTGATGCGCGAAGTGAAGGTCACGAGCTCGAAACAGCTGCAATCCGAGCCTTTGTACGGCAAAGTCGGCGCCTTCGAAGGCGCGATGTACGAGGCCAAGGGCCTCTATCGCAGCGAGCTCGACTGCATCATGTTCACGCGCAATCCGACGAACTTCTGCCGCGTGTGTACGCGAGCGCTCGAACACACGATCGATCGCTTCACGAAATGAGCACGCGTCGTCTCGCGTTCGTGGCGGGTGCGACGGGGTACACCGGCAGCGCGACTGTCGCCCGCTTGCGCGCGCTCGATGTCGAAACCGTCGCGCACGTGCGGCCCGATTCGCAACGTCTCGCCGAGTGGCGCAAGCGGTTCGAGGCGATCGCTGCGCGCGTCGACACGACGAGTTGGGATGCGACCGCGATGCACGCCACGTTTCGAACGCTGCGTCCGACACATGTATTCGCGACGCTCGGCACGTCGCTCGCGCGTTCGAAGGGCGGCAGTGATTCGAGCGTGCCCGACACGTACGCGGACGTCGATTTCGCGCTCACGAAGATGTTGATCGATGCGAGTGTCGCTGCCGGATCGGTCGAGCGCTTCGTGTACATCTCCGCCGCCGGCGCGAACGCGGGCACGCGCAATCCCTATCTGAAAGTGCGCGTCGAGATCGAGCGCCTGATCCGCGCAAGCGGTCTCGCCTTCACGGTCGCGCGCCCCGGATTCGTCAGTGGTTCCGATCGCGAAGAGGCTCGGCCGCTCGAGCGCATCAGTGCCACGGCGAGCGACGTCTTCTTCACACTCGCTTCATCGTTGGGCGCAGCGGGCTTCGCGTCGCGCTATCGCAGCATCTCCGGCACGCAGCTCGCACGCGGCCTCGTCCGCGCCGCGTTCGATGCGAATTGCAAAGATCGCAGTCTGCATGCCGGGGATCTGCGCCGGCCCGACGTCGCGCTATCCTGAGCGGCATGCCGAAGGAAACTCCGCCCACGAACATTCCCGCTCGCTACCTCGAAGCCTTGGGCGGTGAAGATCCGCTCGTGATCCAGAAGAAGGCCCCGAAGCGCTTGAAGAAGCTCTTGAAGGGCTTGTCCGAAAAGGAACTGTCGAAGAAACCGGCGCCCGACAAGTGGTCGATCAAGGAAGTGATCGGGCATCTCGCCGATCACGAAGTCGTCTACGGCTTCCGTTTGCGCTGCGTGATCGCGCTCGATCGTCCGACGCTGACCAGTTACGACCAAGATCGTTTCGTCGAGCGCCTGGCGACCGCCACCTCGACGACGAAGGAATTGTTCGATGCGTATGAAGCTGCGCGCGTCGCGAATCACGCGCTTTTCGAAAGCCTGGATTCAGCCGCGTTCGAGCGCGTCGGCTTGCACACAGAACGCGGTGAAGAAACGCTGCGCACGATCGTGACGCGCAACGCCGGCCACGACGTTCTGCACGAGCAACAGGTCGAGCGCACCCGCGAGGCCGTGCGCGCGAAAGCGAGGAAGGCGAAAAAGTCCGAGAAGAAGTCGGCTATCTAGCGCACGCGTTTCGTCCGTGATCACACAATCTGTCGGTAGGACGCATATGCAGCGACTGCCTTGATGACCTCGCGCGCCGACGCCGTGCAATTCAGGAATGAGAGTCGTACCAGGCTGTCCGGGATCTTGAATATCTCAGAGAGAAGCGCGTGCACGAACGACTGTGTCGGAGATCGAATTCCATGGAAGTCGATGATGACTGTCTCACCGTTTTCGATCTTCGGCCTGATCACTGTTTCCCGGATTCTGACGGCTGCTTCCGTGTCCTCCTCGAAATCGAAGCCGAGCAGCGTGAACGCTTTTTCGATGTCTGCCGTGCTGGACAAGAAGTCCAAACCTGCGGGACCGGACATGCGCCGCGCTTCATCTGCGAGCGACCCGCACCGCTTCAGGATTTCCGAGAAATCGGGAATCCCGTCTACAGGGAAGTCCAGCACCACGACTGTTCCGGGCCAACCCACGATCTTGCGGTAGACGCGCTCCGCGTCGGACGGATCTCTCTCCCACACCTCGGGCACATCGCCGCGCAAGCCAAGGAGGGCATTGCCGGAAGCCATCCGAAAAAAATCCACCAGCTCGCCAGGCTATCTCACGTGAGTAGAAAAGTCCGAGCCCCGCATTCATGCTGCTGTCACCGCAAGCGCCTTGGGGTTGCGCGCCAGATGCATGGGGAAGCACAGCCAGCCTAAGGCTCTCCATGTCCGTGCGTAATTCGGGATAGCGCGCCTGCATGGATGCGCGGACTCCCCGACCGAGATCGCACATAGCGACTTGGAGGCGGCGGTCCTCGGGGAAATGCTGAGCGATCGCTACGCCGCCGATCGAAGAATCCGCATGCTAAAGCACGTTGCGCCCGAGTTCCGTCATCGCATAACGAAGAGCATCAGCCGCCTCCTCGCAGTGGTGGAGGGTCAGTCTGGACGCACTCTTGCGAAACTTCTCCAGGTCCGAGGCTGATCGGATGACATGGAGTCCGGTGTTTTGATGCGACTCGCTCCACTGTTGCGCCGCCACGGTAGAGGTCCCAGCTGCGAGTACCTCATCAAGGCCCATGTCCCGAAAGTACACGTTCGAGGGATTGGCGAGATCCAGAAGCGACCTTACCGCTAGGCCCTGTTCGCGCATCCGCAGACCGTGAACATCGCCAGCGCCCACGGTTTCATGAACGTGACCTTGGACAAATCTATGACGAGTTCAGACTTGCCTCGTTGTGGCTTCCAAAACCACTCCCAGGTGACCAATCGACTGCGCATGTCTGCTGCGCGACCGTTCCAGTCAATCTTCGGGACAAGGAGGCGTTGAGTCGTATCGAGCATGCCGTGATCCACGTCCGGAAAGATACGAGCTGCCCGTCAGGGCAGGAACTTCTTCTCCTTCAACTTGCGCGGCAGATATTCCTCGATCACGAAGTTGAGGCCCCACTTGGCGAGCGCTTGTTGCTCGGCGCGCACGCCCGACTGCAGCATCTGCTCGATCGCTTTGACCCACTGCTTGTGAGCCACGAAGAACGGATCGTTCTTCAGCGCATCCTTGGCGCGCTTGATGTCGACCTCGAGCAATTTGTGCGTCGCGTCCTGCAACTTGAAATCGATGATGTCCTGCGGCGTCACACCCAAGTACTGCGCTTGCGGCACGCAGAAGAAGCGATTGATGTGCGCGGCATTGCCCGAGCCGACCTTGAGCGTGCGGTAGATGTTCGCGATGCCGTACGGATCGCAATCGACGAAGGCGTAGACGGGAATCTTCTTGTCGTCCGCGAGTCGCCGCACGAAACGCCGCGTCGCACGCGTCGGCACGCCAGCGGTCTCGATCAGGATGCACTTGGCCGTTTTCCAGTACTTGTGGTTGTTCAGGCGCTGGAACATGCCGCCCGTTTCGATCGCGAGGATGAACTCGGCGTCCGTCTCGAATTTCAAATGCTCGACCGAGTGCGGAATCGAGTAGCTGCCCGAGCCAAAGCTCGTGCAATCGATGCGCAACGGATTGCCGGTCTCGGCGTCGCGATCGATCACGACCAAATTGCCGGCGACCGAACCGCCGTGTTCCTCGGGGAAGAAGCGCAACTGCTCGCGCGACAATCCGTCCAAGCTCGCGAGCGCTTCGATGTCGTCGAGCACCGTGTCCGATTCGGGTTGATCGTTGAACTTCGCGTCGCCCCAGTTCTTCGAGACGTAGTACGCCTCCCGCTTCGTCGCGAAGTCGTCGTTCTCGACCATCTCCTTGCTGATCGCCATCAAGCGCAACGTCTGAGCGAAGGACTTGACCGTGTTCACCGACAGCGCGCGCGCTTTGCGGCCGCGACCGAGTTCGAAGTAGCCGACCTTCGTGTCGTACTTGACGTTGCCCAAGGAACGCGTCGGGAATTTCAGCTCCGGCAGCGTTCTGGCCAAGATCTTCGTGCGCACGTGGTTCGCCGTCGCCTCGATCAGTTTCAACGTCTTCAAGTCGTCGCCTTCGAGCTTGCGCGGCGCTTTCTTGACCTTCGGCGGAGCGGGTTTCTGATCCTTCTTCTTGTCTTTGGCCATGGTGTTCGACTTCGAGTGAGCGCGATTCTCCAGAGCGCGCTTCTAACCGACTTTCGAGCGCCGAACAACGCTGCGCGAGAGAAGTGAACCGGCCCTCGCGTGAGAGAGAGCGAGAGCCGGTCCGTGACGCGCCTACGCCGAGTCGCGTCGAATCACATGCCCCACGTCACGACCAACGCGTTCGTCACGTTGAACGTCGATGACGTGCAGAAGCTCGCCGAGTCTCGGTACCACGCTTGGTACGTCACGACATCGCCTGCGACCACGTCGCCGAATGTCGCCAGATTCGCACTGCTGTCAGGAAACGTCGACGCAGTCCCTGAGTTGGCGCGCACGCCCAGGCGCCGAATCGTCCCGCCGACGCACAGGCGTCCGTCGCCGAAGGACGCGCTCGTCGTGCTCGAACCTTGCAAGTAAACGACGGGCCCGTTCGGCATCTGCGAGCCGTTGAGGGCGAAAACACTGGATGAAACACGCGCCGTTCCGCTCGCGCTCAAGCGCCCGCCGGCGCCGCCGGAGTTCGCGCAGCCGGCTCCGAGGGCGCCTGCGTTCGAGCACGGGCAAGTCGCCGCCGTTCCGGCGCACACGCTCGCGACGACGCCGCTGAATCCGCCGCCGGTGCACTCGTCGCCGGTCGCTTGCAGGCAGTGGAAGAGATCGAAGATCGAGCGCTCGGCCGCGAGCGGCGCACCGTTTTGTTGGCGCACGATCGTGAGCTCCGCGTCCGGTGCGATCGCTCCGTCGCGGGGATCCTCGATGACGGGACAGAAGAACCAGCGGAAGGCCGAGCCGCCGAGCGGGGGCGTTTCGACCGTGACGAAACCCTGCGACTGCAAGCTCTCGATCTGGCTGATCGTCTTGATGAGCGGCGTCCCGTCGAGATCGACGCCGTTCACGCCCGCGAGGTTCGCGAGTGCCGCTTGTCCCGCCGGCGTCGTCGTCGCGGATGTCGTGAAGCGCACCAAGTTCACTTGCCACGCACCCAACGGATCGTTGCTGAAGTAGCCGTTGCGCAGGTCAGCAATCAGATCTTGGCGCTTCGGGAACACCGCGTACTGCGCGTTCGTCGCGCGCGGAAACTCGTACACCTTGTATTCCTCAGCGATCGCGAAGGCTTGCGCACCGGCGGCGTTGTTGGTGAAGCTCGCGAGCGTCGGTAGCCCCGTGACGTAGAAGAAGATCTCGTGTCCTGAATGGTCGTACGCCGCCGTCTGCTCGAGCAGGCGCACGTTGTTCAGGTCGGGTCCGTTCTCGCGGTTGTCGATCACCGATGTGCCGGTGCCGTTCGGGCGACCGATCAGAGTCGTGGGGTCGATGCCGTTCGCGAGGTAATACGCGTCCGTGAAATCGAACGGCGGCAGGTTTTTTTCGGACGCGAGGGGTGTGAGTAGGGGCGCGAAAACGAGAAGCACTTGAAGCATGACGGCGGTCTTTCGATGGATGATCCGGGGAGGCGAACCTCCATCGCAAGCCCTGCACCGCTGAGCGTGGATCGGCGAAAACGGCTGAAAATAGAGCTCGAAACGGCCCTGCGACGTCCGGCGACGAACGTGAGAACCGAATCCGTCCACGATTCGGACTCGAGCCATCCAGGTCACGGACGCAGAAGCAGCGAGATCGAAACGAGCGTCGGACAATCGTGTGTCGAGCTCGCGCTCGCGAAATCGTTCAAGGTGACCAGGTGATCGAGACTGCGTTCGTCAAATTGAACGTCGACACCGAGCAGTACACGTTCGCATCGCGATACCACACTTGGTACGTGCGCACTCCACCCGCAGGGGGCACGAGCCCGATCGACGAGAGCGTGCCGCCTCCGCCTGAAGGCAGCGCGGATGAACCCGCGACATTGAATTTCACGGCGAGGCGCAAGATCGCTCCGCCGACGCACAAGAGTCCGTCTCCGAACACGAGACCGTTGCCGCCGCTTTGTTGCGCGGTGCCTTGGATGTAGATGCACGAACCGTTTTGCATGCCGGTGCCGTGCAGCGTGAGCGAATCGTTCGCGACCGAAGGGAGTCCGTCCGCGCGCAGATTGGCTCCGCCCGCGTAGAGCGAATTCGGGCAACCGTTCGATGCGACAGCAGGAGGAATGAACGTGGGCGAGCACGGACACGACGTCACACCGCCAGCGCCGAAGCAGTAGGCGCTGCCGACACCACCCGCAACGTCGATGGTGAACGAGCCCGCCTCGGCGACCCCGCCCGGCCAGTTGCCGAGTTGAAGCATGTACGTCGCTCCCGCCGTGACGGGAAACAGCACGCCGGCCGGTCCGATCGACGCACAACCGTCGTCCGCGCACGCGAGGGCCGCAGCTGTCGGACACGCGGTGCCGGAATACACGGCGATCTTCGAGTCCATGTTCGCGACGCCGCACAGACTCCACGTCGCGATGCCGGTGCCCGGTGCAGTCCACGCGTACCAGAGGTCGTATGTGATGCGCGGATTCGTGTCGGTCGGCGTCGTGCAGAGCAGTTCGAGCTGCCCTTCATTGCCGGTCGTCGCTTGATGGTTGTCGAATGCGTGCGGCCCTCGGCCGGCGATCGCGATCGGGCCGGAGCACGTGTCGCCGACGGCTTGCGTGAACAGTTCGATGGTGAACGTGCCCACGCTGCCCGGTTGGTTCGGAAACGAACCGAGTTGAATCGTGTAGGTCGTGCCGACGCTCGCGAAAAAGCGCGCTTCGCTGGGGCCTGAGTACGTACCGCAACCGTCGTCGTCGCACACGAGCGCTTGACCGACAGGACATCCGGCGCCGGAGTACACGGCCACTTTCGTGTCGCCCGACGAGCCTGCGCACGTCGTGAGCTTGACCCAACCGAACACGGGCGCCGTCCACTGGAACCACACGTCGGCGTCGATCGCTCGCGTCGCGTAGCTCTCGCACGCGACGTTGGCCTGTCCTTGTGCGCCGGTCGATGCCAGCGTCGTGTCGAACGGATGCGGAGCGCCGGCGCCGATGCCGGAGATGGCTAGCGGATTCGTGCACGCGTCGTTCGCGGGCGACGTGTTCACTTGGATCGAGATGTTGCCGGTGCCCGGGATCGGAGGCGGAAAAGGCCCGGGAAACGTGCCGATTTGCAGCAGATACGAGCTGCCCGCAGTGCAGCGGAATGCGATCGTCGATTGGAACGATCCCGACGCGACGTCGTCGTCGTTGCACGCGAGCGCACTGCCGATCGAAGGGCACGCACCGCCTGGATACGCGGCGATCTTCGTGTCGACGATGGTCTGGTTGACGGTCGTGACGCGCGCCATGCCCGAGCTCGGCGCGGTCCAGACGAACCACACGTCGGCTAGGATCGCGGTATTGCCGAACGCGTTGCAAGCGGACTCGCTCTGTCCTTGCGTGCCGGTGGTCGCGTTCGTGTCGTCGAACGCGAACAGTCCGATGCCCGCGATCGCATCGGGCGTCGCGCACGAATCACTGCCACCGAGCAGCGGTGCCGGCGGTGGAAAAAAGTTCGCAGGCAGCGGTGCGAGTCGCGCCTTCGGCTTCGAGCGCGAGCCTTCCGCCGAGGTGTCGATCGCCGTCAGTGCGAACGTGAGGGTGACGGCGATGAAAAAGCCAGGCTGCATGAACAACATGAGGCAGCGTCGGAACGCCTCAGGGGAAGGATATCCCCGACCGGCGGATCGTGCCGTGCGTCCAGACGTGTCGGGCTCGATTCTCGAATAGAAGCCACATTCGGCAGACACGAGGGGGGTGCGCCCACCCCAGATTCAGCGCGATGCCGCAGTCAGACGCTTCGACTGAGCCCAATCGCGCCACCCGGCTTCATCGCCGTGCAGACTGATCGTCCTGAGCCACGAACTTAGCCTCGGTTCTTCGCGCGAGTCACGAATCACGATCGCTGCAGCACCCTGCATCGCGGAGACCGATTCTGGCGCTACTTCAAGGGCTGCGAGGTAGGAGCGAAAGGCATCCTCCGTACGACCGGCCCGCTCCATCGTGATCGCGAGGTTCACACGCGGATCTGCGCTG
>JAWXBU010000073.1:0-15615 GCA_034440255.1 Planctomycetota bacterium | reverse complement strand
GGGGACAAATTGCTCTGGCTCGGTACACACACGATCAGCGGCCAGCGCGAACCGTCGTGGTTGTCCCTGGCACAGTACGATCACTTCGAAGCGTCGAGCGGGGTCAGAGTCAAGAGCTTCGTTCCCGCCGCCACCGCTTGACCAGCGACGACGTGGATGTCCTTCACGACACCTGCGATCGGCGCACCGATCTCGTTCTGCATTTTCATCGCGGACAAGATCAAGAGCGGCGCGCCCTTCTCGACCGAGTCGCCTTTCTTCACCAAGAGCTCGACGACGATGCCTGGCATGACGCTGTTCACAGCACCGCCGACTCGCCCGCTCGCGCGTTCCGCAGCATGAGCCGCGCGTTCGCGTTCGTCCTCGAGCTTCACGTCGTAGAAATGTCCGGCGAGCGTGATGCCGACGTCGTTTTCAGTGCCTTCGATCGACAGGCCGTAACTCTTGCCGCCGTGATTGATCACGACCTGACCGAGTGAATCGACCTCTTGATACGTGGCGTCGAAGCTCTTGCCGTCGACCGTGAGCACGAGTTGATTGGCGCGCTCGCTCAATTCGCATTCGTGCGCGCGGCCGTTGACCGTGACGAAGTACTTCATGCGTCACCTCCGTCCCGCTGCGCCGCGCGCGTCGCATGAGTCGACAGCGAGCGCCGCGCACGATCCGCCCAACCGGTGCGATCACTGGCTGCCGGCGAAAGCGCTTTCCTGCGTGCCTTGTGGTGCCTGAAAATCGCCGCCGCTGCCGCGACCAATTCGTCGCGCCCCGGATGCTCGCCGTCGAGCTTCAAACTCTCGAGGAAATGCGTGTCGAAGTCGCCTTTTTGGAACCGCGCGTCTTCGAGCACCGACAGCGCCGCCGGCACGCTCGTGCGCACGCCGCCGACGTTCATCTCCTGACAAGCGCGGATCATGCGCGCGATCGCCTCTGCGCGAGTTTTGCCCCACACGATCAACTTGCCGAGCATCGGGTCGTAGTTCACGCCGACTTCCATGCCGCGGTACATGCCGAGGTCGAGGCGCACGAACGGTCCGCCGGGCATGCGCAAGTTGTGGATCGTGCCGGTCGAGGGCAAAAACTTGTTCGCGGGATCCTCCGCGTTGATGCGCACTTCGATCGCCCAACCGTTCCAACGGATCGCCGACTGGTCGTAACCGAGCTTCTCACCACTGGCGACACGCAGTTGTTCGCGCACGAGATCGGTGCCGGTCACCATCTCGGTCACGGGATGTTCCACCTGCAGTCGCGTGTTCATCTCGAGGAAGTAGAACTCACCCTTCGACCACAAAAACTCGACGGTTCCAGCGTTTTGGTAGCCGACCGCTGCGCCCGCTTGGATCGCGACCGCACCCATCTTCTCGCGCGTCGCATCGTCGATCACGACCGACGGACATTCCTCGAGGAGCTTTTGGTGTCGACGCTGGATCGAGCACTCGCGCACACCGTAGTGCACGCCGTTCCCGTGGTGATCGAACATCAACTGCACTTCGATGTGGCGCGGATGATCGAGGTAGCGCTCGAGATAGATGCGTCCGTCGCCGAAAGAACTCTTCGCTTCGCCCGACGCCGTGCGAAATGCGCTCTCCATCTCGCTCTCGTTGTGCACGATGCGGATGCCTTTGCCGCCGCCGCCCGCTGCGGCTTTGAGCGCGATCGGATAGCCGATGCCAACCGCAGCTTTGCGCGCCGCCGCCGCGTCGTCGACCGGATCGGTCAAGCCGGGCACGACCGGAACGCCGGCTTTCTTCATCGCTCTACGCGACTTGATTTTGTCGCCCATCGCCTCGATGGCTTCGGGCGGCGGACCGATCCACACGAGCCCGGCGTCGCGGACCGCGCGTGCGAATTGGGCGTTCTCCGACAAGAATCCGTAGCCGGGGTGAATCGCTTCCGCGCCGGTAGCCTTGGCTGCCGCGATCACTTTTTCGGCGACCAAATAGCTCTCGCTCGGCACGTTGCCGTGCAAAGGAACGGCGACATGCGCCATGCGCGTGTGCAAAGCGCGCGCGTCCCAATCGGAAAAGACCGCGACGGTTTCGATGTTCATTTCCCGCGCAGTGCGGATCACCCGGAGGGCGATCTCACCGCGATTGGCGATCAAAATGCGTTTGAACATAGGGGGTGAGTATCACAACGTCCGCGGGGCGATCGGGCCACTGGAAAGAGCCGCAAGGGGCGTTTCGAGGCCGACTTGCGCTTTCCGACACCGAGATACAGACTCTCCGATTGTCCGTCGCGCCCCCCGCTTCGCTCGCGTTGTCCACCGCCTTCCCGCGCGACAACTGTTTCGGACAAATCGCGTAAGGCCGCGCGCCGCTCGCGCGAGGGTTCCGAGATAGCACGTCCCCAACCCCTTCTCTCGAGGAGTCTTCGATGTTGACCAAATCTGTCCTCGCCCTCGGTTCACTCTCCGTCATCGCCTGTGCGGTCCTCGCTCCGCGAATGGTTCGGAGTGCTTCCTCACCGCGTGTCGAGCCTGCACTCGCCAAACCGGCTTTGGACAGGACGATGGGCCAAATCGGACTCAACGGCTGCGACATCGATCTTCGCTACGACGACACGCATCACGAGGAGGCTCAGGTCTTCTGGAAAGACAACGTCTATTTCGCGTTCCAGTACGACCTGTGGCACCGGAACACCGATGCGCTGATGATCGGCAATGCAGCCGGGGACCCCGGAGTGCTCGTCAAGGCGGGCGGCCCGAACTCGATCGTCTTCAAGTACGACGACGTCAAGATGAAGGTCGATCTCGAGTTGGTGAATGCGCTCAATGAGAAGTACACGTTCGACGACATGGAGGTGGACGGCGAGTTCGATCGCCTCGGCCTGCCAGTGGAACCGACATGGTTCGACGTTCGGCACCCGACGGACCCGGCGGAACGCTGCGTCCGCGTGCATGCCGAGGCGTACGGCATCACCTACGAGTTCACATTGGCCGAGCAATAGTCGCCCGCCCAGGAGTCGCCGATGTCCAAGCGCTCTATTCGAATCGGGCTCGTGATCCTGACTGTGTGCCTCCTCGGATTCGCGTGGTGGTACTTGCTCAGGCGGCCCGCAGTCGTGCACGCAAGTTGGGATGAACGCAGCGAACTCAGCAAGTTCGAAGGCCAGTTCGCGAGCGCGGGCCAGCCCAGCATGCGCGTGATCGTCCAACTCGACGGCGTCGTCGGGAAACCCGGTGAAGCTCTCACGGCTCCCGACGACCCCGCCGAGAGAGCGCAGCGAAGACAAGCGATCGCAAAAGCTCAGTCGACGTTCTTGAGCAAAGTCGTTCCGTTGTCCCAACGCTCCGCTCGGCGCTACCCCACCATCCCGTTCCTTTCGTTGGACCTCGAGGCCGTTGATGTGCTGCAACTCACACAATGGATCACGACTGTTCCGGTCACGCCGGACGGCGAGAGGACCTTCAGGGTGCGCGTCGAAGAGGATCGCACGTTCAGTCCACAGGCCCTTCGTTCTCCCGCGCGAGCACCGACGACCCTGGATCAAGTGCTCGTACGCATCGGCTGGCCGGATGTCGTTCATTCAGGAAAGGGTCCGGTCGTCGCCGTGCTCGATGACCGCGTTACCGAGAGCGTCACCGTACTCGGCGCAGAAGTCGCGGTAGCGGAGCTCGAAGGCCGGATCGTGGGTCGCAAGGCGTACGCGCGCGGGTACCCGAACAGCGCGAACGAGGAACCCACGTTTGCGCTCGGCAACACGCTCAATCACGGGACGAGGGTGGCTTACGTCATCGCGGAGAGCGAACCGTGGTGCAGCATTCTGGCCCTGCGCTGCGACGAAGCCGACGGCAAGGTCTGGAGCACCAACGTCACGGCAGCACTCGTCGACATCGACGTGAAGTGGAAGGACCAGTTCGGCGATCGCCTCGCGGTGGTCTCGATGAGCCTAGGGAACAACGAGTGCTTCTCCGACACCGATTGCGTGTGTTGGCCGGTCACCGGCGCGGCGATGACGGCGGCATTGGTCAATCTCAACGCTCGCGGAGTGGTGGTCGTCCTGCCGGCTGGTAACAAGGGCAGCTACGTACCTGGCGTGGTTTTTCCCGCGTGTTTCGGGAGCGCGATCACGGTTGGTGCAACTTACGCGGACTCGCCGGCGGTTGCGGGCACGTCGTGTTGGAGCGGTCAACTCGATCTGTGTGCACCGGGTCATGGAATCCAAGTCCAGCCCAACGGTTTGCCACCCATGACCCTGACCGGCACTTCGTTCGCCGTTCCGTTCGTGGCGAGCGCGGTCGCCCTGCTGCGCGCGAACCATCCGACGACCGACCTGCAGACCATTCTCCAGGCACTGCAATCCAACGGCGTCCCGGTGACACCCGCGGTGACGCCACGCCACGCCGAACCGGCTACCATTCCTGAGATTCGTGTAGCGGCCGCCGATCTCTCGCTCTCGAGTTGATCCGCGGCGAGCGCTGCGCCAAGTGTCCGACGTGCAGACGAACAACGGGAAAGTCGAGCGAGTTTGGCAAGACGGAACCGTCGTTCCGGCGATACCTAGACTCGAGTTCGACGAACTGATCGCACGATTGCTCGAGCGCCGTCACGCGTTCACGCGCTATCAGGTCCTGACCGAGATCGGCCGTGGCGGGATGGGACGCGTGCTGCGTGTGCACGATGTCGACATGCACCGCGAGTTGGCGATGAAGGTGCTGCGTGAAGACGACGCGGCGCTGCTCGATCCCTCCTCGAGTTCGGAGCGCCTGCAATTACATGCGCGCTTCCTCGAGGAAGCGCAGGTCGCGAGCCAACTCGATCACCCTGGGATCGTGCCCGTGCACGACATCGGCCTGAATCCCGAGGGCCGCATCTTCTTCACGATGAAGCTCGTGCGAGGACGGACGCTTCAAGAGGTGATTCCTCTGGCCGAGCGCGGCGCCGAGGGATGGTCCGCGACGCGCGTGCTCAACGTCATCCTGCGCGTGTGCGAGGCGATGGGATACGCGCACGAGCGAGGCGTGCTCCACCGCGATCTGAAGCCGATGAACGTGATGGTCGGCAGTCACGGCGAGGTGTACGTCATGGACTGGGGGCTGGCACGCCTCGTCGATCGACCGGACCTCCACGTGAGATCAGGCGAGACGGAGAGCGAGGGACTGCGGTCCGCACGCCGTGGCGCGCTGGACTCCGGTGATGAGTCGGCTTTCCTCACGGAGGACGGCCGCGTGCTCGGAACACCGGCGTACATGTCCCCCGAGCAAGCGAGCGGCGACGGCAAACTCGTCACGGCCGCGAGCGACGTCTACAGCGTCGGCGCGATCCTCTACCAGACGCTCGCGGGTGTCCCGCCGTATTCCACGAGCACTGAGGGCAACAAGAACAATCGCGCTGTGTGGGTTCGAGTGCTCGCCGGGCCGCCGCCGCGCGTCACCGAGTTTCGACGCACGATCGCGCCTGAGCTCGTCGCGATCTGCGAGAAGGCGATGCAACGCGACGTCGCGAAGCGTTACGCGACCATGAACGAACTCGCGGACGACTTGCGCGCGTACCTCGAGGTGCGGGTCGTGCGCGCGTACCGGTCAGGACCGTTGACCGAACTCCGCAAGTGGATCTCGCGCAATCGAACCGCCGCTGTGCTCTTGTCTTCGCTGATGGTCGTGATCGCGAGCGCTGGATTTTTCGGTGCTTGGCGTGAACGCGTGCGCGCGAATGACCTTGGCCTGCGAGCAGATGCGCACCGAGCATCCGCACTGGTCGATCAACTGGATGGACTGTGGCCGATCCATCCGAATTCGACGCAGAAGCTCCGCGCATGGGCTCAGGAAGTTCGGGCATTCCTCGACCAAAGTTCAGATCGCGCGGCGGAACTGAGAGGGCTTGAACGATTCGGGCTGTCGGCTGGGCGCGCCAGCGAGATCCGAGGCACCGACGACCTGCGTGTCGAGGAATCCATTTCGACCGCAGAGACGCGCGCGGCGATGATGGAACAGTTGCTCGCTGAGCAATACATCGACGCCAAGTCGCCAGCTGTGCTGAAGGTACCACCCGCGGGTGAAGCCCTCTGTCCCGACGATGTGACGACGCTCACTTCACTTCAAAGCGAGTGGGAAGAGACGTTCGAATCGGGATTGCGTGTCTTGCCGCGGGAGCTCGAATGGTGGACCGCGCAAGCGAATGCGTGCAGAGCGCGTAGGCAAAGCACCACCGTTGTCCGTTTCACCGCGCCCGATGAAGAGGAGAAGCGCGCGACCCTGGAGGCGTTGGTCATGAATCGAGCGCGGCTCGAAGCGCAGGTGAGGGTCATCGACGCGCGCCTGGAGCAGTGTGAGGGAGTTCGTGAGCAGTCGATCGCTGCGCACGCGCGGGAATGGAACGAAGCGCTTGCATCGATTCGCAATCCAGAGCAGTGCCCGCTGTACGCCAGCATGATCCTCACGCCGCAGGTCGGCCTAGTCCCGTTGCGTCGAGATCCGCGCTCGGGACTCTGGGAATTTTGGATGATGCTCACGGGTGCACGTCCGAGGGCGACTGAGAGCGGACGCTACGGGCTCGAGCACGACACAGGGATCGTGTTGGTGCTCTTGCCGGGAGGATTGGCCACGGCTGGAGCCCAGACCACGGACCCACAGCAGGTGCGTTTCGATCCCGACGCGCGTGCGACCGAACGCATGAGGAGTGAACGCCTCGATCCATTCTTCATCTCGAAGTACGAGATGACTCAAGGACAGTGGCTCCATCTCACGGGCGAGATGCCGAGCCGCAACTATCCCGGTTACGACATCATCGAGTCGCCGCGGGTGACGCGCTGCAATCCTGTCGAGAACGTCTCGTGGCACGAGGCCCTGCGCATCATCGGCCGAATCGGGTGCGTACTTCCGACGGAGTTGCAGTGGGAGTGGGCGGCTCGTGCGGGGACGAACGAACGCTTCGGTCGGTCCGCGGATTTCGCGGACGTACAGCACCAGGTGAGTTTCGCGGATGCTTCGTACGCTCGCGGAAAGAACATCAAGCCCCAGCGCCCGATCGTGAACGACGGCTCGCGCATTCACCGGCCCGTCGACAGCTTCGTGCCGAACGACTTTGGTCTCCATTGCATCATGGGCAATGTGCTCGAGATGTGCGCGGATCCTTATGCAGACAGCAAGGACGCCATCGACCTGCGACCGGGGGACGGCTTGGATCGATCTAGCCGACTGGAACGGCGATCGACACGCGGAGGAGGTTGGACCAGTGACGAGTTGAGCCTGCGGCTCTCGGCTCGCTCGCTGGTTTTCCCCGATCAGGGCAAAGAGGATGTCGGGCTGAGGGTCGCGCGGGTCGTGGATCCCTGATCCAAGAGCGTGTCGAGAGAGCGATCGGATGCTGTTCGCGGTGCGGTTCTAAGCCGCTGAGTCGAATCTTCCAGGTCGTCGAGGTCTGGAGTGAAGCGCACTCGCCGGCCGTTGCCCGCGGCCCTTACAGCGGAATGTTCCCGTGCTTCCTGACCGGCCGATCCTCGTGCTTCGTCTTCAGCAGCTCGAGCGAGCGAATCAGCATCGGACGCGTGCGACTCGCTTCGATCACGTCGTCGATGAAACCGCGCGCGGCCGCCTTGTAGGGATTGTTGAACGTGTGCTCGTACTCGGCCGTTTTCTGCGCTTCCATCGCTTTCGGATCCGCGGCTGATTCGATCTCGCGTTTGTGGATGATCTTCGCGGCACCCGCTGCCCCCATCACCGCGACGAGCGCCGTCGGCCACGCCAAATTCACGTCGGCGCGCACGTGCTTGCTGCCCATGACGTCGTACGCGCCGCCGTAGGCTTTGCGCGTGATGACGGTCAACTTCGGCACCGATGCTTCGCAGTACGCGTACAGCATCTTCGCGCCGTGGCGGATGATGCCGCCGTACTCCTGCGCGGTTCCGGGCAAGAAACCCGGCACGTCTTCGAACGTCACGATCGGAATGTTGAAGGCGTCGCAGAAGCGGATGAAGCGCGCGCCCTTCGTCGACGCGTCGATGTCCAAGCATCCGGCGAGCACGGCCGGCTGATTCGCGACGATGCCGACGACGCGACCTCCGAGGCGCGCGAAACCGATGATCAAGTTCTGCGCGAACTCGGATTGCACTTCGAACCACGAAGAGACGTCGACCACGCGCTCGACGATGCGCTTCATGTCGTACGGCTTTTGTGTGTCGAGCGGTACGATCGAGTCGAGCTCGAGGTCCATGCGATCGCTCGGATCGTCCGTCGCGCGGAACGGCGGGTCTTCCGCGTTGTTCAGCGGCAAGTACGACATCAGCTTGCGCAAAAGCTGCATCAAGCTCTTGTCGTCGGGGCTCGTGAAATGCGCGACACCGGAACGCGACGCGTGCACCGAACTGCCGCCTAGATCTTCACTCGTCACGACTTCGTGCGTCACCGATTTGACGACGTCGGGGCCGGTGATGTGCATGTACGACGTCGTGTCGACCATGCAGATGAAGTCGGTGATCGCTGGCGAGTAAACCGCTCCGCCCGCGCACGGTCCCATGATCGCGCTGATTTGCGGGATGACTCCCGAGGCGCGCGTGTTGCGCCAGAAAATTTCGGCGTAGCCGCCCATCGACGACACGCCCTCTTGGATGCGTGCGCCGCCGGAATCGTTGAGACCGAGGACGGGCACGCCGACCTTCAGCGCTTGATCCATGATCTTGCAGATCTTCTCGGCGTGCGTTTCGGACAGCGATCCACCGAACACCGTGAAATCCTGCGCGAAAACGTACATCGGCCGACCGTCGATGAGGGCGTGGCCGGTGACGACGCCGTCGCCCAGATACTGTTGCTCGCTCATTCCGAAGTCGGTGCAACGGTGCGTGACGTAGCGATCGAGTTCGACGAACGAGCCTTCGTCGACGAGGAAGTCGATGCGCTCGCGCGCGGTCAACTTGCCTTTCTTGTGTTGCGCGGCGATGCGATCTGCGCCGCCGCCCTGCAGCGCGAGTTCGCGCATGCGGTGCAAGCGCTCGATCGGCGTTTCCTCAGGAGCGTTCGTCATCGGTTTGGTTTCGGAGATCTTGGTCTTGGTCATGTCGAGATCACGTGCTCAAAGCGTAGTTGACGAGCATTCCGCAGCGCGGACAACGGAAAGCCTGGATCGGGAACTGTTTCTTCCCCTCGATCTTGATGCCCACCCAAAAGGACTTTTCGGGCTGACCCTCGATCCACTTCGCCTCCTTGCGCGAACCGCCGCGCCCGGTGTCGAGGACGAAGCCGGCTTCCATGCGTTCGCGGCAGCTGGGACAGTTCGGTTGCGGTTGCGACATCGTGCACCTCAGTGAGCGGCGTTCGGTGGGTCTTGCACGAGCTCCATGAGCACGCCGCCCGTGGACTTCGGATGCAGGAACGCAATCGTCGTGTGATGCGAACCCGGGCGTGGCGCTTCGTCGATCATGCGCAGGCCTTTCGCTTTCGCTTGGGCGATGGCGGCAGCGCAATTCGCGACCTTCCAAGCGACGTGGTGGATGCCGGGACCGCGCGTTTCGAGAAACTTCGTGATCGGTGAATCGGGGCTGGCCGGTTCGACCAATTCGATGCGCTGCGTGCCTGCGTAGAGCACGAGCACACGCACTTTCTGATCGGGTACGTACTCCG
Organism: Planctomycetota bacterium; assembly: GCA_034440255.1. Classification (GTDB taxonomy): domain Bacteria; phylum Planctomycetota; class UBA1135; order UBA1135; genus JAEUIA01. The sequence continues at coordinate 6,062 of JAWXBU010000073.1, read as the reverse complement.
GTTCGCTCGCTGAAAGCCCGAGCGCACCTTCATATGCGAGTCGAGCCTCGTCGAGATTCTGCACCGCGATCGCGACGTGATGCAGACCTTGGACGATGCCGTGCAGGGCGGCCGGTGCGTGCGAACTCATCACAAAACCTCGGGCGGCTTGTACTTGCCGAAGCGCTTTTCGAGGAGGCCGCAGATCTCGCCGAGCGTCACGTACCTCTCGACGGCGGCGATCATGTGCGGCATCACGTTGTCGGTTCCGGCGGCAGCGCGATCGAGTTCGCGCAAGCTCGCTTCGACGGCGACGGGATCGCGTTCTCTGCGCACATCATCCAGATCGGCCAGCACTTGCCGCTTGCTCTCGTCGCTCGCGCGGAACAACTCCGGCGGCTTTTCTTCGATGACATAGCTGTTCACGCCCACGATCGTCTCTTTGTTCGATTCGACGGCGCGCAACCACGCCATCGCGCTTTTTTGGATCTCGCGCTGCACGAAACCGGCCTCGATCGCGGCCACCATTCCACCGCGGCGATCGACTTCGGCCATCAGTGCGAGTGCGCGCGCTTCGAGGTCGTCAGTCAGCGACTCGATGAACGGCGCCCCCCCCAGAGGGTCGACCGTGTCGCACACGCCCGACTCGTTGGCGATGATCTGTTGCGTGCGCAAAGCGATGCGCGCGCTCTTCTCGGTCGGCAACGACAGCGCTTCGTCTAGCCCGTTCGTGTGCAGCGACTGTGTGCCTCCGAGCACGGCCGCGAGCGCCTGCAACGTCACGCGCACCACGTTGTTCTCGGGTTGCTGGCTCGTGAGCATCGAGCCGGCCGTCTGCGTGTGGAAGCGCAGCATCCACGACTTTTCGTCCTTGGCACCGAATTCCTCGCGCATGATCCGCGACCACATCCGTCGCGCGGCGCGGAACTTCGCCACTTCCTCGAACAGGTTGTTGTGCGCGTTGAAGAAGAACGACAAGCGCGGTGCGAATTCGTCGATCGCAAGGCCGGCCGCGAGCGCCGCACGCACGTACGCGCGACCGTTGCCGAGCGTGAACGCCATCTCCTGCACCGCGTTCGAACCGGCTTCGCGAATGTGATAGCCGCTGATCGAGATCGTGTTCCACTGCGGCACTTCGCGCGCGCAAAAATCCATCAGGTCCGTCGTCAGGCGCATCGACGGCTGCGTGGGAAAGCGATAATTCCCGCGCGCCGCGTACTCCTTCAAGATGTCGTTCTGCACAGTGCCACGCAGCTTCGAACGCTCGACGCCCTGCTTCTTGGCGGCGACGCAGTAGAGCGCCAGCAAGACGGTGGCCGTCGCGTTGATCGTCATCGACGTCGACACTTCGCCGAGCGGAATGCCGGCGAACAGATGCTCGACGTCGCGCAGAGAATTGATCGGGACGCCTACGCGCCCGACTTCGAATTTGGCGAGCGGATGATCCGAGTCGTAACCGATCTGCGTCGGCAGATCGAACGCCGTCGACAGACCCGTTTGTCCGCTGGCGAGCAACACTTTGAAACGCCGATTCGTCTCGCGCGCGCTCGAGAAACCCGCGTACTGGCGCATCGTCCAGAACTGCGAGCGATACATGCTCGGTCGCACGCCGCGCAAGTACGGATACTCACCTGGGAGACCCAGTTCCGAGGGACCGTACAGCGGTTCGATCGGGAGTCCCGACGTCGTCTGGAAAGGCTCGCGACGCTCGGCTGCGCGCTTTTTCGACGCGGTGTACGGCCCCTGAATCCACCGGCGAAGTCCTGCATCGCCAGCCTGCGGTGCCGCAGCTCCGCTTTCGATTTCAGGCTTCGATGCCGCGTCCGATTCACTCCGTCGATGGGTCATGTGCGGAGCGCTCGACGCTCAGCTGAGGGTTCGAGCATTGTACGGAGACCGGGGCGCGCGTCGCAATCGCTCGAGCACGGCTAAAAGCACGACTTTTCAGCGCGCTAGATGTGACAAGCTGTGCGTGACCCGTTCGGACCTGCTCGGTTCAGCAGTCGCTTCGCCGCCCCGGCTCGAAGCCCCGCTCGACCGTCGCCTCCACCCCCGCGTGAGTTTCAGATGAAGCGCATCCTGCTGCCCGTCCTCGTCGTCGTCGCCCTTGGTCTGCTCGCAACTTTGTTGTGGTTCCAGGTGCGCCGCGCCCCTGCTCCGAATTCGAGCTCGACGCAGGCGACTGCATCGACGAATCCCGGTGCAACAGAGCTCGATTCGCGCAACGATTCGCTGACAGCGCCGGACACGAGCGGTGTGAAACCGGAACGCGCGACGGTGAACTCGGCGACAGCAGCAAGCGCGCTCGACGGCGCGCTCGTCGAGGGCGAAGTGCGCGCGCCGCTCGATTGCGCGCTCGACTCGGATGTCGAAGTGTTCGCACTTGCGCGCCCTGCTGATCTCGACACGTTGATGACGCAGATCGGGCCGCGTCGCGCCGATGCGACCGGCGCCAACGACGTCGATCCGAAATTCGTCATCGCGCGCACGAAGCTCGATGCGAACGGACGCTTTCGACTCAGCTTGCCCAAAGACGCCGTGAAAGCTCACTTGATCGCAGCAGGTCGTGCGTGGTTCCTGCGCGAGTCGATCACGATCGAAGTTCGTCCCGCCGGTTCGCGCGTCGCATTGCAAGCCGAGTGCGGTGGCTGGATCGCGGCGCAGATCGCGCTGCCGGCCGGCGAAACCGTCGCTAGCGTGCTGGACGGAGAGGTAGCGCAGCTCTCGATGTCGCTCACCAATTTCAGCGGCGGTCCGGGTCGAATGGCGTCGGCCATGCGGCGCAACGAGCGCCGTGCGAGCGTGAAAGACGGCCGTTTCGAGTTGTGGGCGCTCGACCCCGATCAGTCGTACACGCTCGATCTCGCGTCCGCCGCATTCGCGGACTCCTCGGTCGAAGTGCCCGAGATCGCGCGCGGCAGTGCGACGAGCGTGGCGTTGCGACTCACGAGCGGCGGAATGGTGAGCGGGCTCGTGCTCGACGCGGACGCCAAGCCGATCACAGGGGCCGTCGTCGAAGCCAGTCGCAGTCGCGGGCCGTTCGGATTCACCGACCGCGTCGTGCGCAAGACGACGAGTGATTCCGACGGGAAGTACGAGCTCGCGGCAGTCACGGCAGGCAGCGTATCGGTGAGCGCGCGCTCGAAGGAACTGCCCGCATCCGAAGCGCAAAAGGTCGAGGTCGTCGAAAAAGCGCGTTCCGCAGGCATCGATTTCAAACTCGGCGCAGGCGAGACGATCGCGGGCGTCGTGCGTTGGAAAGACGGCACTCCCGCAGCGGGCGCCGCGATCAGCGCGAGCAGCGACCGCGGCCAGGGCGGCGGCGGTGGCGGACAATTCCGCCTGCAAACGCGGCGCGGGGAGGATCCGCAGTTCATCGCCGACAAGGACGGTCGTTTCGTCGTCAAAGGGCTCGCGGCCGGCAACTACACGCTCGCGGCCGAGATGTTGAAAGCCGAAGACGCGGCCAAGATCGACGAGCGCGATGTCGACGGACGCCGCCGATCTGCATGGCGCGCGAGAGCGACAGGCGTCAAGAGCGGAACGACCGATGCGTCGCTCACGCTCGAAGCACCGCTCGTCGTGCGCGGCGTCGTGACGGCACTCGCCGACGGCAAACCGGTCGCGAAATTCCGCGTGCAAGCGTCCAACAACAGCGACGCCGGTGGCGGCGGTCGACGCGGCGGCGGAGGTGCTGGCGGCGGAATGAACTTCGCGTTCGGTGGCGGACAACGCCTTGCGCAGGACGTCGCGAACGAACGCGGCGAGTTCACGTTCACTTTCCAACGCGAAGGCACCTACAAGCTCACCGTCAGCGCCGACGGCTTCGTGACGAGCGAATCGCTCGACGTCGAAGTGCCCGTGAAAGCCGACGCGACGCCGCTCGCGATCACGCTCGCGCGCGGTGCGATCGTGCAAGGGATCGTGCGGTCGCCGCTCGGCACTCCCGTCGCGAACGCAACCGTCGCGCCGGTCTCGACCAATGCCGGCATGTTCGGTGGACGCATGCCGGGCATGAGCGACGACGCGGTCAAAGCACGCACCGACGCCGACGGTCGCTTCACGCTCTCGGACTTGAAAGCGGGCCGCCTCGTGCTCGTCGCAGAAGCGAATTCGTGGGCGAAAAGCGACGAATTGGGCCTCGATCTCGTCGCCGGTCAGACGATCACCGACGCCGCGCTCGTCATGCATGAAGGCGGATCCATCGTCGGCGAATCGTTCGAGGACGGACGCCCGACTGCCGGCCGCAACGTCACGGCGATGGACATGAAGAGCTTCACCTCGGCGTCGGCACGCACCGATTCCGCCGGCAGATTCCGCATGGATCACCTGGCGCCCGGCTCATGGCGCGTGACGGCGATGCCCTCGGCGAACGACTTGGAGTCGCTCGGTCAGAACACGCGCGGCGGTGGAGGAGGCGGCGGTGACGGCGGCATGGGCGCGATGTTCTCGCGCATGAAGAGCGTCAACGCGGACGTCGTCGAGGCACAGGAAACGCGCGTCGTGCTCGGCGCTCCGCCGGAAGCACCCGTGCTCGTGAAGGGCAAAGTCACGCAAGGCGGCGCCGGTGTCGGCGGCGTGCGCGTCACGTTCATGGGCCAAGGCGATTCGTTCGGCCCGGGCATGAAGACGGCGACCTCGGGCGCCGACGGTGCCTACTCGATCCAACTCGACAAGCCCGGCGATTACTCGGTCACCGTGCAACAAGGCGGAGGCCGCGCTTCGATGCTCGAATTCGTCGAGACGGTGAAGGCCGGCGCCGAAGACGTCGTCGATCTCGCGCTGCCGACGGCGCGCATCTCGGGTCGCGTGCGCACGCCCGAAGGCGATGCGGCGAAGAACGTGCGCGTCACGCTCGTGCCGGCTTCGATGGGCGTCGGCGGATCGATGATGGGCGGCGGCTTCAACGAGATCACGACCGACGACGAGGGCAACTTCGACGTGAACACGCTGCGCGCCGGAACGTATTCGCTGAGCGTCGGTGGATCCCAGATGGGCGGATTCCGCGGGCCGGGCGGAGGCTTCGGCGGCGAGGCCAAATACGGTCGCAAGGTCATGCCCGACATCCAGCTCGCCGAAAGTGAATGGCGCAAAGATTTGGACGTGCGTCTCGAGAACGCGGCCGGTGTCGACGTCGAAGTGGTCGACGATCGCGGCGCCCCCGTCTTGGGTGCGTCGGTGTTCGCGCGCGACGAATCCGGTCGCGCGGTCGATCGCCTGTCGAGTGTGCGCACCGATGCGAACGGCAAGGCGCGCTACAGCGGACTTTCGCCCGGCGTACACACGTTCAGCGCACGCAAGGACGCCCTCTCGTCCGTCGAGAGCGGCAAGATCGACGTGCGCTCAGCCGGTTCATCCAGCGTGAAAATCACGCTGTCTCAAGGCACGTTGCTGACCGTGACGACCGTCGATGCGGACGATCAACCGTTGCGTGCGCGAGTCAGCGTCACCGACGAATCCGGTCGCGACGTGGCCGGCTTGATGAGCACGCAGGACTTGATGGATCGCATGTCGCGCGGCGGACCGGGCGGCAACGAGCAGAAGGTCGGGCCTCTCGCACCGGGCAAATACAAAGTCAAAGCAGTCGCGACCGACGGCAAGACGGTGGAGAAGTCCGTGACGTTGACGGGGCAGGCCGAGCGCAAGATGACGCTCTCGTTCAGTCGTTGATCGGGTGTGTACCGAGCCAGAGCGCACTTACACAGGACTTCACGACGTACATGATCTTCGAATCGAATCGATGACGGGCGGCTGAGTACGATTGCGTGCGTCGCGGCGGGATTTTCGCTTCTCCCCCATCCCCCGCCGCGGCGTCACGATGAAAACATTGGTTCTCGCCGGCGTGATGCTGGCACTCGCTCTCGTCCTCGGAATGTTGATGTGGTCGCGCGAATCGAAGTCGCACCAAACGCTCGCCGAGCGTGAGCGCGCGTTCGCAGAAGCCGAAGGCTTGACGGCGCCACGGCTGGACACGTCGACGACGCCTTCGAGCGCGCTCGAAGTCACCGACACCGCACGGGTCGAGCGCAGTGATGCGGCTCCGACCGCGGCTGCAGCGAGCAGTGCAGTGGAAATCAGCGGTC
>JAWXBU010000072.1:0-12471 GCA_034440255.1 Planctomycetota bacterium | reverse complement strand
CGCGCGCGCGCGCGGCCTTCAACCGCGGCTGCTCGATGCTCGCGAGTTCGTGATCGCATCTGGTGACGCGCTCGAAGCCACGCCCGACCTGGAGAAGATCCGCGAGCGCTGGGCAGAATTGCGCAACGGTCGCGAGCGCGTGCTCATCTTGCCGGGATTCTTCGCAGGCGATGGTTCGGGTCGCACCGTCTTGCTCGGTCGCGGCGGTTCGGATTGGTCCGCGGCGATCGCTGCGGCCGCGATCGATGCGCGGCTGTGCGAGATCTGGACCGACGTCGACGGCATCTACAGCGCGGATCCACGACTCGTGCCCGATGCGTTTTCCGTGCCTGAGACGAGTTTCGAAGAGGCGATGGAGCTCAGTTATTTCGGCGCGAAAGTACTGCACCCGAAGACGATCCAGCCTGCGCGCGAACGCGGCATCCCCGTCGCAGTGCGCAACAGTTTCGCGCCTGAAAAACCGGGCACGCTGGTCAAACTCGATGCTGCGCCTTCACCGCACGGCGTGCGCGGACTCACGCTGTTGCGCGACGTCACGCTCCTGAACCTCACCGGTTCGGGCATGGCCGGTCTGCCCGGCGTCGCATCGCGCGCATTCGGTTCACTCGGCGAAGCGAACATCTCGGCAATCTTGATCAGCCAAGCGTCCAGCGAGTGCGCGATCTCGATCTGCGTCGCCCGCAAGGACGGCTTGCGGGCCGTCGCTGCGCTGGAGAAAGCGTTCGAAGCAGAGCGTCGACTCGGACGCGTCGACGCGATCGAGAACCGCGACCGCCTCGCGATCTTGTCGGTCGTCGGTGACGGCATGCGCACGCGCGTCGGCGCAGCCGGCACGTTCTTCGATTCGCTCGCGGAGATCGCCGTGAACGTGGTCGCGATCGCGCAAGGCGCGAACGAACGCAGCATTTCCGCAGTGATCCAAGAGGGCGACGGTGAGCGAGCGCTGCGTCACGCGCATCATCGATTCTTCGGCACACCCGAAGCTCTCGACTTGTTCGTGTTCGGAGTCGGCGGTGTCGGCACGAAGTTGCTCGCGCAAGTCGCGACTCAACGTGAGCGCTTGAAGAAGCGCGGCGTCGACCTGCGCATCACGGGCATCGCCAACAGCAAGGCGATGGTTCTCGACGAGAAGGGGCTGGATCCGACTCGCGCGCGCGAAGCCCTGATGGGCACGAGTGCGACCCCGGTCGACATGCAGCGCATCGCCGATTTCGTCGCGAAGAAGAAGCTGGTCAATCCGGTCTTCGTCGACTGCACGGCGAACGCGGACGTCTCGCGCCGCTACGGTCCGATGATGGAAGCCGGCTTGCACGTCGTCACGGCGAACAAGATCGCGAACTCCAGCGCGCTCTCGACGTACCGCGACCTGAGGACGATCGCGCGCAAGAAACAGCGGCGTTTCCTGTACGAAACCAACGTCGGCGCTGGTCTTCCGATCATCGGAACGCTGCAGACGTTGATGAAGAGCGGCGACCGCGTCGTGCGCATCGAAGGCGTACTCTCCGGCTCGATGTCGTACCTGATGGGCCGACTCGACGAAGGCGCGTCGCTGTCACATGCAGTGCGCGAGGCGAAAGAGAAGGGCTTCACCGAGCCCGATCCGCGCGACGATCTGTCGGGCCGTGACGTTGCTCGCAAGGTGCTTATCCTCGCGCGTGAGATCGGCCTCGAACTCGAGCCCGAGGACGTCGTCGTCGAAGGCGTGTTGCCCCGCGAATTCATGGAGAAGGGCGACGTCGAGGAGTTCTTCGAGTCGTTGCCGAGCCTCGACGCGTCGTTCGTGGCGCGCATGAACGAGCTCAGAGCCAAGGGACAAACGCTGCGCTTCGTCGGAACCATCGAAAACGGTCGGGCGACGGTCGGATTGCGCGTCGTCGACGCCGAACATCCGTTTCGCGTCATCAAGGGCGGCGAGAACGCGCTCGCGTTCTTCACCGAGCACTACCATCCGAAACCGATGGTGATCCGCGGCTACGGTGCGGGCGCTGAGGTGACGGCGGCCGGTGTGTTGGCAGACATCTTGTCGCTGGCGAATTGGAGCGGGGCGTGAGGCTGATCGGCACGCGCGACGTACACGACGTCGCGACGTTCAGCGCGGCGACTTCCGGTGGCGTTCCAGAGCACGGCGGATTGTTCACGCTCGCCGATTGGCCGCGCTGGAACGACGTCGATCAGCTGCTCGCGATGAGTTGGCGATCGCGTTGCACCGAAATTCTGCACCGACTGATCGGCGACGAGTTCGATCGGACGATCATCGCCGACATCGTGCATGACGCGCTCGACTTCGAGGCGCCTGTCGTTCGCCTCGCCGATGGAACGCTCGCAGTCGAGCTCTTCCACGGGCCGACGCTGGCGTTCAAGGATTTCGGTGCGCGTCTTCTAGCGGCACTTCTCGCTCGCATTCCGACCACGACTTCTCGAACGATTTTGACGGCCACGTCGGGCGACACCGGGGCGGCTGTGGCTCACGCATTCTGGTGCCGCACCGGCGTGCGAGTCGTCGTGCTCTATCCGAAGGGCCGTGTCTCGCCGCTGCAGGAGCGCCAGATCGCGTCGCTCGGCGAGAACGTCTCGGCGTTCGCGGTCGAAGGCTCGTTCGACGATTGCCAAGCGCTCGTCAAGTCGTGCTTTGCCGATCGCGCCCTGTCGCGCGAGCTGGGATTGACGTCGGCGAATTCGATCAACATCGCGCGACTCGTCGCCCAAGTTCTGTACTACTTCGAAGCCGTCGCCGGCGCGCGCGGCTTGGGTGCGAACGGTCCGCTCGTCGTGTCGATTCCGAGCGGCAATTTCGGCAACGTTTGCGCGGCACTGATGGCCTGGAAGTTCGGCCTGCCGGTGAAGACGTTCATCGCTGCGACGAACTCCAACGACACCGTGCCGCGCTATCTCGCGAGCAGTGTCTACGAGCCGCGCGCGACGATCCCGACGATGTCGAACGCGATGGACGTCTCAGCACCGAGCAATTGGGAGCGCATCGAATCCCTGTTCAGCCACGACATGTCCGCCGTGAAGTCCGTGCTTCGAGCAGAGCGCGTCGACGAGGCCTCGACCACACTCGAAATCGAACGTCTCGCTGCGCTTGGTTATGTCGCCTGTCCGCACTCGGCTGTCGCCAGCTCGGCGTTGCGAAAACACGTTCGGAGCAGTGAAACAGGCCTTTTCGTGGCCACTGCGCACCCCGCGAAGTTCGGTGAAGTACTCGAACCGATCTTGAAGCGACGGGTCGACGTACCCGAGCGCTTGGCCAAGCTCGCGAATCGTCCCGTCCTCTCGCGCACGATCGACACGGATGCGGGCTCATTCGTGAATTCGTTGCGAGCAGCGCTAGCGTGATCGAATGAGCGCGACACGCCCGCCGATCGCAGACCGCATCCGCGGACAGTTCGCGCTCGACGCCGTCATCGGTGCGATCGGATGGATCGTCATCGTCCTCATGCAGCTGGGCGTTTCGGTGTCAGGGCATCTCCTGATCGAGCACTTGCTCTTGTTCGCACCGCTCGTGATCGTGCCGCTCGGACTGCGACTCACCGCGCGGACGCTGGCCAACGGCAAGTACCCGTTCCTGTACGTGTGGCTCGCTTACTTGCACCCGATCACGACGTTCGCAGCGGTTCAAGCGGTTCTGGTCGAGCCCGGTCTGCCGTCCGGATTCGCAGCTGGAATCTGGTGCGCGTACTGCTGGGCTGTCGCGTTTTGGGGCCTGATTCGATTGTGGAAGTCGCGCACGAAGTCACTCGACGAAGTCGCGGTCGACGTCGGGCTCGCGTACATCGCGATCGGAGGCGTGTGGTTCGTGCTGTCACGACTCGGCGAGCGACCGATGGGCTTCGGCCACGAGATCGTCGCGCTCACGGCCGTGCATTTTCACTACGCCGGATTCGCGGCGCCGATCGTCGTCGGGCTCGCCGGACGCGCGTTGCGTGCGAATGGTCGCGACCACGTGCTCTGGCGCATCGGAGCGCGGGCCGTGATCGTCTGCCCGATCGTGATCGCGATCGGGATCACGACGTCGCCGATCGTCGAAGTGATCGCCGCGTTCGGTCTGGCCATCGCGCTCACGATGTGCATGTTGATCGTCGCTCTGCGCGCGACTGTCCAACTTTCGAGCTTGCCCGCAATCTTGTTGTGGACCTGCGCTGCTTCACTGTCGATGACGATGGTGTTGGCGTGCGCATACGCACTCGGCGAATTCACGGGGATGAAGTGGTTGTCGATCTCGCAGATGGCGTGGATCCACGGACTCGTGAACGTGTTCGGCTTCGCGTTGCCGGGCATGTTGGCCTGGACGCTCGCCGAGAAGCGCTGAAACTGTCCGTCTCAGCGCTTCAACACTTCGGTCAACTTCGGCGCGACGTTCTCGGCCAACAACTCGTGCCCACGCGCTGTCGGATGCAGACCGTCCGGCAGCGTGAGATCGGCGACGCCTCCGACTCGATCCATGAAGTGCGGTGCGAACGCGATGCTCATCTCGTTCGCGAGTCGGTTGTAGAGCGCCGCGAAACCGTCGCTGTACTCCTTGCCGTAACTGGGCGGGATGCGCATGCCGAGCAGGAGGACTTTCGCGCCAGCGTCCCGGCACTGGGTGATGATGGCGCGCAGGTTGGCCTCGATCGACGCCAGTTCTTGACCACGAAGACCGTCGTTGCCGCCGAGCTCGACGACGACGACGGCCGGTGTCTGCTGTTTCAAGATCCAGTCGATGCGCGCCAATCCGCCGGCACTGGTGTCACCGGATACGCCAGCGTTGACGAGGCGAAAGGGAATCCCTCGCGCGGCGAGATCGGCCTGCAGTACGGCTGGAAAGGCCTGATTTGCAGGCAAATGCAGCCCGGCCGCGATGCTGTCTCCGAGGAAGACGACCACCGGCGCGTCGGCCGGGATGGTCGGCGTCGGGCGCGTGGATGTCGCGTCGTCGATCACGGCGCGCGCGCGGTCACCGATCTCACCACGGAGACCCGGGTCCGCTTTTTCTCCCGGCGCACAGGCGGCGAGGGCGAAGAGGGCCGGGATCCAGATGCGCATGTCGCGACTGTAGTAAGTCGCTCGCTCTCGCTTCCACAACCTGTTCTGCGCGAACTTCTTCTACGTTCCGCGTAACGACGAGTTCGGAAGGACCGTGCAATCGCGACCGCGCTGCCTTATCCATCGCACCATGATTCCGCGCATCGAATGCCGTTCGCTCGTGAAACGCATGCCTTCGGGCAACCAGACGCTGACGATTCTCGACGACGTCGGATTCGCGATAGAACCCGGTTCGTTCACGGCAATCCTCGGTCCGTCGGGCAGCGGCAAGTCGACCTTGCTCGGCTTGATGGCTGGACTCGATCGACCGACGAGCGGCGAGGTGTGGATCGACGGGCGGCGCATCGACGCGCTCGACGAGGATGAGCTCGCACTCGTGCGACGCGAGAAGATCGGGTTCGTTTTTCAATCGTTCCAACTGCTGGGCAATTTGACCGCGCTCGAGAACGTGTTGTTGCCGCTGGAGCTCTCGAGAACGCTGCGGGCGAACGAACGTGCGTTGGAGTTGCTCGCCGCCGTCGGCCTGGCCGAGCGCGTTCATCACTATCCGTCGCAACTCTCGGGCGGTGAACAACAGCGCGTCGCATTGGCGCGCGCATTCGGGCCGAAGCCGTCGATCTTGTTCGCGGACGAACCGACGGGAAATCTCGATGCGGCAACGGGCGAGCGCGTTTTGGCGCTGATTCTCGATCTGTGGCGGCGTGAGAAGACGACGCTCGTGCTCGTGACGCACGATGCCTCTGTTGCGCGCCTCGCGCCGCGCCGCATCCACCTCAAGGCCGGCCGCATCGATCGCATCGAGACGAGCGAGAACGCCGCGTGAAACTACGCATCGTGTTCCAGACCGCGCTGCGCGAATCGCGCGGGGCACGCGGACGGCTGATGTTCTTCACAGCGTGCCTCGCGATCGGCGTCGCGGCGATCACGGGTGTCGCGGCATTGTCGAAAGCGATTCAAGACGGGCTGCGTGCTCAGTCGCGTGAGCTTTTGTCGGCAGATCTCGTCGTCGAAGGACGCCGAGCGCTGCCGATCGAATTGGACGGAGCACTGGCCAATCAGCCGAACGTCGAGCGCGCGGACGTGCGCGAACTGGTGACGATGGCGAGCGGCGTCGAGAGCGGCAAGAGTCGCTTGATCGAGGCGAAAGCTGTGCGCGGCCGGTTTCCGTTCTACGGCACGATCCAAGTCGCGACGCGCGACTCGAAGGGCGGCAACGAGTTCTTCGCGAGCACGCTCGCCGACGACAAGGCGATCGTCGCGCCTGAGTTGTTCGAAGCGCTCGGAGTGTCGTTCGGCGATTCGATTCGGATCGGGGGTGCGCAATACGAAGTCGCCGGCATCGTCGAGGAAGAGCCCGGCCGTTTCGATTTCGCATTGACGGCCGGGCCGCGTGTTTTCCTCACGCTGGGCGGGTTGGAACGCGCCGACCTCGACGATTTCGGCGCGCGCATCCGGCACAAGGCCTTGTTCCGACTGCCGGCGGATCCGCCGCGCGAAGCGCTGAATGAGCTGAAAACAAGCCTGAAACGTGACCTTCCGGGCAGCGTCTACCTGACGATCGAGACGCATTCGGACGCGCAACCGATGGTGCGTCGCGCGATCCAACGCGTCGAACATTTTGTCGCACTGGGCGCGTTGTTGTCGCTCGTGCTCGGCGGCGTCGGCGTGTCGATGATCGTGCGCGCGTGGCTCTCGTCGCGCACGGCCGGCATCGCTGTCATGCGCTGCATCGGCTATCGGCCGCGCGAGATCCTCGTCCTCTACGCGGCGAACGTCGTGCTGCTGGCGCTCGTCGGCAGCATCGTCGGCGGAATTCTGGGCAGCTTGGTGCCGCTCTTCTTGCCGAGCTTGATGAGTGGCCTCCTCCCCGCCGGCTTCGAACTGCACTGGGAGCCGATCTCGATCCTGCGCGGTGTCGCGTTCGGCATCGTGATCGCGCTCGTGTTCAGCATTCCGCCGCTGACCGGAATCTGGAGGGTGCCGCCGTCGCGTGTGTTGCGCAACGAAGCCGAGCCGTTGCCACCGAATCGCGCGGTGCAAGTCTGCGCCGGGTTGGTGCTCGCGCTCGGACTGTTCGCGACGGCGTGGGTGCAGTCGCAGTCGCCTCTCTATGCGGCGTATTTCGCAGGCGGTGTCGCTGCGCTCGCCGGATTGCTCGCGCTGGCGGCGTCGCTGTTGCGTCGCGTCGCTTCGTGGTTGCCGCGTCGACGCATGAACCCGCACCTTTTGCACGGAATCGCGGCTCTTGCCCGGCCGAATGCGGGCGTCACAGGCGCCGTCGTCGCGCTCGGACTCGGCGTGCTCGTCATCACGGCGATGGCGCTCGTCGAGACGCGCTTGACCGAAAAACTGCGCACTGCGCTGCCGTTCGACGCACCGACAGCGTTCCTGCTCGACGTGCAGCCGAAACAATGGGACGGCGTCAGGACGATCTTGCAGTCGAGCGGTGCGAGCGCGATCACCGAGGTCCCCGTCGTCACCGCGCGACTCGACAGTGTGGACGGAGTCGATGTCGCGACGCTCGCCGAGAAGAGTCGGCTCGAGGAGGATCCCGACCGTCGCTCGTGGATGTTCACGCGCGAGCAACGCATGACGTGGATGCAAGATTTGCCGCGCGACAATCGCATCGTCGAAGGTGCCTTGTGGACCGATGCTTCGCCACGCGAAGTCTCGGTCGAAGTCGAGTACGCCAAAGACCTGGGCGCGAGTGTCGGATCGAAGATCGTGTTCGACGTGCAAGGTGCGAAGATCGAGTTCGTCGTCACGAGCCTGCGTTCGGTCGAATGGGAATCGTTCGGTGTGAACTTCTTCCTCATCGCGGAACCAGGTGCACTCGACGATGCGCCGCGCTTCATGCTCGCCGCCGCGAAACTCGACGCTGCTTCGGAAGCAGCGACGCAGGACGCACTGGCCAAGGATTTCCCGAACGTGACGATGATCCGCGTGCGCACGATCCTCGAAAAGCTCGTCAAGGTCATGCTGCGCCTCGCGATCGGCGTTCGCATTTTGGGCTCGTTCACGATCCTGACGGGCATCGTTATCCTCGCCGGTGTCGTGAGCGCGTCGACGCTGCATCGCGCGCGCGAAGTCGCCTTGCTCAAGACCTTGGGCGTCACACGCGGAGGCGTCGCAGCCCTTTTTGCCGTGGAATTCGCCCTGATCGGGCTGGTCGCGGGATTGATCGGAGCGTGCGCGGCCTTCGTCTTGGCGTGGACGGTGCTCGATCGCTTGATCGAGCTCGACGCGGCGTTGCCGTGGTGGTCGATCCCGGTCGCGGCGCTCGGAACCGCCGCGCTCGCAGCCGTCTGCGGCCTGCTCGCGTGCACGCGCGCGCTCGCGACACGGCCGATCGAATCGTTGCGCGGTTAGCGCTTCGCGAATGGCGCGAGCCAGCCGAACCAGCTCTCCCACGGTTTCGGATCGCTCATCCACGACTGGTCCGGCGGCGGAGCGCGCATCACGTCGCGCACGCGTTCGAGCTTGGGAAACGCTTCGCTCGAGATCGTGCCCTTCTTCGTGCGCCAACGGATTTCACGGCGCGCGACGACCTTCTCGACGACTTCACGGGTCAAGCGGCAGTCACCGGCCACGTAGTCGATCACCTTCTGATGGTTGCCTTTGGCCCATTCCTTCGGTGCATCGGCGCCAGACATCAACTTGGTCTCGACGACGCCGAGCCCGTCCGCCGCGGAGGCGAGTGAAATCGGAAAGCCGCGGCGCGAGACGAATTGGAACATCGGATCGTAGAGATCGAGCGCGACCTCTGCGGCCAACTGCGGATCTTGCGCGACGTGACCGATCCAGCGCACGTCGAAGGCCATACCGTTCCATGCGGCGACGATCGAGCCAGCCTGTTGTTCGCTGCGCAAGAACGTCAACAGATCGCGCGCCAACTCCGCATCGATGCACCGCGACGGCGTTCCGCAACTCTTCTTGGCGAACCAGTGCCGCACGGATCCGTCGCGCGTCGTCGAGGCCGCGACCGAGATGTCGAACGGCGCGTACTTGTCCAAATCCTCCCCGGGCGCGAGCTCGAACTCGTTGGCGATCTCGATGTCGAAGGCGATGACGCGGGGCGTGGAACGGACGGGCGGCGCGGGGTCGAAGAGTGACATGGGGAGTGCATCCTAGAAACCCCGCGGACGCGGTGTATACGCGAGTTGCACGCCCTCGAATGCCGCTATTGCGCTAGCCTGAAGGTCCTCCTCGACCTCTCGATCTCCCCGGAGTCTCCCCCATGCTTTCGATGCGCAGCGCGTTCTACTCAGCCTTTTTCACGATCGCCACGGCCCCGCTTTTCGCGCAAGGTTCGGACACGTGTGCAACTGCGCAGGTCATCAGCGGCAGCGGCGTGTTCGCGTTCGACAACACGGCTGCGACGACCGACGGGCTCGGTGATCCGCTCTGTCTGAACGCCGGTCAGAATCAGATCAACAACGACGTGTGGTTCAGCTGGGTCGCGCCCTCGACCGGCGGCTTCACCTTCAACACGTGCGGGCAGACGACGATCGATTCTCGATTGGCCATCTACGACACCTCGTGCGCGGGTTTGATCCTCGCGTGCGACGACGACGCCTGTGTCGTCGGACTGCAGTCGACGTTCGACTACATCGTCACGTCGGGCAACACGTACTTGGTCCGCGTCGGAATCTACCCGGGAGCTACGAACGGCACGGGTACGTTCAGCATCACGCCCGTCGGTCAACTCGCGGTCCTCGACACGCAAGTGAATCCGAACAACGGGCGCACGTACCACTTGCTGCAAGCCGGCACGTGGACGAGCGCCGAGGCGACGGCGATCGCTCTCGGAGGTCACCTCACGACGGTGAACGACGCGACGGAAAACGCGTGGATCGTGAGCACGTGGCAGTTCTACCAAGCGACCGCGCACGATCTGTGGATCGGATTCAACGACGCGGCGCTCGAGGGCTCGTTCGTGTGGGCCGACGGAACGCCGGTCGGTTACACCAACTGGGATGCTGGCGAACCGAACAACGGGCTGACGGGTGAGGACTACACGAACATCCGTCGTGACAGCTTGACCGGCAACTGGAACGACCTCGGCAACAACCCGACGGGCTTCTTCAACGCAGTCTTCGGAGTCGTCGAAATCCCCGGCACTCCTGCTGTTTCCTTCTGCTCCGGCGACGCCGTGGGCACGACGTGTCTCGCGTGCGGCAACAACGGCGGAGCAGGCCGCGGCTGCGCGAATTCGTCCTTCCCGAACGGTGCGATGCTCGCGACGAGCGGCAATGCGTCCGTCAGTGGTGACACCCTCGCGTTGAACGGCACGGACCTGACGGGCCCGGGCTTGTTCTTCCAAGCGAATGGAACGTCGGCTTCTCCGATCACTTTTGGCGACGGAATGTTGTGCGCCTCGGCGGGCATCTTGCGCTTGGGCGTCGTGTTCCCCACGGCAGGTGCAGCGACCTACCCGGGCGGCTTGACGCCGAATCCGATCACTGTCGGCGGCGGTCCGATCACGGCGGGAAACATCAAGCACTACCAATGCTGGTATCGCGACGCGATCACGTTCTGCTCGAGTGCGACTTACAACCTGACTCAAGGTTTGTCGGTGACCTGGGGTAGCTGACGCCCTCGGTCGACCGATCGGCCCACTGCCCTACGTTTCGAGGGTTCACGACGCGGCGGCATCATGAGTGTACGGAGCCAGAGCAATTTGTCCCCGATGCGCTGCAGCCAACGCGCGTGATGCGCGTTGGCTGCAGCGCATCGGAGACAAATTGCTCTGGCTCCGTACACTCATGATGCCGCCGCGTCGTGAACCCTGGACCGGTATGATCGCGTGCACTCCGTTTCTCCTACAACTCACTAGGCAACGCTATGTCCAACGAATCTCACTCCATCGGCGATCTGGAGAACGAGCTCGAGAACGCGCTCACATACATCCGCGAACTCGATGCGCGCGGCGGTTTGCCGGCCGAATTGCGGCCGCTCTTGATGCTCGCGCCCGTCGAAGGCACGAGCATCCACATCTCGCTGCGTCACCGCGATCATGCACGACAGATGCGGCGTTCGTATGGTTCGCACGCGTTCAACCAGCGCGAGTGCGCAGCGTGGATCGTGTTCGAAGCACCGCCAGTCGAAGGCCGCACGGAAGAGCGTCGCTTCGAGCGCGAGGAATCGTTCGATCGTCGTCCGTCACGCGAATTCGATCGCGATCACGATCGACGCAACGAGCACGATCCGATGGAAGACTTCGTGCGCGCGCTCGACGACGCCGAGAATCAACCGCAGCTGAAGTTCGTGTCGCTGAAGTGGTTCCGCGACACGTACCTCTTCAAGATGGGTTTCCCCTGGGCCGAAGATCCGGATGTCCCGCGTCGGCTGCTGCAAGATGCGACGGATCGCAGCATGATCCTGACCGACAAAGTCGCGAACCCGAAACAGCCCGCCTTCCCGGTGACGAGCATCTTCCTCAACCGCGAACATCCCGACGTGCAGCACATCTTGGGCGGTGGCGCGCGCGATTGACGCCGCTCACCAACCGGCGACGCGCATCACGAACCAGTAGAGCCCGAGCAGCGCGACGACGCTCGACGCTGTCACGCGGACCCACTTCGGCGCCAGGCCTGAATCGATACTTTCGGGCTGATTTTCAGGCGTTTTCGAACTCCGGCGCAACAGCGTGAGCGCTACGGCGAGTGCCGCGACCACCCCCAACTGCCCGACCTCGACACCGGCGTTGAAGCCGACGAGGCCGAGCACTTTTTGTTTCTCGCTCGCCAAAGTCTCGGCGATCGAGCCGGCGAAACCGAGTCCGTGGACGAGTCCGAAACCGAACGCCTCGGGCCACAGCGTTCTCACCTTGCGAGAGAACACGTTGCGCAAACCGACGTACGCGATCGACGCGGCAATGGCGGGTTCGACGATCGTCGGCGATACGTTCACGACTCCGAGCGACGCCAGCGCGAGCGTGATCGAATGCGCCAACGTGAACGCCGTCACGACGCCCAAGATCGATCGCAAGCGACGCGAGGCGACGACGAGCGCGATCACGAACGCGATGTGGTCGTAGCCGGTCAGAATGTGATCGATGCCGAGCTCGGCGTAGGACGTGAAGACGCCGCGCGATGCTGCGCCGACGGTGAACGTCCACGACGGATCCTCGACCCACAACACGCGTGCATCCGGCTCGGCGCCGTTCCACACGATCTGCGTGTGGTCGCGGTGCATCGCGTCCGACTCGCGGAAGATGTCGAGGTCGAGCCGCAATCCACGTAAGACCGATGGAGCCTCGAAGCTCATGTCGAACTCGACGAGCAACTCGGATGGCAACGCCTCGATCGCTTGGCCTTCGACGATGCGCTCGCGCAGCAACTTGCCGGTGAGCGCGCGCTCACCCTCGTCCGAGTCTCCGCTCAAACGATAGTGAGCCAGCAGGTAGCGCTCGATCTCGCCACGCGCCGCATCGAGTTCACTCGT
>JAWXBU010000071.1:0-27199 GCA_034440255.1 Planctomycetota bacterium | reverse complement strand
TGGGCGTTGTGCTCGAGGCCGTCGAGGAGCCGCTCGGTCGGCGCGTCGCATTGAAAGTGTTGCCCGCAGAACTGCTCGCCAGTTCGTCGGCGCGCGCGCGCTTTCGCCGCGAAGCCGAGTTGGCCGCGCGCCTCGATCACTCCGGCATCGCGACCGTGTACGGCGCCGGCGTCGAGGACGCGCGACCGTGGATCGCGATGCGTTTCGTCGACGGAATCACGCTGTCACGCGCGATCGTCGCCGCGCGCGAAGCCGGCGTTTCGTGCGTGCGCGTCTCGACTACAGCGAAGTCGGCGCGCGAGACGGCGCTCGCGGTCGCGGCTTGCTTGGCCAAAGTCGCGCACGCACTGCATGCCGCTCACGAACAAGGCGTCGTGCACCGCGACGTCAAACCGTCGAACATCATGTTGTCCGCGGATGGTGCACCCACGCTCGTCGATTTCGGCCTCGCGATTCCGGAGGACTCGGAAGGCCACACGCTGACGCGCACGGGCGACAACGCCGGAACGCCGGCGTACATGGCGCCCGAAATCCTGGCTGGTGAGCGCACGCGATCGGATGCTCAGTGTGACGTCTATTCGCTCGGCGTGACCTTGTACGAGTGTCTCGCGCTACGTCGACCCTTCGACGCGCCGACACCGTTCGCGCTGCACCGCGCGATCTTGGCCGGAGAGCCGACCGAATTGCGCGTCGTGCACAACGCCGTGCCGCGCGACCTTGCGATCGTCGTGGCCACGGCGATGGAGCGCGATCCGAAACGTCGTTACCGCAGCGCAGCGGGGCTGGCCGCAGACCTCGAAGCGTGCGTGCGCGGCGATCCGATCCAAGCTCGACCGCTGGCGTTTCACGGCCGCATCTTGCGTGGGCGCGCCGCGACCCGAAGCAAGCTCTGCTCTCCTCGATGCTCTTCGCGGCGACGATTTTCGCGGCGCTCGCCGTCGGTTCGTGGTGGTCCTCGCGCAGCGAGGTGCGCGCCGCGGAGAAAATGAGCGTGATCGAGAAGTTCCAGCACTTGCTCCAGCGCGGCTTCATCAGTCTGTCCGTGAATTGGATCGAGGAGGCCGATCAAGATTTCGTCGACGTCCTCGCCCTGAATCCCTACGAGCCCGAAGCGATCGCAGGGCGCGCGATCATCGCGATGAAACAGGGTCATCCCGAGCGCGTGCCCGAGATCACGCGCTCAGCCGATTCGCCGGCATTCAAGACCTTGCGCGCCATCGCCGCAGGTCTCGAGCCTGACACGAACCACGGTCCGGAGTGGTACGCGACAGCGCCGCCCGTGGAGATGTTCGTCGACGGTTGGAGACTCGTTCGCGAGATGGAAGCGGCGCCGGAACACGAGAAGCCGGCTCTCGCGCAGCTCGCGTTCGAACGCTACGACGAAGCGATTCGGCGCTCGCGCATGCTGCGCATGTACTATCACGTGCAGCGCGCCGTCGCGGCGGCCGAGTCGCAGAACGAACGCTCCATCCGCGCTGCTGCGGCATCCTTGCTCGTACTGTGGCCAGAGGACGCGCGTTCGAACTACACGGCCGGTGTCGCACTCGCGAAGATCGCGCCGCACGAGGGCTTGCCGCTCCTGAAAAAGGCTGCGTTTCTCGATCCGAATTGGATTCCCGTGCACCGCGCGCTGGGCAAGCTGTGGGTTCAACTGGGTCGTCACGATCTGGCCGCGTCCGAGTTCGAAACGGTGGCCGGACTGAAGGCGTCCGACGTGGAGTCGTGCGTGAATCTAGCGCTCGCGCAATTGGAGCTGGGCTGCACGGCCGAGGCGCGCGAGGCGCACGCCGAAGCAATCGCGCGCAGTCCCAACGCGAGTTCCGCGTGGACGAAGCTGGCGCATTTGGCGTCGCGTCTAGCGGATGAAGCCGCCGAAGAGTCGGCTTGGCGCGCGGCTGTCACGATCGATCCGAACGATGTCGAGGCTCGCATGGGACTCGCGCTGTTCTTGATCGATCGTCGACGCGACTCCGAAGCCCAAGCGCATTGCGCCGCCGTCGTCGCGCTCACGCCGGATGACGTGAATGCGTGGGGGAGCTTGGCGAGCGTGGCCTTGTCCAACGGGGCTCATGCCGAGGCGCTCGCAGCCGCCGAAGCCGGCTTGGCGCTCTCCGGGACGAGCGCAGATCTGCTCGCGTGCCGAGATCGTGCTCGCGCTGCTCTGGCCACATCCAAGTGATTCGCGAGCGTCGCGTGTATGAGCTGTGCGGAGGGCCGTGCTCCTCGGACTCCCACTCGCGAAACGACGCGGCGCCGTGATCCGTGGAGCGGACCCGGCGCCGACGCTGCTCGTCGCGCACTCAGCGCAACGAAGTTCGAACGCACGTCACTTCTTAGGCGTGGTTTTCTTCGGCGTGGTTTTCTTCGCCGTCGCCTTCTTCGCCGTCGCCTTACGGACGGCCTTGCGCTGCGCCTTCTTCTCGGGCTTGCTCGTCTTGGCCAGATCAGCGCGGTGCGCGCGCTCGTACGTCTGGATGTCCTTGAACTTGCCGGTCGCCGTGCGGACCGCGTAGAGCTTCTTGCCCGTCGAACTGCGCATCGTCGTGCGCTTTGCCTTCTTGGCCATGTGTGGGGATCTCGAAATGGGTTTCTGCGGGAGAGCGCGAGTGTGGAGCACGCGCCGCTGCGGCGCGGCACGCAAACGCGCCGTGGAGGCCTGGAACCGTAACGAGCGCTCGCGTTGCGATCCAGAGGGCCTCTGAACCCGTTGCGGCGTCGCGCTTATCTCGATAAGCTCAGGCTTCTATCATGAAGTCGTTGAAGAACATTCGCACACGCCTGAACCTCACTCAAAAGGAGCTCGGCGACATCGTCGGCGCGCATGCGATGACGGTCAGCAAGTGGGAGCGCGGTGTATTACAACCGAGCGCACATCAACGTCGCATCTTGAACGCGCTCGGTGACGCTGCCGAGTCCGGTCTGCGCGCGCCTGCTGTCGCACGCGGCAAGAAACGCGACGCGGTCGGCTTTTTGTCCGCCGCGCTCAGCCACGGCCGCCGTCCGGCAGAGATCGATCTGGGCACGCTCAGCGCGACCAATCGATTCGCCGGACGCATCGTCGAGATCGTGCGCGGCGACGTGATGTCCAAGGTCGTCGT
This sequence comes from Planctomycetota bacterium, assembly GCA_034440255.1. Classification (GTDB taxonomy): domain Bacteria; phylum Planctomycetota; class UBA1135; order UBA1135; genus JAEUIA01. The sequence goes on along the minus strand of JAWXBU010000071.1, from coordinate 24,101 downwards.
CGAGGTGACGCCCGACGTGCGCATCGGTGCCGTGATCACGACGGATTCGGTCGATCGACTGCGCCTGGCAATCGGTTCGCGTGCCGTCGCGATCATCAAAGCCACGGAAGTCATCGTAGGAAGCCTGAATTCAGCGTGAGTTCAGCATGAAGATCGCTCTGGGTGCGTCCATCGCCGCACTGCTCGTGCTCGCCTCGTGTCGGGACGCGAAGTCTACATCTAGGCCTGAGTTGAACGTCTACGCCGCCGCGAGTCTGCGCGACGTACTGACCGCTCAGGAACCGCTGCTCGAGCGTGAGTGCGACGTCGACGTCGTCTTCAACTTCGGTTCGTCGGGCGATCTCGCGCGACAGATCACAGCGGCCGGCAAGGCAGACGTGTTCTTCTCGGCGGGCGACAAGGAAATGGCCGACTTGGTGCGTCAAGGCCTCGTCGACGAAGCGACGAAACGGCAATTCGTTTCGAACCAACTCGTCGTGATCGAAGCGATCGACGTACAGAGCGCCTTCGAGTCGCCGTTCCGCGCGACGAATTTGACAGCCCCCGGCGTCGCGCGCATCTCGCTCGCCGACACGCAGACGGTCCCTGCCGGACGCTACGCCAAGGCTTGGTTGGAAAGCGTCGGGGTCTGGCCCGCCGTCTCGTCGCGCGTCTTGCCGGGCGTGGATGTTCGAGCAGCACTCGCGGCCGTCGAGTCGGGCAGTGCTCAGGTCGGCATCGTCTATGCGACGGATGCCGTGCTCTCGCAGCGTGTACGCGTCGTTTTCGCGGTGCCGCTCGACGAGGGTCCGCGCATCGTCTATCCGCTCGCGGCACTCGCTCGGCGACCGCTCGAGAAGCAGGCGCAGACGTTCGTGACGGCGTTGAGTTCGGGGACCACGCGCGCGGCTTTCGCGCGCTTCGGCTTCGTGGTGACGGCGGAGTCGCATTCGCGCTGACGGCGCGAAACGCTCGAGTTCGCTCATGGACTGGAACGCTCTCGCCACGATTCTCGCGACCACGCTCCAGGTCGCGATCTGTGCAACACTGATCGCGACTCCCCTCGGCATCGCGCTCGGCTACGTGCTCGCGCGCCGGCGTTTCCCGCTGAAAAGCGTCGTCGAAGCCTTGTGCGCGGTTCCACTGATCCTGCCGCCAACGGCCATCGGATACTTGTTGTTGGCGTTGTTCGCACGACACGGACCGCTCGGGGAAGCGACACTCGGCTTCGATCTCGATGTGCTCTTCACCGTGCGTGCTGCGTGCATCGCGTCGGCGATCGTCGCGTTGCCCCTCGTCGCTCGCACGGCGCGATCCGCCTTCGAAGCCGTCGACCCACGACTCGAAGCGATGGCGCGCACGCTCGGTATGTCGACTGGACGCGCGTTCTTCGCGGTGACGCTGCCGCTCGCGCGCCGCGGTCTACTCGCTGCACTCGTGCTCGGATTCGGTCGCGCCCTCGGAGAATTCGGCGCAACCGTGATCGTTGCGGGCAACATTCCAGGCCGGACACAGACGCTGGCCCTGGCCATCTTCGAGAGCATCCAACACGGAGAAGATGCGCGCGTTCGTCTGCTCGTCGGCGTCGCATTCGTACTCGCTTTCAGCTTGATCTTCGTCGTCGAACGGTTGTCGCGGCCGGACGCGACACGCTTGGACCGCGCGCCGTGAAGACTCTCCAGATCGACTTGCGCTCGAGCCTCGCCACGTTCGAACTAGACATCTCGATCGATACGACAGCGCGTTCTATCGGACTTTTCGGCCCTTCCGGCGCGGGCAAGACGACGGTGCTCGAGACGATCGTGGGGCTGCGCCGACCTGCGGCCGGGCGCATCGTCCTCGGCGCGGACACGCTCTTCGATTCCAGAGCTTCGATCGACGTCGAGATCCACCAACGGCGCGTCGGTTACGTGCCGCAGGAACCGACGCTCTTTCCGCACTGGACTGTCGAGCGCAACCTGACGGCGACGCAGCGCTGCGACGCCGCCTTCCTCGCGCGCCTCGTCGAAGTCCTCGCACTCGGAGACCTGCTCGGTCGCGCTCCGATGACTTTGTCGGGCGGCGAAGCTCGACGCGTCGCGCTGGCGCGGGCACTCGCGACGAGACCGCGCATCCTCGTGCTCGACGAACCCCTCGCGGCCCTCGATCGTCCGTTGCGCGCACGCGTCCTTTCCGACCTGATTCGAGTGCGCGCGACGTTCGACGTGCCGCTCGTTCTGGTTTCTCACGATCCGACGGAGATCGTCGCCGCGTGTGACGAAGTGTTCGTGCTCGAGAAGGGCCGCATCGTCGCACGCGGCGCGCCGAACCGTGTGTTGCGCGAACGCTCGCATCCCGGAGAGCCGTACGAGAACGTCGTCGCCGGTTGGGTGCGCGATGTGGACGGTCGCACGGCGCGAATCGAACTCGACCAAGGCCTGGTCGTTTTCGCGATCGTCGAGGATGCGCACGTCGGCGAGCGCATGTGGCTGGGCCTCGACGCCGAAGACGTTCTCATCGCGGACGCCGCGCCCTCGCGTATCTCGGCGCGCAACGTGCTCCCGGCCGAGATCGTCGCGATCGCTTCCGACGCCGATGGACGCACGCGAGTCGAGGCGAGACTCGGCGACGCTACCGGCGCTCCGACACTCGTCGTCGACGTCACTCGCTCGGCTGCGAACGAACTCGCGCTGACCGAAGGGCGACGCATTCACCTGGTTTTCAAGGCCGGATCCTGCCGCGCCGTCGCGCGAGGGGAGGCGGCGATACGATGACCGGCAGATGATCGCCACGACTCTACTCGCCCTCGCTCTCGTCCCCGCCGTGTCGTCTACGGACCCGATCCGAGTCGGCTTCCTCGTGAGTTCGATCGAGGACCCACTCTCGCCGGATGCTCGAGCCGTCGCTGCGGCCCAACTCGTGGTGAGCAAGTGGAATGCAGACGGGGAGAAGGTTCGGCTCGCAGTGGAGACGTGCCCGGACGAAGCAGCGCTCGCCGCTGCGATCGCCAAGTTCGACGCGGACGAGACGCTGGCGATCGTCGCCCCGCTCGAGGAACGACTTGCCGAAGCGACGCGACACGCGACACGCAACAAGATCGCGACCGTCAGTTTCGTCACGCCGACGGCGCACGTGCTCGGCACTTTGGATGAATTGTTCGACCGTCACTTTCAGACGATGCGCATCGGAGTCGCGCACGACTCCGGCAAGGAGCTCGCGAAGCTGTTGCAGAAAGGCGGCCTCGTGTCCACGGCCGAACTCGTCCTGGACATCCAGTTGGGAACTTCGGCCAAGGCGCTCACCAAGGAACTCGAGCGCACGCGGCCTGAACTGATCGTCGTGGACGGAGAAGCGCGCGAAGCGAGCAAGTTCCTGCGCGAGGTGTGGAACGGGGCCAAGATCCCGCTCGTTTTCACACCACGCGCCTTCGATGCGGGACATGCGTTCGCAGGAACCGAGGCCTGGATATTACTGGGGCGGTCGCTGGAAACTGTGCCTGGGAACGATTCGATTCGAGCTGAATTTGCTGCGAAATCACTCTCGCTGGGCTTCGGCGCCAGCGAAGGTTTCGAGGCTCTGTCCTTGATCCAGCGCGCTGCGAGCGCGAGCACGACGCTCGATCGCGCAGGCCTCCTCGCGGCGCTCGCGAAGGCCACGTTCGACGGTCCGCGCGGGCGTGTTCAACTCGATCCGAAACTCGGTGCGATCGTGCTGCCGCTCGCCGTGTGGCGTCTCGCGCCAGACGCGCTGACTCCGTACGCGCCGCCCGTCGTTCCGATCGTCGCCAAGGACGCACCGACTGCGGTCGCCGCGAGTCCCGATCCCACGTTCGGTGTTCCCCTCGGTACGTGGCGAGCGCGACAGTTCGCGCTCGAACCTGACACACAATGGGTCGTGTGCCGTTGGGCGCTCGATCCGGCCTTCGCGACGATCGACGACGATCTCGCCGAACTCGGCCTGTCGACAAAGGGCGCTTCGCCGCTGTTCGAACACATCGTCAAGGACGAACTGATGGCGAGGATCATCGCCATCACGAACTCGAAGTTCCTGCGCAACGATGACGGGACGGCCGTTGCAGGCCAGAGCTTCAGGATTTCGTTCTCGACGCGCGAACCGAAGAAGAGCGCGAAATTCTGGTGGGCCAACTTCGGCGGCGATCACACCGACGCGGGCGGTGAGGCTTTCGGGACGCATTGCAACGTCTACTCGCTCTTCATTCGACGCACGATCTTCCAACCGCATGCGCTGAAACCGCCGGCCGGCGTGGACGATTTGAAGTTCGTCGACGGGACGTACCGCTTCGGCACCGATCGCGCGCTCGACAAGCGTTTCGAAACGATCCGCGCGCTGATCAACGGCTACGCCGGTTCGATGGCGTTGACGACGGCGCACGAAGTCGGCCACTTGTGCACGCTCGATCACGTCACGGACGATCCGGCGGACATCATGAACGTGAACGAGGGCGGTGGGCTCGATCACACGTTGGGGCGCTTCGGCGCGACGAGTTACCCGCGGCTCGTGAAGGTGCTCGGGCTCTCAGGGTCCAAGAAATGAGCAGGAGAGTGCGCTCGGGATCAACGTCGCGCGACACGAACGAAGCCCGCACTCTCTCGAGCGCGGGCTTCGTTTCGAACCGTCGGTGAAGCGAACTCGTCAGTAGACCTTCACCTTGCAGGTGCCGCCGTTTTTCAGGTGGTAGTCCTGGTGGTATTCCTCGGCCGGGTAGTACTTCGTGCCCGGATCGACGATCTGCGTGACGATCTTGCGACCTTCGAAACGCGGCGTCTTCGCGACCTCGGTGACGAACTCGCCGGCTGCTTTTTTCTGTTCCGGCGTCGTGGTGAAAATCGCCGAGCGGTACTGATCGCCGACGTCCGGACCTTGTCGATTCATGGTCGTCGGATCGTGGTTGTCGAAGAACACTTTCAACAGCGCCTTGTACGTCACCTTCGTCGGATCGAAGACGACCTTGACGGTCTCGGCGTGACCCGTGTCGCCATTGCAAATCTGCTTGTACGTGGGCTTGTCCGTTTTGCCGCCCATGTAGCCGGACTCGGCGTCGATCACGCCGGCAGTCTGCGCGAACACGTCCTCGACGCCCCAGAAACATCCGGCGGCGAAGTACGCGGTTTCGGTCGGAAGCGGTTGTGATTCCATCGGGATCGGATCTCCTTCGGGGATGAACTTCAGTGCGGCGGAATTCATGCAGAAGCGCTTGCCCGTCGGCTTCGGACCATCGTCGAAGACGTGACCCAAGTGAGCGCCGCTGCGCGCATCGAGCACTTCGACGCGCGACATTCCAGCCGTGCGGTCCTCGTGCAAGATCACGTGCGCCGGATCGATGGCTCGAGTGAACGAAGGCCAACCGGTACCGGATTCGAACTTGTCGTCGGAACGGAAGAGCGGCAAGCCGCCCACGACGCACACGTACACACCCTTGCGATGCTCGTTCGCGTAGCGACCCGTGCCCGCGCGTTCGGTGCCGGCGCGTTGCGTGACGTCGACCTCTATGGGCGAAAGCGTCTTGACGATGCTCGCGATGCGCTCGGGTGAGAGCCGTGCGAGGTCGTGGCCCGATTTGGAGACGAGCGGGGCTTTCATGGGAGTTGGAGTCGGTTTTGCATCAGGCGTTCCATTGCTGCACGCGAACGAATTGAGGCTCAGGAAGGCGAGTAGAGATGCGGTCGTGAGAAGCGATTTCATCATGCACCTATCTACGAGGAACCAGGGCCGTCGTGACTCGACGGATTCGATGGACGTGGGGAATACGACGAGAACGGCGGTTCGGATTCAGGCGGATGGGGGGCAGGAGGGGATCAAGTCGCGGGGATGTGGGCTTTGACCGGAGCGGACGCGTCAGGCGGCGCCGAGCAACTCGAGACCGGCACGGAATCCTCTGCTGGCTGCTCGCGGCGAATTGGCCGCGAGGGGCTCACAACTCCCAAGTGATAGAAACACCGTTCGTCAAATTGTTCGTGGCCGCCACACAGAATGCCGCGGCGTCACGGAACCAGACCTGGTAGTTGCGAACGGCGCCCGGTCCGCTGACCAGGCCCGCGACCGACAAGCTCGCGCCGCCGGTCGGGAACGTCGACGCACCGGCTACGTTGAAGACGACGCCGAGGCGCAGGATCGAGCCGCCGATGCAGAGCAAGCCGTCGCCGAACGCGATCCCCGCGCCGCCCGCTTGTTGCCCCGTGCCTTGGAAGTACAAGCACGGACCTGTCGTCATCTGCGTGCCTAGCAACGTCGCCGTGTCGTTCGAGTAGCGCGCAGTACCGCTGGCCGTCAAGAATCCACCCAGGCCGATCGAACTCAAGCAGCCTTCGCCCGACAGGAACGTCGAGTTGTTGCCACACGGGCAAGGTGTACCGGTGCCGTCTCCGCCGCAGAAGATCGTGATGAAAGGAACGGGCAACTCGAAGGCACCCATATCCGTGCACTGCGACACGCCGCCGCCGGTGTTCGCGACGCTCGGCTCGTCCGCGGTGCGCGGGCGCAAATCGAAGTCGACCGTCAACGCCGGCGGGATGAGCCCATTGTTCGCCGCGTCGATGCACGGCGAGCTGATCGGTAGGTGGAAGTCGCCGCCTACGGGATTCGTGCACTGTGGATCGAGCGCGATGTTGCCGGTGCCCGCGAAGGCCCCTTGCACGCACGAGTACGAGACGTTGTAGGTCGTACCGCTCAATTGATTGACCGCGGTCTGCGCTCCGCCCGGTCCGGTGTTGCCGTACACGATGCAGTTCGCGACTTCGACGTTCGACGAAGCCGAGATGAAGCCGGCTGCCGTGCTGACCGTCGACGTGTTGCCGTAGATCGTGCAGTTGCGGAACGACGGCGAGGATCCGGAGACGAAGATCGCCCCGCCGCCGCCCGAGCCGGTGCTCGTATTGTTGTAGAAGATGCAGTCGTAGCACTTCACGGCCGAGCCCGAGAAGATCTCGATCGCCCCCGCACGCGCGGCCGTATTGCCCGTGAACACGCAGCGCGTGAACACGGTGCCGACGCTCGTCGCCTGGTCGAACGCACCGCCGAAGTTCGCGCCGAAGTTGTTCTCGAAGCGGCAGTCCGTGAAGGTCGGGCTCGAGTTGTTGATGTAGCCGGCGCCGCCGCCGAACGTGCAGCGGTTCAGGCGGAAGTTGCAGTTCCGGATCGTCGCGTTGCTCGCCGATTGCATCAGGATGCCGCCGCCGCGATCTTGCGGGTTGGCGCCGTTCGCGTTGCCGCCCGTGACGATGAAGCCGTCCAGGATCGCGGTCGCATTCGCGCTCGCGCCGTTCACGACGTGCTGACTGTTGTCGGTGAAGATGTTCGAACCGTCGTCACCGGCGAGGTCGCCCGAGAGCGTCGTCACGTTGAGCGCGACGTCGCGTTGATTGAGCGCGCTCTCGGTGCCGTTGAATCCGCCGTACACACCGACGCCCGTCTTGAGCGTGATGTAGATCGTGCGCGTCAGTGTCGCCGTCGGTTTGTACGTGCCTTGCGCGACCCAGATCTCGTCGCCGGCGATCGAACTCGTCAGCGCGACAGCGACACCGTCGACGGTGCGGTACGCGTCGGCCCAACTCGTGCCGTTGTTGGCGCCTGTCGTCAGGTTGACGTCGACGAAGCGCGTCGTGGCGAAGGTGGCGGTCGAGGTGATGGCGAGAAGCGCCAGGGTCGAGAGCGGTCGAATCATGGTGTGTGGATTCAGAGGGAGAGAGTGGTTGCCGAGCCGAAAAGTCTACCACTCGCCCGAAATCGCACTGGGGCTTCACGCGCGCGAAATCGAGCGGCTTTTCCAGAGCTGGAACACGACCGGATACACCACCAGTTCGAGCGCGAAGCTGAACAACAGCCCGCCGATGAGCGGTGCCGCGAGCCTGCGCATGACGTCGGCGCCGGTGCCGTCGGCCCACAGGAGCGGCAGCAATCCCACGAACGCCGCTGCGACGGTCATCGCCTTGGGACGGATGCGTTTGACCGCGCCGTCGTGCACGGCTGCGATCAGATCCGCGCGACTCGTCAGGCGTCCCTCGCGAGTGAACCGCGCGAAGCTGTCGTCGAGGTAGTACAGCATGACGAGCCCCGTTTCGGCGTCGAGTCCTGCGAGCGCGATCGCGCCGATCGCCGTTGCGAGCGAAAGGTTGTAGCCGAGCGCCCACGTGAACCATGCGGCACCCACCAAGCTGAAAGGCAGCGCGAGCATCACGACGGCGACGCGGAACCAACTCTTCGACGCGCAGTAGAGCAGCACGATGATGACGATGAGCGTCGCGAGCGAGGCCATCACGAGCCGCGGGATCGTCTTCTCGAGGAACTCGTACTGTCCGGAGAAAACGACCGAGTACCCCGGAGGCAGCGCGAGTTCACGACCGATGCGCTCGCGTGCTTCGTGAACGTACCCGCCCAAGTCGCGGCCGGCGACGTCGACGTACACCCACGCAGTGCGCTGCGCGTTCTCGCTCTTGATCATCGGTGGGCCCGGTCGCACACCGATCGTCGCGAGATCGCCGAGGCGCACGCGAGTCGTGCCCATGCCGTCGACGAGGACTTCACGCAACGCCGGCACGTCGTCGCGCAGCTCGCGCGGATAGCGCACTTGGACGGCGTAGCGCTCGGGCCCGTCGACGAGCGTCGTCGCGTTCATTCCACCGACGGCGATCTCGATCGCGTCTTGCACGTCGCCGGTCGTCATCCCGAAGCGCGCGGCCGCGGCGCGATCGATGTCGATGTCGAGATAGAGGCCGCCGCTCGTGCGCTCCGGGTACGCGCTCGTCGTGCCGTCGATCGGTCGCACGATCTCGGCGGCGCGCTCGGCCAACGCGCCGAGCACGGTGAGATCGGGCCCGAGCAGTTTGATGCCGACAGGCGTCTTGATGCCCGTCGCGAGCATGTTGATGCGATTCTCGATCGGGTACGGCCACGCGTTGGCCATGCCCGGCAGCGAGACGGCCTCGTTCAAGCCGACGTACCGCGTGCCGTCGGCATCCGTCCAGCCGGAGCGCAGCTCGTCCATCGTGATCGGTCGTGACGTCGGCCAGATCCACGCGAGCGGCGTCGCGAAAAGAGCTGGAAAACTGCTGAAAAAGCGCTCCGTGGTGCGTTTGCGCCACTGCGCTCGATCGGGCTCGAGCCGTACGATCGTCTCGAGCATGGACAGGGGTGCCGGATCCGTCGCGGTGTCGGCGCGGCCGATCTTGCCGTGCACGCTCACGACTTCGGGGAACGTGGCGATGATGCGGTCGGTGACTTGCAGGATCTCTTTCGACTTCGCGACGCTGACCGACGGATCGGTCGTCGGCATGTAGAGCAAGTCGCCCTCGTCGAGCGCGGGCATGAACTCGGTGCCCATGCGCGAGAGCGGGTACCACGAAGAAATCACGGCGAGCGTGGCGAGGACGATCACGACCGCACGGTGGCGCATCGAAGCGCGGAAGACGGGCTCGTACAGACGCTGCAACAAATTCGAGAGCGGATTGCGGCTCTCGTGCACGAGCTTCTGCGGCACGAGCAACATGCCGGCGAGGAGTGCCCAGCCCAAAGCGAACCAGTGCGCGTGATCTGCGGTCGAAGAACTTTCTCGCGCGACGATCCAAATCGCGATCGCCGGAACGATCATCGCGAGCGCGATGACGAGCGTGCTCTTCTTCGCGCTCCAGCCGGCCGGCAGCACGCGTCCCGTGATGAAGAAACACATCATGACGGGCACGATCGTGATCGCGAAGAGCGACGCTGCTGCCATCGCGAACGTTTTCGTGTAGGCGAGCGGATGGAACAGCCGTCCGGCCTCGCCGCCGAGGGCGAACACGGGCACGAAGCTCACGGTCAGGATCGCGAGCGAGAAGAAGAGTTGCGGCCCGACTTCTTTGGCAGCGTCGGCGATGACGTCGACACGCGGTCGCGGAACGCCACCTGCGTGCACGCGTTCCTCCTCGCGATCGACGTGCTTGTGACCGTTCTCGACCATGATGATCGCCGAGTCGACGACGACACCGATCGAGATCGCCAATCCGCCGAGCGACATGATGTTGGCTTCGACGCCGAGCCAATGCGTCGCGAGCAACGCGACGACGAGGCTCGCGGGCACGACGAATACGGCGACCAGCTCGCTGCGCGCGTGCAACAAGAACAGGATGCACACGAGACCGACGACCAGGATTTCTTCGAGCAACGTGCGCACGAGCGTGTCGATCGAGCGCTGGATCAGCTCGGAACGGTCGTAAGTCGGCAGCACGAAAACGCCTGCGGGCAAGCCGCTTTCGAGCTCCGCGATGCGCCGCTTCACGGCACCGATGACCTCGAAAGCGTTCGCGCCGAAGCGCGCGATCACGATGCCGCCGGCGACTTCGCCGCGTCCGTCCAAGTCCGCGACTCCGCGTCGCGCACCGCCGCCGATCTGCACGCGAGCGACATCCGCGATCGTGACGGGGGACATGCCGGAAGAGACGGCGAGCGGAATCGCTTCGATGTCCGCTTCATTCTTCAGGTAGGCGCGCGCTCGCACCAAGAGTTCGTTCTCACCCTGTTCGATGACACTGCCCGAGACGTCGCGATTCGAGCGTTGGATCGCTTCGACGATCTGCATCAACGAGACATTGCGTGCGGCAGCTCGTGCCGGATCGACGACGACTTGGTACTGCTTCTCGAAACCGCCGAGCGAGGCGACCTCCGACACGCCGTCGACTGCGGACAGCGGATAGCGCAGATACCAATCTTGCAGCGAGCGCAGTTCGGCGAGATCGATCTCTGCCGCGACGAGCACTTTCCCATCCAGCGGACAGGTGCCCTCGCGTTGGAACCCGCGCACACGCACAAGCTCCGTCCGGCGCTTCAAAGGTGCGTCGTTCGTGGTCGAGTACCAACGCTCGCGCTCAGGGTCGTGGTGGACGCCGCTCGGGTGATCCGTGCAGAAAAAGCCTGGAAACAAGGCATATTGGAACACCCAGCCGACCCCGGTCGCGTCCGGTCCGAGCTTGGGTTCGACGCCACGCGGCAAGCGGTCGCGCGCGTACGACAACGATTCGAGCACGCGACTGCGCGCCCACGACATGTCGGTCCCGTCCTCGAACAAGACGTACACGAACGACATGCCGAACATGCTGTAGCCGCGCACGGCCGTGGATCCGGGAACGGCGAGCATCGCGCTCGTCAGCGGATACGTGACCTGGTCGTCGACGACTTCGGGATTCTGGCCCTCGAACTCGGCGGTGACGATGACCTGCACGTCCGACAGGTCGGGAATCGCGTCGAGGCGCAAGTGGAAGATGCTCCAACCGCCGGCTCCGACGAGCATGAGCGTGAGCAACGCGACGATCGCTTTGTTCTTCGTCGAGAATTCGATGATGCGCGCGATCACCGCTCGTCACCTTTCTCGAGCGACAACGGCCTGACGACCTCGCCGCACTCCTTCATGATCTCGGCGTAGTAGGGGTTCTTGATCCCGGGTTCGCGTTGCAGCCACCGACCCGGCGCCATCGGACACTTGACGATGTAGAGCTGCGATCCGCCGATCTTCGCGCTGGGCGGAACGCCGGCGACCAAGTCGAGGAGCGCCTCGCTCGCTTTCTTGAAGAGTTCGCGTTGCGCGGCAAGGTTGGCCGTGAGCAGCGGTTCGGCGCTCGCGAGCACTGCGACGACACGCGCATCGCTCGCGCTCTTTTGGACGAGATCGCGTGCCGTGTCGACATACGCACGCGCGTCGAGCGGTGTCGCGTTCTCCTGCGTCTCGCCGAGGCGATCCGCGAGAGCGAGGTAGCGTTCGACGAGCGGATCGACCGCACTCGCCCACAGCGGACGCGCGGACGTTTCGAGCTTGGTCACGTCGCTGCCGGACGACATGAATTTCGAAAGCGACTCGCGCAGCCGACTCTCGGAATCCAGCAGGAACTGGCCGCTGGCGACCACTTCTTCGCCCTCGACCACGCCGCTCGAGACGGCCACCTGACCGTCCTCGAGATCCGGTCCGAGCTTCAACTCGCGGGGCTCGAAGCGCCCGCCGCCGAGCGCGACGAAGGCGATGTTGCGCGTCCCCGTGTCGATGACGGCGGCACGCGGCACGGCGAGCAACGTTTCCGACGCTTGCGGTGCGATCGCCGCGGTGAAGCTCTCACCTTCGCGCCGACGTCCGTCCGGGTTCGCGATCTCGCCGCGTACGAGCAGCGTCTGTCCGTCCATGTTCACGTGCGGATGCACGATCGTGATGCGACCTTCGACGACGTCGCCGCTGATCTCGGCGCGGAACGTGGACCCCACGGCGATGCGCGATCCGTCGCGCGTCGCCACGCGCATCTCCGCCCACAAGATGTGATTGTTCGCGATGCGCATCACTCGGTCGCCGGCTTTCACGGCCGTGCCGGCGCTGACTTCGAGCACCGGGATGTGCCCGCTCATGGGACTCCGGAACGGGATGCTGGCCGGAGCCGCATCGAGCGCGCTCAATCGCTCGATCTCTTCCTCGCTCAGGCCCAAGAGAGAAAGTCGGCGTTTCGCGGCCGAAAACAAGGCCGAACCGATGCCGTCTGAGCGCGCTCCGTCCGTCTCGCGCTGCTTGCGCGCAGCGATCAACTCGTCGACGACGATGCTGAGCTCCGGACTCGCGAGCGTGAACAGCGTGTCGCCCTTCGTCACCACCATGCCAGCCTGATTCGCCACCAAGGATTCGATCCAGCCCGACACACGCAAGTTGACGTCGACGTGGTCGAAGTCGCGCTCCATCAAAGTTCCGAGCGCGCGCACGGCTCGCACCGACGAAGTCCGCGTGACTCGCGCGGTGCGCACACCGAGCGCTTGTACGACCGCCGCGTCGACTGCGATCGCACCGTCGCTGGAACGCTCGGCGAGCGGCGTCAACGCCATGTGACAGATCGGGCACAGTCCAGGCGTCGCTTGCACGACTTGTGGGTGCATGCTGCACGTCCACAGAACTTCGGCCTGCGTTGCGTCGACCGCGGATGCAGTCGCTGCGGTCGGCTCGAATCCGCGACCGATGAAAAATCCCACGACCAAGGCGCCGAGGATCGCGACGACGACGAGGCGAGCTCCACCGCGCACGGTTCGTTTACTCAAAGTCCACCTCCTCTGTGCGCCAATGAATCGAGGCCGTTGCTCTGAGAAGCATCGCCCAACACGGAAGCGTCGATCGAAGCGATGTCGATCCCGACCCATTCTTGCAGACGTGCGAGGCTCGTCTCGCGCGTTGCGCGGGCCGCGATTTGAGCTGTTTTCACGTCGTTTTCGGCACGCAGGGCGTCCAGCCACTCGATCTGGCCGGCCGTTCCACCGGCGTACGCGGCGCGCGCGAGCGCGGCCAGTTCGCGCGCCATCGGCTGGAGCACCTCGTTTGAAAAGCGCAGGGCACGCTCGGCCTCGCGCAGTGCTATCAAGTCGAGCGTCACGCCGGCCCGCACGTCGACCGCGCCTTGACTCGACGACGCGCGCACGCCGTCGAGTCGAGCTGCTGCTGCTTCGATGCTCGCGCGGATCTTCGCCGTCTGCGTCGGAATCGAAAGTGTCGCACCGACGAAGCGAGTCAGGCTGCCGGTGAATCCAGCGAACGGCGCCACGTCGGGCCACCACGCGGCGCGCGCCAGTTCGAGGGCGTCGGTCCTGCCCGCGACCGTGTGTGCGAACTCCGCGAGCATCGGGTTCGAGCGCGCTGCGAGCGCGATCCAGGTCGCGTCGTCGATCGTAGGTGCGACCAAATTCGGCCACGACGGCGTCTGTGTCGGTTGCAAGACTTCCACCACGCGCGCTGAGGACATCACGAGTGCAGCGCTGCGCGCGACTGCGGAGCGCTTGCGTTCGATCTCATCCTCGGTCTCGGCGATTTCGATGCGTGCACGCACGAACCCCAGTGCGTTCGGGACGCGGCCGCCGCGCGCTGCAGAGACGCCGACGATGTGCGCAACAGTTCCAACGCAAGCTCCGCTGCCGCGAGTTCTTCGCGCGCGCTCACCCACTCGACGAAGATCTCCGTGAAGCGGCGCTCCAGCGCGAACTTGGTCTTACGGAAGCGCTCTCGAGCCATGCGTGCCTCTTCGAAAGCGACGCGGCCGCGCAGCCGCGTTTTCTTCGGCAACTCGAGCATCTCGGCCGAATCGAAGCCCAGTCCGACGCTCGTGCGATCCCAGGCGCTGCCGCTTTCACCCGAGAAAACGTGCTCGAAATCGAGCTCGACATTGGTGTTCGGCCACGCCGATGCAGCGCTCACCTCGGCCAGCGCGGCGCGCCATTCCTGCCACGCGGTCTCGAGATCGCCGCTCACTTGGAACGCGCGACGCAACCAATCGTCGTAGCTCGGTGCTTCGGGCAACACAGGCAGAGTGCGTTCCCCGAGATCCACTGCGTAGCGCGTGCCCGCGCGATCGAGGCGGTCGCGCTCGTCCTTCAGTTCGTCTGGAGCCAACACACACGCGCTACACAGGAGCGCGAAGATCGGTGACGTCCACCGCAGGTGCAATCGAACCATGATTCACGTCCATCGTCGTCGTCGTGACACGACGCGCGCCGCGAGTGCGGCAGGCGCTTGGCGAAGCGAGGCTTCGCCGACTGCGGGAGTCGCGCGCGAGAGGCTCGCGGTCACGACGCCGTCACACGCAGCGAGTCGTGGGACTCGCGGCGCGGACCGCGCTCAACGCAGGCAGACTTGGAGTCGGGACATGCGGCACGAATTGCCGCGGTCGTGCGCAAAGGCTCGTGGATGCCGACTCGTCGAACTGGGTGGTCGTGAGACGCGCACACCGACATCGAGGACACGCGTCGACAAGGCGTCGCAGAGGAAGGGCAGAAGTGCTGGTGCGCTCAGCGCACGAACCTGGTCGCGCTCGGCCGCAGCGTCAGGAAGTTTGGGGCTCGCGGGGACGCTCGGCAGCGCAGCAGATTCGCAATGACAGGCCTGCGCAGCTTCGATGCGCGGGTCGCTCGTGTCCGATTCCTCGGCGTGCTGCACAGCGCAGCACGACGGCGTGAGGGGCTCTTTCGTGCTGGCTTCGACGCAGCAGCACGCACCCGAGAAAGCGCGAGCAATACAGCCTTGGCTGGCCTGGGCCGCAGACTGGAGCACGAACGCGACGAGCAACAACAGCGTGACGACGCGCGTCGAAAAGCGGTGCTCGCGGGATCGTGTTGCGCGGATCATGGCTCCCTAGAAAGTACTCGACGCGACGTGGATCGGCACGAAATCAGGTCTTGGTGAACTCGATTTTGCCCTGGGGGAGCAAGTACACGATCAACATGCGTCCACCGCTCACCGTGGGCACGTGCCCCGACCCCGGAGGCATCACGACCCAGCCCGGAGCGTGCCCGTCGAAGCGCGGCTCGCCGTCGAGCGCGATGCAGTAATTCACTTCGCCACCCGGATGCCGATGGTGGGGGCCGGGTCCGTCCATGTGCACGACGTCGATCGAGAAATCGTCCGATTCAGGCAGCGCCTTCGTGACGCGACCGAACTTCACCGGCATGTCCCCGCGCTCGGCGATGCGGCCTTCGTCGAGGAGCGCCCGGAGCTTGGCATTGAGGGCCTGGGCGGCCGGACCGCGCGGAGGAAAGCGGCTCGCGAGTTCGTCTCGCGCGACGTCGGGAGCAGTGAGATCGAGCCCGCGCGCGGCGTCGATCAACGGGCGGAACGTGTCGATCAGGGACATGGCGTGTGAGCATACGAGGCTGGCGGATTCCGTGCGAGCTTCGCGCGTGGATCCGCTGTGCTCGATGCCTACAATCGCGCCCGTCCATGACGAGCAGCCTGCGCCACGCTTTGATCTCGATCGCCATCGTGGTGCTCGCTTTTCTCGCACACTCGAGCCTTTTGCAGGCGGGTTTGCTCGGTGACGATCTGGCACTCCTCCGCGAGAGCACATCACGAGCGACGCACGGTGCTCCGGTCGCGTGGGCGATGGGCGGCGCAGTCCGTCCGATTCCGACGTTGATCTTGCGCGCGAGCGGCACTGCGCCGGATTCGGGCGCTTCGAGCTCGGACGCGCAGTCCGCGTCCACTTCGAGCTCGGCCGTGGTGAGCCCTGCCGTTCGCGCCGAACGTGCGCACGCCACGTGGGTGCGCGTCGTCGCATCGGTCGTCCTGCTCCTCGGCGCGATGACGGCCGGCTTCGCGCTGCGCCGCGCACTCACGCCGTGGGTCGGCGGCGACACCGCGCGTGCTGCGGCGTTCGCGTGTGCTCTGTTCGTCGCCGTTCATCCGCTCGCGGGTGCTGCGCTAGCGCGACCGCGCGGACTCGGCGACTTGTGCGTGTGGTTTTTCGGAGCGCTCGCCGCATTCCTGTTCTTGCGCGGACGCCAGATGCGTGAGAAGGGCTGGATCGTCGCGGCTGGTGTAGCGGCGATTTTGGCCGGGTTTTCAGGCACTTCGGCGTGGATCCTGCCCTTTGTCCTGGCCGCGCTCGAGCTCGGATCGGCGCGGCGTCCGCGGCCCGTCGCAGAACGCTTGCGCACCGCCGTCACGACACTCCTCGTGTTCACCGCATGCGTTTTCGTCGAGAGCGCGACGGCTTCGGCGCTGCGTGCTCGACCCACGTTCGCGAGCGGATTGCCCGACTTCCGTGCCTGGTCGTCACCGCTCGACGCGCTCGCCGCATCCGTCGAAAAACTCGGACTGCTCTTCTTCCCGATCACGGGTGGCACGCTGTCGCGCAATTGGCCGAGCTACCTCGTCTGCATCGCGATCGTCCTGATCGCACTGTGGCCGGTCTTGCGCAGTGCGCGCGTCGCACCGCGCTTGTGGGGCGGGCTCGCGCTCACGTGGATCGTGATGATGTTGCTCGCCCTCATCTCGTTGGCCTCGATCCGCGTCGCGCCGGACGACGGCTCGCGGGCCGACGTGCTCTTCGTGGCGGCTGCGTTCGCCGCGACCGGTCTCGCCGTGGCGACGACCTCTCTGCTCGGGACGCGCCGCATCGTCTTGCCGGCCTTGATCGCGCTCGGTTTCTCGTGGCTGGCCATGCGAGCCGCCGGCGACTACGCCTTCGCAGCACAGGTCGTGGACCGACTGCGGGGCCACGTTCAAACAGCACAGGCCGATGTCGGAGCGGCCGGCCGCGTGCTCGTCGTCGATCCGCCTGAGGTCGTTTTGGGCCTGGATTTGGGCCTGGAACGAGCCTTTGCGACACGCACAGGCGATGCATCGACCGCGCCGTTGCAGATCACCGCCGAAGTGATCCCGTTCTTGACGCGCACGCGCATGTTCGCCGAATGGCGCGCGCACGAACTTGTCTTGTTGTCGCTCGCGGATTCGCGCGACGGCAAACCCGACCTGCCCGGGACCACACTCGTGCTCTCGCCGACGCTCGGCAGCAAACAACCGCCTTGGCGTGGTGAGAGTCGCTCGCCGATTTTCGACCTCGATCCTGCATTCGTGCGCTTTGCCGAAGTGCGCGCTCTGCCCGGCACGTCGTCGGCCGAAGCGCCGCGCATGGCCTGGCGTGCGAGCGAACCGGCGGGCGAGTGGGTCGTCGCGACCGGTGTGTGGATCGAAGACGAGACTGGACTCGTCGCGTTGTTCGATCCGTGGCGTCACCGGGCGTGGTGGACGGCGTCGACCATTCGACGAGTGCGTGCCGAGGAACCGCTAGTCAACGTCGCTTCGTTCGAGCTGCTCCCCGATCGGACACTCGAGGTCGACGGACGTGAGCCACGCAGCGACCACACGGATTGGATTTTCGAAGTGCGCGACGACCGACTCGCGCGGCCGCTGCGCGGCACGGCGACATTCGTGCTCGAAGTCCTCGCTGTCGAGGACGGTGGACGCATCGCCTACGCTCGTTTCGCGTGCGAAGAATCCGTCACTAGTGGTGTCCGGACGCTGCGCGCTCCAGGAGCCGAGGGCTTCGTCGCCGCGAGTGCCCGGCGCGGGGCTCGTGATTTCGAATGGTCGCTCGAGCGGCGGGTCGGCGAGGTCGCGATCGCGCGCGCGAGTGGAAACACAGTGCGCAACGACGATCGTCGAGAGCGCTGATCGGGTAAGCTCCGCGCGATGGCCTCCACACCGAACCAAGCGCTCGAGTCCTTCCCGAACCCAGTCGTCGGTCGCGATTACGAGATTCGCTTCGACTGCCGTGAATTCACGTGTTTGAGCCCGAAAACGGGCCAACCGGACTTCGCCACCATCCGCATTCGCTACACGCCGAACGAGCGCTGCGTCGAGCTCAAGAGTTTGAAGCTCTACCTGTGGAGCTACCGCGATCAAGGCGCTTTCCACGAGGCGGTGACGAACAAGATCCTCGACGATCTCGTGCGCGCGATCCAACCGAAGCGTCTCGTGGTCGAAGGTGATTTCCTGGTGCGCGGCGGCATCCACACCGTGGTCGAAGTGCGCTATCCGTGATCCGTCACGGCGAGCCCGGAGCGAGGTCGTGAGCAGCGCGGTGGGTGGGGCTCCGGCGGCGAGCGCTCGACCGCGCCGCAAGTGGATTGCGCTCACCGCGCTCCTTTTCGCCGCGTTCTTGCTGCGCGCGGCCGTCGTATTCGCGCCGCCGAGCGACGTCTTCGAGAAGGAACAAGTCAATCAAGAGGAATTGTTGCGCGGGATCGCAGCGCAAGAATTCCTCGAGGGGCCGGTCGCGCCGTTCTTCGAGTACCAAGTCAATCACTTCTGGGGCGGCTCGCTCGTCGTGTCCGTCGTGGCCGTGCCGTTTTACGCGGTGTTCGGTTCGCGCATCGTCGCGTTGAGACTCGTCGGAGTGTTGTTCGCGCTCGTCGCCGTTTACTGCGCGTTCCGCCTGCTCGATCGTTTCGCGGGGCGAACGGCGGCCTGGATAGGCGCGCTGATGCTGGCGTTGTCACCGCCTGGGTACACGTATCTCTCGTGCATGGTGTTCGGCACGCACATGGAGAGCAACGCGTTCGCGTTGTTGCTGGCGTGCCTTTACTTCGAGTGGCGAGCGGCCGAACGCGGGGGCTGGTTGCGCACGGCGTTCCTCGGGCTCGCGTCGGGATTCGCGCTGTGGTTCGGCTACGGACTGTTGCTCGTGCTACTCCTCGTCGCCGTGTTCGAGTGGTTCGAGGATCCGTGGTTTTTCGCGAGAAAACATGCCCTGCCGTGGGTCGCCGGGTTCGCGATCGGATTCACGCCGTGGATCCTGTACGGGATCGAATGCGGCTTCCGCGGGTTCGAGGTGTACGAGGCCGGCATCCTCGACCACTTCGTGCACGGCCTGAAGTACGGAACGGCTGTCGACATGAACGGCGTCGTGCGCTTCTCGGTGTTCGAGAAGGCTGCGCGGATGTTCGAAGTCGACTACCCCGAAGCGCTGTGGTTCCACGAGAGTCTCTCCATCCAGGCGCTCGACATCGGGAGGGCGGCGACGTTGGCGATTCTCGCGACCGTGCTCAGCGTCGGATGGCGTGCGCGCAAGCAGTTCGCCGTCGTCGTGTCCCATGTCGTGATGCGTGTCTTCGGTCGCGCCCCGTCGTCGCGGTTGCGCGCCGATGCACGCGACCTGGGACTCTTCGCGTTCGCGTTCACCGTGTTGTTCTTCGTCGCGTATGTCGCCACCGACTTCGCGATCGGGCCGCGCAATTTCGTGCTCAATTTCAGGTACCTGATGCCGATCTGGCCCTTCGTCGCCGTGTGCCTCGGGATCGGCCTCGCCAAGTTGATCGAAGCGCGCGGATTCGTTCGCATCGCAGCGATCGTCGGCGTCCTCTCGTTCTCTGCTCTCTCGACTGCGTCGACGTTGGATCGGTGTCGCCCCGAGACGATCGCAGCGAATTGGGAACGCCCGGGTTCGTCGCCGATCTGGTTCGCGCGCCTCGTGATGCTGCACTTCGGAACCGACGTGGAGAAGATGACCCGCGTCATCCAGAACATCGAGGAGAAGCGCACAAGGGAGGAGCAAGCGACGCTGTTCCGCTACATCGGCAAGGGGCTCGCGACGTACGGCAAGGGCGACAGCGACAACCTCAATGAAAAAGCCCGCAACGTGCTCTACCGACGCACGCTTGCTGCGCTGGAAGCGCGCGCGAAGCCCGAACACCGTGCCTTCTTTTCGCCGACGGTCGCGTCTCCGCTGCCGCGCTGAATCGGAACACCAGGGCGGTGGGTCGCGCGCGTCCCGACTCTAGTGGACCGTAACGGCTGATCCGCTGGCAGGCTCCACCCTCCTTCGTCGCCGGGCGGCGTCGCTCCTCCTCGGCCTATCGATTGGGGATACGCGGTCGTCGTCGCTTCTTACTCGACGACGAACGAGCACGAATTCTGCTAGCGAATCAGCCGTTACAGCCCACTAGTTCTCGAGGCTCGAGCGCAGCGCGGCGTAGCCCGGTTTGATGCGATCGAAGATGAGCCGAATGCGCTCGTCGTGGTGCGCGAACGCGCTCTTCATGCCGTTGATCGCGATCTTCTCGAGTTGATCGAGCGTGAGGCCGAAGTGCTCGTGCGCCAGCATGTATTCGTCGGTCATGCTCGTGCGCGACATCAATCGGTTGTCGGTGTTGAGCGTGACGCGATAGCCCTTGGCCAAGTAGTGGGGGAAGGGATGCGCAGCAAGGCTCGTCGTCGCACCGGTGTGCACGTTGGAGCTCAAGCACACTTCGATCGGAATGCGGTGATCGAGCACGTACTGCGCGAGAGGGCCGATCGAAAGCACCTTGCCGTCGTGCACGACCATGTCCTCGATCAAACGCGTTCCGTGGCCGATTCTGTGGGCACCGCAGTACTGCAGCGCTTGCCAGATGCTCTCCGGGCCGAAGCTCTCGCCGGCGTGGATCGTGATAGCGAAGTTCATGCGCTTGACGAGATGGAACGCGTCGATGTGGTGCTTCGCCGGGTGACCGGCCTCTTCGCCGGCGAGATCGAAACCCACGCAGCCGTGCGCGCGCCAGGCGACCGCGAGTTCGGCCATCTGCATCGACAACATCGCCGACAGATTGCGCATCGCGCACACGATCGTGCGCGCTTCGACGCCGAAGTCTTGCGAGCCACGCTCGAGTCCGCGCGTGACCGCTTTCATCACCGCGTCGAGCCCGAGGCCCCGTTGCGTGTGGAAATGCGGCGCAAAACGCACTTCCGAGTACACGACGTTGTCCTTGGCCATGTCCTCGACGTACTCGTACGCGACGCGCTCGAGCGCGTCCGCTGTTTGCATCAGCGCGATCGTGTGACGAAATCCTTCGAGGTAGAGCGGCAAACTTCCGCGCGCAGCACCGGCGGCGAACCAGTCGGCCAACTTCAGCGGATCCGATTCGGGCAGCTCGGTGTAACCGGCGCGATCGGCGAGTTCCAACACGGTCGCAGGGCGCAGACCTCCGTCGAGATGCTCGTGCAACAGGGTCTTCGGTGCACGTTGAACGATCGACCGCGTGAGCTTCACCTGAGGCTTCGTCATGCGGCGGTTGTAACTCGTTTTCGTCGCGCCCCCAAGCGCCCGCTCCAGCGTCTCGCTATCCTCTCGCGATTCAGAAGGACCAAGAAACAGTGACTCAACCGATCCGCGTCCGATTTGCTCCGAGCCCTACAGGCAAACTTCACATCGGTGGTGCGCGCACCGCGCTCTTCAATTGGGCTTACGCGCGTGGTCGCGGCGGAAAATTCCTGCTGCGCATCGAGGACACCGACCCTGAGCGGTCGACCAAGGAGAACGAAGTCGCGATCCTCGAAGGATTGCGTTGGCTCGGCCTCGACTGGGACGAAGGCCCCGACATCGGCGGCCCGTTCGCGCCCTACCACCAGACTCTGCGTCTCCCGCGGCACAAGGAACTGGCGCAGGTGCTCTTCGAAAAGGGCTGGGCCTACCGCTGCTTTTGCACGCGCGAGCGCATCGAACAATTGAACGCCGAACTCTCGGCGAAAAAAGAGCGCATCGCCTACGACGGCCTGTGCCGGCGCCTGTCGCGCTCCGAATCGGATGCGAGAGCGAGGGACGGCTCATCGTTCACGCTGCGCTTCGCCGTGCCGGAAGGGAAGACACGCTTCAAAGATCACGTGCGCGGCGACGTCGAGTTCGCGAACGAAGAAGTGGAAGACTGGGTCATGGTCCGGAGCGACGGCAATCCGACCTACAACTTCGTCGTCGTGTGCGACGACGTCGACATGCAGATCAGCCACGTGTTCCGCGGCGAGGAACACCTCGTGAACACGCCGAAGCAAGTCCTGCTCTACAAAGCCTTCGAACGCCAGGCGCCGGAGTTCGGGCACTTGCCGTTGATGCTCGGCACGGACAAGAAGAAGTTGTCGAAGCGCACAGGCGACACGGCGCTTTCGGATTACCGCGACCAGGGCTTTCCGCGCGACGCGACCGTCAACTTCTTGTGCCTGCAGGGCTGGGCCCTCGACGGCTCGACCGAAGTCTTCGGCGTCGATCAACTGGTCGCCAAGTTCGACATCAAGGACGTCAACAAGGCTGGCGCGATCTTCGACATCGAGAAGTTCACGTGGCTCGCGGGCGAGTACATCCGCCGCGATTCACTCGAACACTTGGCGGACATCGCGAAGCCTTGGGTTGTCGCGAAGGGTCTTGCGACGGAAGCTCAATTGGACGCTCGTCGCGACTGGTATCTTGCCGTCGTCGCCGGCGTGAAAGAGCGTGTGCACACGTACTCCGAGCTGGCCGATCAGATCACCTACCTGTTCGTTGCGGACGAGAGCTTGATCTACGACGAACCCGCGCTGAAAGGCGCGAAGAAGCACGAGAAGCGCATCGAAACGCTGCGCGCTTTCCACTCCTGGCTCGGCCCGCGGGTCGCGAGTGGTGTCGATGCGGCGAGTTTGCGCGAAGGCGCCAAGCAGTGGGTCGCGGATCAGGGGCTCAAGATGCCTGCATTGTTCCAACCGCTGCGGTGCGCCTTGACGGGACAGGCCGGAGGGCCCGACCTCTTCGACACGATGACCTGGCTCGGTGGACCCAGTACGCTGCGGCGTATCGAGCTCGGCTTCGAGCGCTTGGTCTGAGCCCGCGGCAGCCCCTGCGGCCGCGCGGGGATCGCCTGCCGCGCAACCTGCGCCCCTGCAGCTCAAGCAGGAAGCCGTTTCTGTCGATCGACCTCGCGTGCGGACCTGCGCCCATGGTCGACCCGAAACTCAGCGGTGATTTGGATTGCGACGCCGCGCGCGTCGAGATCCATGCGTTCCTCGGTAGTGCGAACGTCGGCGCGAAATCGCCGGCCTTGCGCGCGCATTTGGCTCGCTGCGTCGACTGCAATGGGTCCTATCGCGAGCTCGTCGTCGGCATCGCTCGCATCGCTTCGGGAGCACGCGCAGCTGCGGACGTGCGCCACGATGACGATCTTGCGGCCAGTGCGCGCAGAAGCCTGATCGCAGCCGAGACGCGCCACCGCATCCGACTACCCAAGTCGCTCCTGCCGCTCGCCGTAGTCGTGTTGATCGGGATCCTCGTCATGAAGAGTGGTGCGAACGGTGTGATGCTGCGCGCGGTCGAAGGAACCGTTTACCGTGGTGCGGAACTCGTCACGGTTGGAGAGAGCGTTCCGGCCTCCAACGGAGACGGTTGTTCCACAAGCGCTAACAGTCGTGCCGAACTCGCGCGTGGTGACGATCAAGTCGCGATCGAGCCCGAATCGAGCTTCACGATCGAGCGTCTCGATCGACTGGCCGTACGTCTTTTCGACGGAGGCGCGCAGCTCGAAGGAACGGCCTTGGTCGTGTGCACCTTCGGGGCGCTCGAGGTCACAGAAGGTGCGGCGAGCATGCGTATCGACGACGTCGGGATCACGATCGAGGCCAAGCGTGGTGCGGTGGAGTTCACCGACGCGACCGGTCGCACGATGCTCGCTCCCGGCTCGACGAAGACGATCGAGCACGCGCGCGCTACCGCGCTGCGTTGATCCTGCCAGCGTGCATGTGCTTGTCGACGAGTCCGCGGACACTGGCGCTCGAGCACACTCTGCCGCCACGCCGAGCTGCACTGGAACTGACGTTTCCATGCACGCAGAAAGCCCACTTGGCCGCCACGCCCAGCTTCACCGGAACTGCTCATTTCCATTCCGAGCCACTCAGCACACTCCGCCGCCACGCCCAGCTGCACCGGAACTGACGATTCCAATCCGACATGGAGCCGCACTTGGCCGCCACGCCCAGCTTCACCGGAACTGATCATTTCCATTCCGAGCAACTCAGCACACTCCGCCGCCACGCCCCTTTTCTTCTCTTGACAGAATTCCTGGCAGGTGAATGGCGGTACTCCGCCACTCACCTG
>JAWXBU010000070.1:0-13451 GCA_034440255.1 Planctomycetota bacterium | reverse complement strand
TACCTGGCACCGTACCCCACACGATCAGCGGCCAGCGCGAACCGTCGTGGTTGTACCTGGCACCGTACCCTCGATTCGATCGGAGAACGGACAACTCAGGACTAGACGTCTCCAGTCAGCGAGGCTGTTCCACTTCCATCGCCCGCAGCGCAGCGATCTGGAGCGGCGAGAGCGCGGACCGCGGATCTGCCCCCTCCAGAGACAGTTGTGCATTGACGCGCACCGATTGCATGCGCGTCAGCTTCAAACGGCTCAGCGTCCTCGATGCTTTCAAGCGCCGCAGATCGTCGGTCTCGGCAGCGGCACGTACTGATCCTTCGAGTGAGCGTGCACGATTTCCCACGATCGAGCGCGCAACTTCCAGCTCGGCCGCAGTGCTCGCCCACACGTGCGTCGCGCACCCGACCTTGTCGGCGCGCGCGATCAACTCCGCCGTCGAGATCACGCTCGGTGCGAAGCGCACGTCGACGACTTCGAACCCGTCGACGAAACCGGGTCGCGCGTCCACGACGCCGGGGAGTGCGCCCAGCGCGGCCTGTCCTTCCCAGAAGCAGTGCATGCCGAGCACGACGCGTTGGTGCGCGCTCGTGTCCAGCTCGAGCGCAGCTGATTGCAACCAATCGGGAGCACTCGTCCCGCTCTTCTGGAGCGCCTTCGTCATGCGTGTCGCGATCGCACCGGAGTTCCACACGCCGTCCTCGCGCGGGATCAAGTCGCGACCGCTCGCGTCGAGCCAGCGCACGACCGGATTGTTCCAGGCCGGCTCGCGGAAACGCTCGAGCGCCTTGGCGTCGTCGCCACCCTTGTTGTTGTGTACGACGACGGGCACGAACAGGGTCTCGATCGCTTCGACGAGCAGCGGCTCCGTCAGCGGACCGGCGCCGAAATTCTTGCACGTCGCGCAGCCCGGGATCTCTTGGAAGAGCAGGAACACAGGCTTTTTCTGAGCTGCGGCTGCGATGAGGGCCGCATCGACGTCGCGTCCGAAGCGCACCTTGCCGAGTTCGGGCGGTGCATCGCTCGTGGGCGTATTGACGAGAGGAATGAGCGTGAGAGCCAACAGCAGGGATGCGTTCATCGTCGAGTCTCCAGAGTCGAGGGGCAGCGAGCCTACGTCGCACGCCGGCCGCAGTGACGTGTGAAACCCGAGGTCTTGGATCGCCGCCGCAATCCTCTCCAGACCAACCTGAGACTGGGCGATGTCCGCCGATTCAAGTTGGACAGGACCGCACGCATCGAGCCTGTGACTGTCCGCTCACTTCCAAGCCACTACGTCGAACACCGCCCGCCCGCTGCCGTCGAGCGCTTCGTACGAGAGCACGATCTCCGACTTGCCGTCACCGTCCACGTCGCCTGGTGCCAGGCTCGCCAGACGCCATTCCGTCTTCGATCGCAGCGCGTGGCGCGCATTCGGCTCGCGGCCGCCCGTGACCAACGCGACACGTTGCTCGCCGAACGACGACAGCCAGGCCACCAAGCGATCCAGGTCCCACGCGCGATTCTCGTCCTCGAAGAGCACGCGCCGCAGCGTCTGGTCATTCGCGTCGTCGTCGACGGCACTCGCTGCGCCGCTGCCGCGCCACACGTCAAGCGTCGTCGCATCCTCGGATACCAGCGCGACGTCCGCCGCACCGTCTCCGTCGAAATCGCCCTCGGCCGGCAAACGGAACTTCTTGCCGACGCCTTCGAAGCGCGTGAGCAGTTTCTC
Source organism: Planctomycetota bacterium (assembly GCA_034440255.1). Taxonomy (GTDB): domain Bacteria; phylum Planctomycetota; class UBA1135; order UBA1135; genus JAEUIA01. The sequence goes on along the minus strand of JAWXBU010000070.1, from coordinate 11,743 downwards.
GGGATCCTTCGCGATCGAGAGGATCGATGGCACTGTGAACGTGATCCTGCTCTTCCACTTCGGAGTCGTGTCGAATTTACGCTCGCCCGAGTTCTGATAACCGACGGCGTTCATCTCGATTTCCCACGAGGAAACGAGGCCGCGCAAGATCGTGCCCAGACTCGGCACGACCACGCGGACGAGCAACAAGTCCGGCCGCTCGTCGTCGTCGAGCTTCAACACCATCGCAGCCGTGACGTCGTCGGCCGCCTTGAGCACGTTCGACGGCTCGGTGAATTGCGGACCGGCCTTCGACCCGTGGAACACCCACACTTTGCGCCCCTGTGCGATCACCGCGTCGGGGATGCCGTCGGCGTCGAGATCGCGACTTTCGTACACAGCCTTGTCGGAACCGGCGAGCGTGCGCCCGAGCGTCAACTCACCGCGCGCGGTCGTGTCCTTGAATATGGCGAGATCGACCGACACGTCGGGCACGGCGGGAATGGATCCGTCCACCCGCACGAGATGGAACGCACGCTTCTGTCCGTCCTCGACGAGCAAGTCGTCGCGACCGTCGCCGTTCACGTCCGCCAGATGCAAGCTCGGGATCTGGAGTGAACTCTCCAGATCATCGGAGAGATCGCCGGCATCCGTCGATTCACTCGACGAGACGCGCACTTGCACCGTCGCCACTTTCGCGAACTCAACGTCGGATCCCGCGCCGGTCGCTACGTTCTGCACCCACACTTCGAGCGCGTTCCCCTTGGGCACGATCACGTCGGTGCGACCGTCGCCGTTCACGTCGACGGCGAGCGGTGCGAACGTCGGCCGACCGGTGCGAACCGTCATCTTGGCGCGCGGCGCGAGCAGCACGGCGGCGCCTTCGAAGGATCCGGTGGCGTCGGGCTCGAGGCGTTCGACGCCGCGTGGTGAAGCCACGAAAAGGCCTGTTTTGGAGTCCGTTTGCAACACTTCGAGCGCCAGCGCGCAGTGCGCGGCGTCTGCGATCCGGCCAGTCTTCGCACGCGTCGGCCCCGCATCGCGCTTCGCGAACGAGAACGTCTCGAGCACTCCTTCGCGCGTGACCACGAATAGTTCGACGCCCGGAGCGCCGTCGAGCGGTGCCAATTTCCAATCGGCGCAATGCTCGATCTCGGGAGTCGACGAGCGCACGACGAGTTCGGCTGCTCCGGACTGTGCGATCAGTGTCGCTACGAAGATCAACGGAAGCTGGCGCATCGCACGGCCTCCTTCTCGATCGCGAAGACGTCCCACGAACCGGCTCCGAGTCGACGCGGCAAGAGCAAGCGCGCGTCCGCCTCGAGCGGCCACTCGAAAATCGGCTTCTCGACGACGGTGAGCCCATCCCTCGTGCGTCGCACCATGTGAACTTTCAGAAGCGATTTGTCCGCGCGCTCGAAGAAATCTGCCACGCCGTCGCCGGTGACGTCACCGAGAAAACGCGCGACGAGATCGAGCCCGCCAGCTTGGATCGAAATCTTGTGCACGAGATCAGGACGTTTCGAAAACCCGACTCCGGTGTTCTTGTAGACGTACAACTCGGCGTCGATGCGCTCGGAAGCTGCTGCGCGCAGGCCGTCGATCAAGTCGGGCTTGACGGCACCGGCCACGAAATCCGGCTTGCCGTCGCCGTCGACGTCCTCGAATCCGATCGGTCGCGCGAAGCCGTCGAGCAGCAAGAGTTGGCTGGGCGTGCCCTCGTTCCCGAAGAGAGCGGCTTCGCCCGTTTTGACGAATTTCGACAAGAACACGAGCACTTGCGTACGTACGTCCTTCGAACGCTTGTCCCCCGCCGAGAACACGCAGTCGACGCGCTGGTCGCCGTCGAGATCCAGGCTCTTGGCCAAGTACGACACGTCGAGTTCGCGCGCGCGCGTGACCGGCACCGGACTCTTCAAGCGCAACGGCTCGTTCGCGAACACACCCGCCGAGGATTGCGTGAAGACGACGAGCGCGTCGTTCTCGAGGAACAACACGTCTCGATCCCCGTCGCCGTCGAAGTCGACGATCTGTGGCGCGGGCACGTTTTCTTGAATCCACAGATACGGTCCGACACCGTCGCGGTCCCCGTCGATCTGGACTCCGCCGCTCGTCACTGCCATGCGTGTGCGACGCTTCGTACCCGCTTGCCGAACTTCGGCAGCTCGATCGAAGTCGAGTGCGCGGCCGCCGGAGTCCGAGTCACCCGGCACGAGCACTTGCTGCACGTCGAAGCTGCACTTGCCGTCCTCGCCGCGCCGTTGGAAGAGAACACGCAGACGGTTCGGCTCGGGAACGGTCAGGTCATCGAGGCCGTCTCCGTCCACGTCGGTGATCGCCGACTGCCATGCGAACGCTGTGAGGCGATCGGGCCATTGCCATAGCAACTCGCACGCAGCCAGCTTCGCGACGCGCCGTGATTCCTCGGACTCGCGCCAGCGCCACACGAAGGCGCCGTTTGCGTTGAAGAGCACGATTTCCCGGCCCAAATCGGCGTGAACGTCTCCCGCAGCGAAGCACACGACGTCCTGTTGCAGATCCAACGACGCATCCGCCGTCGAAGTGAACGCTGCGCCGGTCGCGCGCCGCAAGTGGATCGATATCGTGCGCGTGGTGCCGTTCACCGACGCGATCAGCATGTCAGAGGAACCGTCACCGTCGACATCGATGGTCGAGGCATCCATGACGCGCCCCCCCTCCGGCATCACGATGGAACTCACGTTCGCGAGACTTTGCGTCGCGGCCATGCAGAGGATGGCGGCGATCACGAACCCTCCTCCACCAGTCGATCGGCCTCACCGCCCGAGAAATTCAGGATCCAGAAGAGGCGCGTGTGCCAAGCAGCCGACGTGCTCTCGTGCTTGAAGACGCCGAAGAGAATCGAGGTCTCGGACCGCCCGCGATCGGACTCGTATTCGTAGAGGAGCGGGATCGAGACCTCGCGTATCTCGGTCGCGCGTCGACCGATCGGTGCGACCACGGTGCGCGTGGTGCCATCGGTCACGACTTCGAGTGCGAGCGTTTCTCCGCTCTTTCGCGCGCGGACGGCGTCGATCAACACTTGCGGATGCGCCACAGGAACACCGTCGACACGCGCGATCAGTGTCTCGAACTTCAAGCCGGCGTCACGCCACGGACTCGCACGCGACAAGCCGACGATCACGGCACCGCCTCCGGGCCCGAGATCCGCGCTGCGCGCTTCGACTTCGGTGGCCGAGCGCACGACGAGCCCCACTTTCTCTTCTTCACGAAAGCGTTCGACGGCTGCGCGCTCCGGCGCGCGGACGCGCGGCACAGTCGTGAGCGAGAAGGTTCGCTCGCTGCCCGCGCGATCGACCACGATGTCGATGATCGTGCCGCTCGTCGCCTCGATTTCGAGTGCGCGCCATTCGCTCGGCCACTTCGGAACGAGGGTTTTCGGGCCGTTTTTCGCCTCGACGATGAGATCGCCTTCCACGACGCCCGCAAGATCGGCCGGTGAATTCTCGACGACGCGCGCGACCAGAACGCCTTCGCCGCCCTCGGCCAAAGCGTCGAGCGAGGTGGCCCCGCTCGTCACGTAGATTCCGGTGAACGATCCGGCCGACAGCACTACACGCGCTGTTTCGTCGGCGGGTTCCTCGCGCAATTCCAACGGCTCCTCCATGTCGAGGAGCGGCGGCGGCGCATCGGCCAGCGTGCGTTTCTTGATCAACGAACAACCGCTCACGAGGACGACAATCAGAGCGAGTAGACACGTTTTCAAGGGATCGCCCTCCGGTTCAAGATGCTCGATGCAACGACGAAACACACGACAGCCCATGCGACAGGCACCCACAAGGACGTGCTCGCGTACGCAAACGTCGCGTTGCTCACGCCCTGAGAAGAGTCCACGAAAAAGCGCAGGAACGACGTGTCCGACAGCGGTGAGCTGATGTGATCGGAGGGTAGAAATCCTCCGCCTGCGAATTCACGCATCAAAGCCCGCGCGAGATCGAGTGCGACGCCCAGCCCGAGGCCCAGTGCGAGTGCTCCGGCTCCGGTGCGCGCGATCGCACCGGCGAGGAATCCGATCGACGTGTACGCGAAGAGCGGCGCGAGCGGCGACAGCAACGCCGACCATGTGAGCGGCCACAGGTCCGACGCGGGCGTGAGCGTGAAACGTTGACCGTTCGGCAGGATCTCGGCCACGTCGCCGAAATCGAACATCCAACCGGCGACTGCGAACGACGTGGCCGCGAGCGCGATGTAAGCCAGGAGCGTGGTGATCACGAGCGCGGCCCACTTGCCTAGTGCGCACTCGATTCGGCGCAGAGGTCGAAGCAGTACATTGCGCAAAGTTCCGCGCGCATATTCGGCGGCGAGGCTTTGGCTGCCGAGGCCGAGCACGATGAACACCAGCGCCGGAAGTCCGGCTTGTAGTGCGATACCCAGTGCTTCGAACGCGTTCGCGCCGGTCGCGCTGAAGAGTTCTGCTCCTTCGACGGCTCCTTCCTCGGCACGATTCAGCATTCCACGGCGCACGCACGCGATCACGGCCAGGGCGATCGGTGCGAGCAACAAGAGAACGAGGCTCGTCGAGCGCAGGAACCGCCGCAGATCGAACGCCGTCATACGCGCGATCGGTGACGGAGGTGCCAGTCGCTGTTGTGGTGCGCTCGGAACCGCCGGCGCCGCGGAGGTGACTGGGGAAGGTGCGCGTTTCGAGCCGCTGTCCGTGCGCGCGAAGCGCATGTAGATGTCCTCGAGCCCGACGGAGCTCGGTGCGAACGACACGACCTCCACGCCGCGCTCGACGAGTGCGCGCGTCACGTCGGCGCTGCGCTTGCCCGACAGATCGAGCGACAGCACGCGAGGTTCGCCTTCGAGAGTCTCGAGACCCAACTCGCGAGCGGCCGCCCGCGCCTTCTCGACGTTCGAAGTCTCGAGTCGCCACCGCGTACCATTCGCGCCGATGAGTTTCGTGGTCTCTTCCTGTACGAGCAGCCGACCGCCGCGCAGGATGCCGACGCGATTGCAGATCGCCCCGAGCTCGTGCAACTGGTGGCTCGACACGAGGAAAGTCAGTTTCGATTCCCGTCGCAGACTCGTGATGAGCTCGCGCATTTCCGCGATGCCCTCGGGATCGAGTCCGTTCGTCGGCTCGTCCAGCAGCACATAGCGCGGCGAACCGAGCAAGGCCGATGCGATGCCGAGGCGCTGCCGCATGCCGTGACTGAAGTTCTGCACGCTCTTTAGCCCGGCGTGCGTGAGCCCCACGCGTTCGATCCAGCGCGACGCTTCCCGCTCAGCTTCCTGTCGCGCGAACCCTTGCAGGCGCGCCAGCTCCGCGAGATTGCGCTGTGCGCTCCAAGCGCCTTGAAAACCAGGTGTTTCGATGAGGGCGCCCAGTCGCGCGCGTGCCTCGCGGGGAAACTTCGACGCGTCGAATCCGTCGATGAGCACGCGTCCGCTGTCGGCACGCTGCAGGCCGAGAGCGATGCGCATCGCCGTCGTCTTGCCGGAGCCGTTGTGGCCGATGAATCCGTAGCAATCACCGTCCTCGACCTTCAACGAAACGGCGTCCAGCGCGACTTGCGCGCCGAAGTGCTTCGTGATGCCGACGAGTTCGAGCGCCATCGCGCGTCAGTCGAAAAGCACGCGGTCCATGCGCTTCTTCACGTCGGCGAGTTGTTCTTTGTCGCTGCTGTCGACTTCTGCCGTCGCCCAGCCGTCGTAGCCGATCTCGGCGAGCGCCGCGCGCACTGCCGGCCAATCCTCGTCGCCGTCGCCGATCGCGACCCAGCCTTTCTCTTTGCTGTATCCCTTGAAGTCGAACTTCAGGAGCCGCGGACCGAGCAGCTTGATCCACTCGGCACTAGGCCGACCGTACTTGATCATGTTCGAGCAATCGAAGTACGCGCCGACGGTCGGGTCCTTGAACTCGTCGATGTACTTGACGAGTTGCTCGGGCGTCGTGAGGAAGTCGTTCCACACGACCTCGATCGCGATCTTCACGCCCTTCTCTTTCGCGTAAGGCACGAGCCGCGCGATCTCGTCGTGGCTGCGCGACCAGGCTTGTTCGAAGTTCTCCGTCTTCTCGTCGCGCACGGCGCCCGGCACGACGAGAACCGTGGTCGCGCCGAACAGATGAGCGTCGTCGATCGCGCCTTTCAACGCGCGACCGGCTTCTTCACGCACGCTGACACTCGGATCGGAGAAGCGTTTCAGCCAGTGGACGGAATCGATCACGCCGTGCACGACGAGCCCCGTCTTCTTCGCTGCGGCGACGACCTCTTTCTTGTCGAGGCTGCTCGGGCTGTCGACTTCGATGCCTTCGAAGCCGAGTGCTTTCGCGAGCGCGAACTTCTCCTCGACGCTGAGCTCGCCCGCGATCATCGAGTACTTCAGCGCCGGACGCAGACGCAGAACCTTCGCGGGAGGCTTTGTGGACGGCTTGTCCTCCACGCGCGCGAGCGACGTGAAGACGAAAAGCGCGGCGAGAGCCGTGCAGGCGTGAATCGTTCGGCGGGTGTCGAGTCGGATCATGTGCGCTCCAAGAAGGGGCGCGCAGGTTCGACCATCTGCGCAGCGGTGTCAATCGACACCGCTCTCGATTACTTGGGCTTAGCGCTTCCGACGGCCAAGTCCGACACGTTCGAGACCAGGTCCTCGATCTTCATCGGTTGGAGCAAGTAGCGCTGCGCACCGGCCGCATTCGCTTCGTCGCGGTAGATGCGCGACCGGTAGATGCTCGAACACAAGATGATCGGCACCTCTCCCGGGCCGACGCGCTCGCGCACGGCTCGGCACACCTCGAAACCGTTCTTTCCGTCGAGCAGAACGTCCATCAGGATCAGCGCCGGCTTCTTCGCCGAGAGCGCCTTCAACGCTTCCTCGCCGCTTCTCATCAGCGCTACTTCGAAGCCGGCCATCTCGAGGTTGGCCTTGCGCGTCGCCGGCGATTCCTGGCTGTCGTGTACGAGAAAAATGGTTTGCATGTGGGGCGAGCCTCAGGAGTCGCGCACGGTGGCTGCGTACACTTCGTCGAGCGTGGTCTGTCCAGCGAGCGCCTTGCGCAGACCGTCGGCGCGCAGAGTCGCCATGCCGCCCGCGATGGCGGCGTTGCGCAGGGCTTCGACTCCGGCGTCACGACGTACGATCGACGCGAGCGTCGGATCGATGCGCATGACTTCGTAGATCGCGAGGCGGCCCTTGTATCCCTGACCGCCGCAGTTGTCGCAGCCCTTGCCGGCGTAGAACTCGCCGTCGCCGCGCTTCAAGCCGAGGCGTTCGAGCATGCCCTCCTTCGGATCGACGCTGAACCTGCAGTTGGGGCAGATCTTGCGCACGAGACGTTGGGCCGAGAGCCCGCGCAACGTGTCGGCCAAGATGTACGGTTCGATTTTCATGTCGCGCAGACGCGTCACCGACTCGGCAGCACCGTTCGTGTGCAAAGTCGAAAGCACGATGTGACCCGTCATCGCGGCCTGAACGGCGATCTGAGCCGTTTCTTCGTCGCGAATTTCGCCGACGAGCACGACGTCGGGGTCTTGGCGCAAGATCGAGCGCAGCCCGCGCGCGAAGTTGAGACCGATCTTCGCGTTCATGTTGATTTGCACTGCGCCATCGAGTTGGTTCTCGACCGGGTCCTCGACGGTGATGATCTTCGTCTCGGGTGAATTCAGGTGCTGCAGGAGCGCGTACAGCGAAGTCGTCTTGCCCGAACCCGTCGGACCGGTCGCGAGGACGATTCCCTCACCGCCTTCGACCATGCGCGTCAAGTCTTCGAGCTGACGTTCGTCGAGCGCGAGGCTCTTCAAGTCGAGCAGTTTGCGACCGCCGTCGAGGATACGGATGACGGCGCCTTCGCCGTGCAGACACGGCGTCGTAGCGACGCGTAAGTCGACGCGGTAGCTGCGGATCTCGGCTTGTGCGCGACCGTCCTGCGGCAGACGACGCTCGGCGATGTCGAGATTCGCGAGGATCTTCAAGCGCGCGATCACCGGACGGGCCCAGGCCTTCGGCAGCTTGACGCGGTCTTGCAGGATGCCGTCGACGCGGAACCGCACGGCGAAGATGTTCGCGCGCGGCTCGAGATGGATGTCCGACGCACCCATGCTGAACGCTTCCTCGATCACGGCGCGCACCATGTTGATGACGGGACCGTCGAGCTCGGCAGCGCTACCCGCTTCTTCTTCTTCGCTGGCGACTTCGAGATTGACCGCAGAACCGCTGAGGTCGCCGCGCAACAGGATGTCGTCGACGCTCGGTCCGGTGTTTTCCTCGACGCGCTTGAAGACGATGTTGAGGCAATGCTCGATGTGATCCGGTTCGCAGTGCACGGCGAACACGGGCGCGCCGAGGTGCACGCCGATCGCGTCGACGTTATAAAGTTCGCTCGGATCTTCCATCGCGACGGTGATGACGCCGGCGATCCTGTTCACTGCGATCGCTTGCGCCTTGCGCGAGCGATCTTCCCCGAGCAATCCGGCGATCTCGGGATCGACGATGCCGGGAGTCAGGTGGACGCAGTGGACCTTGCCTTGATTGCGCAGAGCACGCGCGATGTCCGACTGCTTGACGAGGTGCAGTGCGACGAGCGCTTGACCGAGCTTCACGCCTTTTTCTTGGCGGTAGACGAGTGCCGCGTCGAGCTCGCTCGGCTTGATCAGACCTTCCGCGACGAGGATTTCGCCGATCGGAACGCGACGACCCAGACCTGCCGGTCCGGCGAATTTCGTCGTTTCTTGCGTAGGCTCTTGGGGCATGAGTGAGGACTCGCTCGGCGCGTGATCGGTCGCAACGGGGGCTGCTTCGAGCACGAGGACTTCGGAACGTGTTCCCTATCGGCGCGGTGCACTCGCTCGATTGAGCTTCGAGCGCGTTGCCGCTCGTCGAAGTCACCGGTATCCTTTTTCCGCCCGACGACCTTCGGAAAGAAGTTCCGGATCACGCGTCGCGGCGCTCGTCACCGCGCTCCCCCATGCCTCCCGAAACGACCCAACGCGCGCGGCCCGCCGTCGTGGTCACGTTGCCGACCTACAACGAGTCGGAAAACATCCTGCCGCTGGTCGCCGAAATTCTGGCGCTCGGGCCGGGATACGAAGTGATCGTGATCGACGACCACTCGCCCGACGGCACGTGGAAGATCGTGGGTGAAGCGGCACGGAGCGAGCCGCGCCTGCACTTGATCGATCGCACTTCCGATCGCGGACGCGGCCGTTCCGGGCGTGACGGTTTCGTGAAAGCGCTGGCGATGGGTGCGAACGTCGTGATCGAGATGGACGCCGATTTCAGCCACCAACCGCGCTACATCCCGCACATGATCCGTGTGCTGAACGGATCGAATCCGGTGGTCGGACTCGTGCTCGGTTCGCGTGCTGCGAAGGGCGGTCGTGATGCCGACCGCGGCTTCGCACGGCGCTGGATCACGAAGCTCGCCAACGGCTACATCCGGCTGTTCCTCGGCGTAGCCGTGCACGATTGCAATTCCGGTTTCCGTGCGTGGAAGCGATCGACACTCGAGAAGATCCGCGTCGAGGAGACGTTCTCGCCGGGTCCTGCGATCGTGCAGGAACTCTTGTTCAAGACGGCGCGAGCGCAGATCGGCATCGCCGAAGTGCCGATCGAATTCCAAAACCGCTTGCACGGCGAATCGACGTTGACGCTGCGACTCTTGTTGCAGGGCTATGTCGCTGTGCTGCGTCTGCGCGTGATGGCTTGGACGGGACGTCTTTGAAAGCGCGTCGCATTTCGTACGGACTGTGCACGGCGCTCGTGCTGTACGTCGCGTTTCGCGCGCTCATCTTGCTCACGAACTTCGAGGAAGTCGTGATGCCGATGTTCGAGCTGTTCCCGATGGGCACGATGGCCGAGGCGAAGTTGCGCGGGGTGCATTACCCGATGCGCTTCTACTACGACAACGCGGCCGGCCAGCTCGTGATGGGGCACGCGGCCATTCCGATGTACTGGCTGTTCGGATCCTCGTACTTCGTCCTCAAACTTCTGCCGGCGCTCTTGGGCGTCGTGACGCTGGTCTTCTTGTGGATGTTGCTCGACCGCCACTTTTCACGGCTCGCGGCGAATATCGGTGCCCTCTTGTTCGTGTTCGCGCCGTCGACGATCGTGCGTTACTCGGTCGTGTGCTCGGGCAACCACTTCGAGAACCTGCTCTTCACGACGATCTTCTTGTGGGCCTTCTACCGACACCATGGTGTCGCGCGCACGCGCTGGTCGCTCTTTCTGGCCTGGTATTCAGCCGGTTTCGCGCTGTTCGTCTTCCTGGGTGCTTTGATCCCGGTCGGCATCTGCGCCGGGATGCACGTCGGATTGCGCGGACTCAAGCGCACGTTGATGGATGCGCCGATCGCACTCTCCGGCTTCGTGCTCGGCCTGATGCCCTTGATCGCGATCAACGCGGCGACGAGTGGACGCGGATTGGGATTCTTGTCGGCGAAGTTCGCGGAAGAGGGCGGACGCAAGACGGAGCAAACCACGATCGAACGCACCGGCGATTTCCTCGGCCAAGGTCTCGTCGAATCGGGGATGTTCGAAACGCAGTTCGGCATCGACGGCGCGACGTGGAGCATCGTGTTCATCGCCGTGTTCGCGCTCGCGTACGTGGTCAGCCTGCCGTCCACGCTGACGGGTATCAGCAGACTGATCGGCGGGACGTTCAGCGGCGGAACGACGCGGTCGGATGCCGACGCGGCGTTCGAACGCGTGAAGCTGGTGCCGTTCGTCCTCTATCTGCCGCTCGCGGCCGTCGCGTTCGGCATCGCCGATTTCCGTTTGCGTGGCTACCAGCATCCGATGCTCGCTGGTGGCTATCGCTACTACTTGCCGACGTTACTTTTCGCACTCGTCCTGATCGCCGTGTGGACGGCGCGCTGGTGGCACGGGCGTGGAGCGTTACGCGTCGGTTCCGTCGTGCTCGGTGGGTCGGCGCTCGCGTCGGGAGCGACCAGCCTGGCGCTCGTCGACTGGAGCTTTTCGAACGTCGGCAGCGGATTGCATTACGACGGTTACAACTTCGCGCACATGTCACGCAACCTCGTGACGAGTCGCAATGCGGTGCCGCGCGACGAGATGATCTGGCGCATTCAAACGTGGCCGAAGGAAGTGCAAGCGCTCGTCGTGCGCGGCCTCGGCCAAAACCTCACGTTCGAGGCCTTGTTCAAAGCGGATCCGTTCAGGAAGCCGGATTGGACGCTCGATCTCGACCTCGTGATGCGCGACTTTCCGCCCGAGTGGCGACCGATCATGGCGAATGGAGCGGGAGTCGCCGTGCGCTTCATGCTGCAGGGAAGAGCCCAGGTCGGGCGCTTGCCTGAGTTCTTGCGTCATGTGAGGGCGCAGGATGAAGCGTTGGTCGAACAGGCTGTCGCGGGTTCAGCGTGCCCGACTGTGAATCTGCCGATGGGTCGCGAAGTCTTCGACACGTTCAGTGAGAACTTGAGTTTGCTGACGATGGACACGCCGCACATGGATGCGTTCGCGCGCGGTCACGGGAGCTTCTGCGGTCGTGTTGAGGCACGCGGAATTGCACATGAGGTGCGGTTCGTGCGCGAGTTCAGGACGCGCTTCGACAGTCCGCCGTTCGGCGCAGGTTGGCAGAGTGGAGCGGGCGGCACGCAGCACTGACTGCGAAAGTGGAGCGGAGTTGGGAGAGCGCTACAAACGACTGACCGCGCTTGCATCGCTGACGTGGTGTTCAAGTCGCGCGATGCCGCATTTGGTTTCCCGACTCCACACTTGGTCTCCTGACTCACACTTGGCCTCCTGACTCACACTTGGCCTCCTG
>JAWXBU010000069.1:0-41128 GCA_034440255.1 Planctomycetota bacterium | reverse complement strand
GAGTGTGCTCGGACTGGAGAGGCGAGCCGGTTGCGACGGAGTGTGCTCGGACTGGAGAGGCGAGCCGGTGGCGACAGAGTGTGCTCGGACTGGAGAGGGGAGCCGGTTGCGACGGAGTGTGCTCGGACTGGAGAGGGGAGCCGGTGGCGACAGAGTGTGCTCGGACTGGAGAGGGGAGCCGGTGGCGGCGGAGTGTGCTCGAACTGGAGAGGGGAGCCGGTGGCGACAGAGTGTGCTCGGACTGGAGAGGCGAGCCGGTGGCGACGGAGTGTGCTCGGACTGGAGAGGGGAGCCGGTGGCGACGGAGCTTGCTCGAGTGCGGCGAAGGGAGCCGGGTGCGACTGCGTATGCTCGAATTGGTGAGGGGAGCCGGTGGCGACGGAGTTCGCTCGAGTGCGGCCAAGGAAGCCACGCGCGACCAAGTCTGTTCGCGGAGCAAAGTACGCAGACGCTTCGGGTGAGTAAGGCGTGATCGGGATTGCGACTTCCTGAATCTCTGGGCGTCGTATGCAGTCCTTGAACGCGACTCCGCCCCTTGTAGACTCCCGAACGTCTGCGCCGCTTCCGGCGCTGTCCGCTCGCTGCGTCGCGTGCGCGTGCGAGGCGTCCTGTTGGGAACGGCCGCGGGCCGGATCCTTTGGAGTCGTCGATGAGCAGTGTTTTCAAGCCCATTCAGTGGGCACTCGGTCGGTTCTCCGTCGACATGGGCATCGACTTGGGAACCGCCAACACGCTCGTCAGCGTGCGCGGACGCGGCATCGTGTTGAACGAGCCGAGCGTGGTTGCTGTCGACAAGACGACGGGCGAAGTACTCAACGGCGGTATGGCCGTCGGCAACGAAGCGAAAGCGATGCTCGGCAAAACGCCGGGCAACATCGAAGCCATTCGTCCGCTCAAGAACGGCGTCATCGCCGACTTCGACGTGACCGAGAAGATGTTGCGTTACTTCATCACGAAGGTGCACGCCGGTCGCAATTGGGTGAAGCCGCGCGTCGTCATCGCAGTACCGGTCGGGATCACTGCGGTCGAACGTCGTGCCGTCATCAACTCGGCCGAACGCGCGGGCGCACGCAAGGTGTACTTGATCGAAGAGCCGTTGGCCGCTGGTCTTGGTATCGATTTGCCTGTGCGTGAACCGTTCGGTTCGTTGATCGTCGACGTCGGTGGCGGAACGACGGACATCGCGATTCTCGCGTTGGGCGAACTCGTGCGTTCGACTTCGTTGCGTATCGCTGGCGATGAAATGGACGAGGCGATCATCAATCACTGTCGCCGCCATCACAACCTGTTGATCGGCGAGCAAACGGCCGAGCGCGTCAAGCTCACCATCGGTTCTGCGTGGCCGATGAAGCAGGAATTGTCGATGGAAGTGAAGGGGCGCGATTCGGTGACGGGCCTGCCGCGAAAGACGACTGTGACGTCGATCGAAATGCGCGAAGCGCTGAGTCATCCCGTGCGTCTGATTTGTGAAGCAGTGCGCGGCGTGCTGGAAGAGGCGCCGCCGGAACTGTCCGCAGACTTGGTCGACACGGGCATCACGCTGTGCGGCGGTGGAGCGATGCTCTACGGGTTGCCGGAAGCGATGACGGAAGTGCTGTCGATTCCGGCACGGGTCGCGGATGATCCGCTGACGGCGGTCGCGCGTGGAACGGGTGTTTTCCTCGAGAATCTCGAGGTGTTCGCGCCTGTGTTGTCGAGTGACGAAGACGATTGAGCCGACAAGAGAATGCGACGCGCTGAATTCGGCGAGCGCACTAGGAAAGAGTTGCGTGGGTTCGGATCCGTCACGAGGCGTTGCGGGTTCCCTGAGGCACGCGTAGACTCGGACGCGGGTTGTAAACCCGGCTTTCTTTCCGATTCTGATTTCTCGCGCAGGAGGGAAACATGAAGCTTTCGATGTCGACCGACCTGTCACCGCGTCACCGCGTCACCGCGTCACCGCGTCACCGCGTGATCCTCGACATCTCCGCCGATACTTCGCTCGGTGGGCGATCGCGGTCCTGATTCTTCTCGCGTTCGTTCGGGACAGCGCCGCGCAGACGTGGGCCGGACCGTGGGACTGGACGCGCTGCATCGAAACACACCCGAGCTGCACAACCGCGCATCTGTACCCTGAGTTCTCGCACGGAGCTCTGATCCCGACGGGACTCTACCGCGGCAAGGTCCTGATGTGGCATCGCGAACTCGTCTACACGCCCACGGCGAATCCGGCTTGCCAGCCGCAAGACCGAACTTTCCTCTTCATCTTCGATCCGCTCGCGCCCAACGACTTGCTACGACTCAATGCGGTGATCCCCAGCGACATCATGTGCGCTGGCATGTCGTGGGACCCTCAAGGTCGGCTCCTCGTGGTCGGAGGAAACCGTGCTTTGCCTGCGTTCCTAAACAACGCCTACTTGATCGATCCGGCCACACTCGCGGCACCAAGAGGAGGCGGATGTCAGCTGCGCGTGTACGGCCGAGGTTTCATGCAGCTACCCGACATGCTCCGGTCGCGCTTCTACCCGACGATCATCGCGCTCACGAAAGGTGTGATTCAGTTCAACGCGGCTTCGACCTTGTGCTCGACGATCAACGCCGGAGCGCACCTCGTTCTAGGCGGACCGTACGCCGCAGTACCCACCTATGCCGGCGTGGATGTCATGGAGGTATTGCCGTATGGAAGCCTGCAGTGGGCATGCGCGCTCGCCCCTCTGTTTCCTCCGTCCACGACCCAGCGAATCGATGCCTACGATCTGCAAGTTCATCCGAACGACCTGAGCACGAACGGCTTGAATGGGAATCTGGACAGCTATCCGCGCGCGTTCCAGCTCTCGAATGGAGACATTCTCGTTGTGCACGATGTGGACACGCCCGACTCCTTCCAGCAGGTAGCCAACCCGCCGCAGGAGGCTTATATGATCCGTCTCAATCAAAGCGGGTCATACAAGACCGAATTCTGGCGCGTGCGTGAGGACGCCACGCATCTGGGCCCTAACGCGGATCGCAACTACGGACCGGCGGTCTTGATGCATACGCTGCAGGACAACGACCGAGTTTTGGTGTTCGGCGGAACGCCAGGAGCGGCGAACCCGGTGAGTACCGTGCAAGAGTTCATCCCTGCCCAAGCCGCAGCTACGGGCGGCACAACGGTTGAGGGAGAATTTAAAGACAAGGCCAACCTGTTGGTCCCGCGAGACTTCACGGACGCGCTTGTGCTGCCCGACCGCCAGATCCTGCTCATGGGTGGTGCACGCCAGTTCATTCCGAGCCTGATCCCTGTGGCGGATCCCGAACTCTACGACCCCGGCCCTTCCCGTAATTCCGTTGGGTCCAGCGTGTTGATGCCCGCCGGCAACATCGTCAATGACGCCCAAGGTGTACCCATCGGTCCGACGCAGCGGCTGTACCATCAATTCTCGGTACTGCTTGCCGACGGGAGCGTTTATGTCGCTGGTGGTGAGTCACTTCCCAATCCAGTGTCTGGTTTCGCCGCCGGTCCCTATTCCGGCGAGATCTTCCTGCCGGCCTACATGCCGCAGAACACCGGGTACGACATGCCCTACATCGGTTCGGTCGTGTCCGCGCAGCCGATGAGTTCGACCAGTCAGCCTCAGAGCTTCACGGTGACAGTCGAGAACTTCTCGAGCGACTCCTTCGCGATCAGCGGCGTTGTGCTGACGCGGCCTGGTGCGGTAACGCATTTCTTCGACAACGACCAGCGCTACATCGAACTCCCAATCGACTCCCAGTCGGTGGACGCCTTGACGGCCACACTCACCGTGCGGTCGCTGGAGGACAACCTCGGCCCGCCCGGCTGGTACATGCTTTGGGTGATTGTGACCAAGCTAGGGCACACTCAGCGTCTACCGACTCACGCGCAATTCGTGCGTTTCTACTAGCGAGGTGTCCTGATGAATGCTCTTCGCAGCCAACTCGCTGCCAACGGCGGACGCGCCGCAGTTGCCGCTCGTAACTCACTCTTCGTTGCGCTCGTCATGACGTCTGCCTCGCTCGCGCGAGCTCAGGTCACTTCTCGCGACTCGAGCAGCCTAGTCTCACGCGCGTCGATCACGTTTCAGGAAAATCATGGTCAGTGGCCTGAGGCCATTCGTTTTCTTGCGCAAGCCGGCGGTGTTCGAGCACGCGTCGAACAGGACTCGATCGCTCTCGATCTGGCCTCGGTCGTGACTAAGTCCGAACGGTCAGGAGTACTCGTGAGATTGGCGATCGAGGGGCAGGATTCGCTCGAGCCCTCAGGTGAGCGGGAGCTACGCACGAAGCATCATTACTGCTACGACGCTGGCGCACACTGGATCCGCAATGTGCCTAGTTTCGAGCAAGTGCGAATGCGATGCGTTGCGGATGGCGTCGACTGGGTGCTGCGCGCTCACGACGGACACCTTGAATACGATCTTGAACTTGCGCCGGGCGCGGACCTCGATGCGCTGGTGATTCGATGTCAGGGACAAAGAGGCTTGTCCATCGAGGATGATGGGTCGCTCTGGATCCACACGTCGGCAGGAGTCATACGTCAGACTCCGCCAGTGAGTTGGGAGATCAGCAAGTCAGGCGAGCAACATTTCATCGACGTGCGCTTCCAACTCTTAGGAGATGATCGCTTCGGCTTCGTCGCTCCACAGCGTGACCGGTCGCGAGAGCTGCATATCGATCCGGGCATCGAATGGGCGAGCTACCTGGGAGGAACCGGCAGCGGTGAGTACACGACGGCACTGGATCGCGACGCGGCCGGCAACGTGTTCGCGGCAGGAGAGGCGACTTCGGCCAATTTTCCAGTGACCCCCGGCTCATATTCGACTCCAGGCATGAACGTAGTTGGGATCTTCGTGTGCAAATTCGATCCTGCGGGCAGTGTGCTCTTTTCGACTTACGTGGATGTGAACGTGTCGATCGATCTGTTTGCGTTGGCCGTCGATTCCTGGGGCCGGGCAACCGTGGGTGGGGATCTCTACATTCCCAATGGGGTGTCAGCAGATTTCCCAACGACTCCTCAGGCCTACGACCCAATCATCAACACCAGATTCCCAGGATACGTTCTGCGACTCTCTGCGGCGGGTGACGCTCTGGACTTTTCAACCGTGCTCGAGGGCCCCGGAGGAAATGCCTGTTTCGTTCATGCCCTGGACATAGCAGCTTCCGGGGGCGTGGTGGTGGGTGGATGGACCGATTCTTTTCCCGCGACTCCAGGAGCGTACGACACCACATTCAACGCAACAGGCAACCAGGATGGGTTCGTCGCTCGATTGTCGCCAGACGGAAGTCAGCTCGAATGGTCGACTTTCCTAGGTGGTTCGTATCGCGACGAAGTTCGGACGCTTGCGCTTGACGCGGCAGAGAACGTAACCGTGGCCGGCCTTACCTTTTCACCCGACTTCCCGATTCCGTTCGATGTCTTGCCTACGCCTATCGTTGGCATTCATCATCGCTTTTTCGTGAGTCGTTTAAATGCCCAGGGATCAGGGATCATTTGGAACAAGGTGATCGATCAGAACGGGGGTGGCACGGAGTCTCATCCCCAGGGCATGGCCCTTGGCCGCGATGGCAGCGTCGTCGTGGTAGCCGAAACCCAGAGCTACTTCTATCCTACTACTCCCGGCGCCGCATTCCCTCCGCCAAGTGTCTTCGTCAATGACTACAACGGCTATGTGTTCAAGGTTGCGCCAGGAGGCGCTGCGCTCGAGTACGGGTTCTACCTGACCTCACGTGCCCTCCCCTATGGCGTCTACCTCGACGCCTCGGGCGTGGCGACGATCACCGGTGGCGACCGCTGGAGCACGATGCCGATCACACCCGGCGCACCGGCTGGCTCAGGTGTCGTCAACGGCGCCGACGCCTTGCTGTGCCGCATCGATCCGACGGGGACGCAGTTGCTTTATTCAGCCCGCCTCGGCGGACTGAATTGGGAGTTCGGTCAGTGCATCACGCGACTCGACGATCATCATGTGGCCATCGGCGGAAATGCAGGACTCGCGAGCTTCGTGACACCCGGCGCATTCGACACCACCTATGGCGGAGGCTACGAGGACGGTTTCGTAGGCGTCGCAGATCTCCTGCCGCAAGGCGTCCAAGTGCTCGGCACGTCGACTCCGGCCTGCTTGGGGACGATCGGCATGAACACGGTGGGTATGCCGTCTCCCAACGCTTCGGAGTTCGCCTTCTGGTGCAGCGGCGCACCTCCGAACGCGAGTGGTTGGTTGCTGATCGGTGCCGCCGCGCCGATAGCTGGCGACTTTGGTGGCGCTTCGATCCAGGTCGATCGCACGCGGCGAATGTTCTTGCGCGCCGTGACGACCGACCATCGCGGCTTCGTCCGAACCCCGATGCCCCTGCCTCTACTGCCGACAGGTACGCAATTCGCGGCTCAATACGTGTTCCGGAATACGCCATCGTGTTCAGGCGCAGGCATGTTCAGCGCAAGCAACGGGCTCTTGCTGCATGTGCAGTAGATCGAAAGCACGATGCTCCTCGGCCCGGAGGAGGACGGGGTCGCGCGCTCATTGAGCCCAGAAGCGGCAACACAGACTGGAGAGTCGCGCAGCATTGCGGCATCGTGATGCAGAATTTGACCGCGCGCAGTCATACGGCGACGCGCACGCGGGAATGACTCCCGCCCATTTGCTACTTAGGCACACCTGATCCTCTGCGCGGCAGAGGACACTTTCGTGGCGTTTTTGGTCGAGGTTTTCCGTGGGAGGGCTTTCCCGTTCAGGCACGCTGTTCCTGATCGGTTTGCTCGTCTTGATCGCGCTGTCGGTGCATCCGGTGGCCAGCGTCGAGACGGCGATCGACGGAGCGTTCGCACCTTCGCGCGTGCTCGCGGAATTGGCGCGACCACTCGCGTGGCTTGCGCGCGACGAAGTCTCGGCGAATGAAATCGAGGCCACGTCTGCTTTCGCATCCGAGAGCGAACGCTCGCACGCGCTCCTCTTCGCTTCACAATCCGCCGCACTGCCCGTCGATCCAAAGTTGCAAAGCGGTCGCGCTGCCGTCGCATGCCACGTCATCGGCCGACACCCGAAGAATCAGGATCGGTTGCGCCTGCGGTACGCACTCGACGCCGGAGTCGTAGCCGGTTCGCCCATCACGAGTGGTGACGCATACGTCGGACGTGTCGTCGAACTCGATCCGTTTCGTCCTGGCGAATGCACAGCCGAGCTCGTCACCGCCAAGGACTTTCGCGTCTCCGCAATCGTCGAATCGGGCGGCAAGAAAGGCTCGTTCGTCGTCGGAGGCTTGCTCGGCAAAGCGCAAAAGCACGAGCGTGAGCTGCATCTCGCCGTTCAATTCCCGAGCGACCGTTCGATTCAAAGTGGCGTCGCGCGCGTCTCCGAGGACGCGAATGCGCGCGAGGCACGACTCGCCGATGGTTTCGTGCTCGGCAAACTCGTCGTCGTCGACATGCACGGGACGCGACTGCTCGGATTGCGTGCGCCCCTCGACTATCCGCTCGGCCTCGCGCACCTCGCCATTCTCGTCGCACCCGAGCGCGGCACAGCGGGCCCGGTGTTGCCGATCGATCCGTTCGAAGCAGCATCGTGGATGGATGCGCGCGTGATTCTCGCCGGCGATCCGTCGGCCTTGCGCGACACGCGTCGACTCGCACTCACGACCGCGTCGAAGATCGCTCCAGGTGCCGCCCTTGCCGTCGGGGCACGCTTCGTCGGACGCATGGAACGCGTGGGTTTCTTCGACAGTGATGCACGTTTGCTCGCCGATCCCGGCCTCGCCTTCAGCGCGCTCGCGAAGATCGAGGGGCAAGCTGCACCCATCGCACTCGGCCGCCTCATTTCACTCGGCCCCGTCGGCAACGACGAAGTCGCGTTCGAATGTCACGGCGAGATCCCGCTCGCACCAATCGGCGGAAAGGCCGTGAAAATCGAGCTGTGGACCGCCGCCGCCGAATCTGATCTGCCGCCGGGACTGCTCGTCGGCGAAGCACTCTTCGCAAGCAGCGAACCCCCGTTCACGCTGCGTGTCAAGCCGGCCTGCGACGCGCGAGCACTGCATGTTCTGCGCGTGTGGCGCGGACGCTCGCTTTCGAGCGAGGAGAATCCGTGAGCGCTGCGCGCGTTCTCGCGTGGATCTTGTTCCTCGTGTGGGCCGTGTGGGCCTTCGCGATCGAGGGACACTTGGCGAACGGCGGTTCGCGCTGGGTGCCCGACATCGGACTCGTGCTCGCGTTGTCCGTGATGGCTCGAGCGAACGTCGGCGACACGCCGATTCTCGCCCTGTTCGCGGCTCTCGCGCGAGCGAGCTTCGGGCCGGAGCCACCGATCGTCGTGCTCGCCGGATTCATGGGCATCGTGTTTTTCGCACTCGCTGCGAGAACTACGGTCGAGTTGGCGGGACCGCTGTGGCGCACCATCGCAGCACTCGTTTTCGTGTTCGCCTTCAACGTCTGGCTGACATTCGCACGCAGCATGCGCGATCCGTCGGCCGAACTCGCGCACACCAGCACGATCTTCGCCGCGCTGCCGGTCGCGATCACTTCCGCGATCCTCGCGTTCGCGTGCGGGCCGCTCTTCGCGCACTTGCCGGGGCTGACGCCAATTCGGAGGCGCAAGTGGTAGCGCAGCGGCGTTTCGGTCCGTTGATCGGCATCGTCTTCGCTGGACTCGGCGTCCTCGCGGTGCGCTTGTTCCAAGTGCAGATCGTCGAGCACGAAGTGTGGTCGCAACAAGCCAGCGGGCTCGTGCGTTCGTCGCGCGTTTTGCCGAGTCACCGGGGCAGCATCCTCGATCGCAATGGCGTCGTGCTCGCGCGCGACGAGGACACGTATCGAATCGACTTCAAGTACCGCGAATTCCGCCGCCGACACCCGCTCGGAATCTTGGCGCACGCGTACTCGAGTTTGGAAATGCGCGTCGTGCCGCTCGCCGCGGCGCTCCAGCATCGTCAAGCCTGGACCGAAGCGTTGTTGCGCATTTCGCCGCAGGATTTGGACCGTTTCGAAGCCGGCGACGAACTCACGACCAAAGTGTTGAGTGTGGCGAAAACAGAGACGCCGAACACCGAGGCTCGCGCACGTCGCGCGGCGGATCTGCGCTACTACGTCGGCGAACTGCTCGCCTTGACGAAGGAGGACGCGAGCTTCGTGCGCCGACTGGAGGACGACGCGCGCAGTCCCTCCTACTTGGAAATCTTGGCGAGGCGGCGCGGCCTCGCTGTCGAGGCATTGCTAGCGCGCGTCAACGCGAACGTCGGGCGCGCGTGCGAGGAATTGTCGACGCTCGCTGGTTTCCTGCGCGTCGAAAGTCGCGACGAGCGTGCGGGAACCGTTCTCGCGGGAGGTGCTGCACTCGACCGAACGATCGCGTTCCTCGAAGACGTGCGCGCGAATCTGGAGGACGAATCGGCCGACGATCTGTTCGAAAGCGCGGCCGGATTCGACGCGGGCGCGATCTCGACCGAGAGTTTGGCGACGGTTTTCGATCTGACGTGGATCGCTCGTTCGTTGCGCTGGGACGAGGCGCGTCTCTCGGCTTGGATCGCAAGTCGCGAAACACGCAATCAGGCCCAAACAGCAGCGATCGTGCTCCCGCGAGCACTCGTCCACGTCGAGCTCGAAACTCCGCCGCGTCGCGCGGAGCGGTTGCTCGACGAGATCGCCCTGTTGTACGCGCCGCCGAATCAGCGCGATCGCGACGAGGACGGTCGCCCGCCGTCCTGGCGTGACTTGGACGATCTCGCCGTCCTCGATCAGATTCCATCGCTCTTCGAGGGCACCCGCATGTCGAGCGACTCGAACGTGCCCGACGTCGTGTTGCCGCTGCAGGATCGCGACTTGCGCGACATCGTTCCCGACCCGGCTGATCCGTGGAAGATCGTCGGTCTCGTTTCGGACTTGGCCGGCAAGGACGGCGCCGCCGACGAACCGCTGCGCGAGCCGATCGCCAGCGAGACGTGGACCGAATTCGGCCGCAATCGCGCCAACCTCGAGAGCCCGGCCGTGCGCGTCGAGTTGACGCGTCTCGTGCGCGCGCTCGACCGCCGACATCGCGCTGCGATCGATCGCTTGCTCTCCAACTTGTCGTCGTCGATCGTGCACGACGACGGCTCGCTGCCGCGGCTGACGTTCACCGAAAGCCGCAGGAAGCGTGCTCAAGAGCGTGATCGCTACGTACAAGCGGACCGCGGCAACAGGCCGTTGCGCGTGCTGGACGAGCCCGACTACGAACTCGTGCAGCGCATCGCGCGCAATCCCGAGCTCTACCGCGGCTTCGAAGTGCGCGACGCGACCAAGCGTGTGCACCCGCTCGTCGACGCAGACGGCGAGATCACTGCGAACCTCTTGCTCGGCTCGGTGGGCAAACCGCTGCTGCGTGAGCTGATGAAACAGGCCGGTGACGAAACGCGCCTGTCCGAATTGCGCTTCATGGTGATTCGCAGCGACGACGAGGAACACGAGATGCGCGTACTCGCCGCACGCGTCCAGCGCGCCGACGAATGGTCGGGTTCATCGGGGCTCGAAGACTACCTCGATCCAGAATTGCGCGGAAAACCGGGCTGGTTGCAGACCGAGGGCCTCGAAGAGCGATCGCGCAACGACGCCGGGGCAGAAGTCGTCCCGCCGCGCGACGGGCTCGACGTCACGCTCACGCTCGATGTCGAATTGCAGAACGCGGCGCAACAAGTGATCTCGCACCCGAAGATGCCGGGAGGACAAACAGACCGCGCGTTCTTCGAGTCACCTGTCGGCGCGATCGCGTTGATCACGCTGCAAGGTGAGGTGCTCGCGGCTGCATCGGCGCCGAATACAGCTGAATTTCCAGCGATTCCGGGGCGCGATCTCGAGCGCAGCGTTCGACGCGAGCGCACGCTGCAGCGGCCGACTTTCAATCCGCCGGGGTCGGTGTTCAAACCTTTCGTCGCAGCGTATGCGATCCAGCAGCTCGGTTTCGATCCCGCTCGACACTTCGAATGTCGCGACATGGGCAAAGGTCGCGGGGGATTCGAAACGATGCACTGCACGGGCATCCACGGATCGTCGGACTTGAAGCGCGCGCTCACCGTGTCGTGCAACTCGTACTTCGCGCAAGTAGGTCTCGAGTACGGTGCAGATCAAGCCGTGGCGATGACGGAGCTCTTCGGCTTCACACAGCCGACCGGCATCAAGAGCTTCGGGACGACCGGGCGATCGGGATTACGCGAAGAAGTGTTCTCGGCTAAGGAGTTGGCGCGTGCGATGAAGTCGCGCGAGGCGCACATGCGCTTCGCGAACGGGTTGACCGTGTTGAACGTCCTGCCGATGCAAGTTGCGCGCGCGACAGCCGGGCTCGTCACGGGCAGCCTTCCCGACGTGCGCATCGTCAAGTCTGTCGGAACCACAGCCGTCGAACCGGCGGCTCGACCGCTCGGGATCGACGAAAAAACACTGCAATTCGTGGCCTCTGCGATGCGTGACGTCGTGGACAGCCCCGATGGTTCGGCGCACGGAAAAGGTCTCGACGTCGGAACGCTCGGCTTCGACTTCGCTTGCAAGACGGGCAGCGGCGACTACTTGCCGTTCCGCGACACGCCCGAACTGTCGGCCGACGATCGGCGCGCGATGGACGCGGGCAAGATGCGCAAGCACACGTGGGTCGCCGGTTGGTTTCCGGTCGATGCGCCGAAGGCCGTGCTCGTCGTGTACTTGCACGACGTCTCCGAGACGTCGAGTCACACGGCCGTGTACGTGGCGGCGCAGTTTCTCGCCACCGACGCAGTCAAGAAATTCGTGGGCGGAGCGGCGCGATGAAGGACTCGAACTCGCGCTCGAGACTGTTCGATGCGAACAAGGTCTTGTCCTTGAAGGACGTGCGTTGGTTCGAGCTCGATTGGCATATTCTCGGGATCGCCGTGTTGTTGCTCGGGCTCGGATTGGTTTTCGTCCACGCGATGTCGGACGCGGATCTGCTCGCCGACCGCAAGGACGTCGTGTTCCAGAAGCACATGCAGAAGGTCGTGCTCGCCGTGCCGGCGTTCTTCGTGGCCTTGGCCATTCGGCCGCGCTTCCTGCGGCGCAATGCATACGTGTTCTACGGCGTGTGCCTCGCGATGCTGATCGGCATCTTCCTCGTCGGCGCGGAGCGCAACGGAGCGCGGCGCTGGATCACGATCCCGGGCATCGAGTTCGATCTGCAACCGTCCGAACTGGCGAAAATCGGCGTGATTGTGGCTCTCGCGCAGGTCTTGTACCGCAATCGCTTGGCGAAGTTGCGCGACTGGGGCAAGCCGTTGTTGGTCGCGCTCGTGCCGATGGGCTTGGTCGCGATGCAGCCCGATCTGGGGACGGCGATGACGCTTGCGCCGATCACGCTGGGCATGCTGTATCTAGCCGGCGCACGTGCCAAAGTCATCGGCGCGTTCCTCGTCGGCACTGCGGTGATCGCGTTCTCGGTAGTGTGGCTCGAGATCGGCGTGCACGACTATCAGTTGCAGCGCATCGACACGTGGAGGCACAGCTTTGCCGCCGACGATCTGATCGCGGCGCGAGGCGGGCCAGCGTTCCACAGCTATCACGCACGGGTGGCGATCGGGAACGGCGGCGTGTTCGGCCGCGGCATCGGGGACGGCGTCGCGAACGAGACGGGTTACCTGCCCGAGCGTGACTGCGATTCGGTGTTCGCCGTCGTGGCGGAAGAGGCGGGTTGGTTAGGCACGATGATCGTGCTGTTCGTCTACATCCTGTTCATCGTCTTGCTGATGGGGAGCGCGAGTTCGCTGCGCGATCGGTTCGCGAGGCTCGCGGTCGGCGGCGTGGCGCTCTATTTCGCAGCGCACGTGTTCATCAACGTCGGAGTGAATTTGGGGTTGGTGCCGCTGACGGGATTGACGCTGCCGATGTTCTCGACGGGCGGTTCTTCGATGTTGACGACGTTCGCGGCGCTCGGTTTGGCGCTCGGATTGTGCGCGCATCACGAACCGGTGCTCGATGCGGACGGGTTCAAAGACTGACGCGACGCGGGCCGGAAGGGCGCTGCACTGCAACACTCCGGCGCTTTTCGAGCGGATTTCGGCGTCGATGAAACCGAGCAGTGCAAAGCGCAGCGAAGACCGCACTGTCACGTGAGAAGAGTTCGAACTGTGCGCTGCCGGTTTGCGTGCGAACATCCACCGGATCGAGGCGGATCCGTTTGCGCTGAAATCAGCACTGACGGTGCTGGCGCACTCGGACGATGCCCGGGATGAGGCATTGGTGTGCAGTCATCTGCAGGCGCTGAGCCCAAGAGACCGCTCCACTCTCGAATCGATGCTCGACGCGCGGTGACTAGGTCGCTTCAGCAGCAACCGTCGCCTGAGTAGTGCCACGTCGACGGCGTCAGCACCAAGTCGTCGCGCTCGAGCCGCGCGAGTAGAGCCGCCGTTTTGTCGCAGATTCCCAGGGGAATGTCGCGCTTCAGGACGTGGCCAGCGCCATCGTCGAAGAGATCCTGACCGCCGACGTACACAGCCGCGCGACCAGTGAAGATGCATGGACCATCGTCGGGGATCGGATCCTTGATCGCGACGACTTCGACCGACTCGAGCAGGATGTGCTCGCGCAAACCGTAGCGCATCTTGTCGAGCACGCGGTAGGGGCGACGACCGCGTACTTCGATCGTGCCGAAACCTGCGGCGACGAGCGCCATCAAGTACTCGTCGAGTGTGGGCGGCGTCATGCATTCGGCGCGCAGGCGCGGATCGGCAGCGACATGAGTAGGCAGGGGCATCGTCGAGATCGGATCGCTGAGCGACAACTTGCCGCGGACTCTCAGCACGCGGTGCATCTCTGCCAAAGCATCCGCGAGGTGCTCGCGCGTGAAGATGTTGAAGAGACAGTTCTGCGCGGCGAAATCGATCGAAGCGGTTTCCACCGGCAGATCCAGTGCGTCCCCGAGTTTCAGTTCTACGAACGCTGGATCGAACCAGTCGTTCGACTCAGCGGCTTCCTCGAGTAACTCGCGCGCCGTGTTCAGCATCGGCTCGACCTTGTCGACAGCGATGACTCCGCCCGTTTTGCGCACGAAATAGGCCAATTGCAGCGCTTCGAGGCCCGCGCCGACGCCGACGTAGAGCACTTTTCCGACGCGCGCCAAGTCACGCGGATGCACGGTCGTTCCGCAGCCGTAGTTCATCGCGAGCATCCTCTTCGGCACTACGAGTCCAGGCAGTTGCCACGGCGGCGTCTGCGTGCAGCACAGACTCGCGTTGGCGGTGACGGCGGCTTCGGCGTAGAGGGCTTCGACGGTGGTGCGATAGTCGGACATGCTGTGATTCACGAGCGGATGCGATGGATCGTCCACGCAAGTGCGAACGCGGCAGGAAGAGTGACGAGCCAGGCAAGGAGGATCTTCTTGATGGTGCCGCTCCTCGCCGCCCCTGTCGAGATCCCGATTCCGAAGATGGCACCGACGGACACGTGCGTCGTCGAAACGGGAACTCCGAGTCGAGACGCGCCGAGAACGAGCGCCGCCGTCGTGATGTTGGCCGTGAATCCCTGTCCTGCGTTCATGCTCGTGATGTCGAAGCTCATCGTTTTCGCGATGCGGCGACCGTTCAAGATCGCGCCGATCGACATCCCGACTGCGACAGCGATCATCGCAGTCACGGGCGAAAGTGCGGCACCCACGAGCAGGAGGGCGGCGATTTTCGGTGTGTCGTTCAAGCCGCGCGAGAACCCGACGATGCCCGCGCTCGCGAAGTGCAAGCGGTCGAGCAGCTTCGAAGCTTGGAACCCGAAGACGCGGCCCGTGTACTCGACCCGACATTCCGCGTTGGATGCGACGACGGTTGCCCAGGTGTTCGAGGGGGAGGACATCGCATTGCCGCTGTCCGCGAAAGCGACGACGGGCGCCGTGACTTCACCGAAGCACACGCGCGAATCGTGCTCGACGCCGAGTTTCGCTCGCGCTCGACTCGCAAGTGGATACAGCACGGCGACCAGCGCGACTGCGCACAGCGGGCTGAGCAGCAACGGCAGCAAGAACGTGCGGCTCAGGCTGGTCCATCCCACGGCGTCGAAGCCGGCTGCGGCGACACCCGCTCCAGCGAGTCCGCCGACGAGCGCGTGCGTCGTCGAGATCGGGAGTCCGAAAAAGGTCGCCGTCATGACGACGATCGCTGCCGCGATGCCGACAGGAACGAGGAAGTTCGTGTCGCCGACGAAGACGCTTGGGACGATGCCCTTGCCGCTGAAAGCAGCGACGAGTCCGCCAGAAATCAGAACTGCCGCGATGGATCCTGCGAGTGTCGTGAGCGTGCCGTAGGTGAGCGCTTGTCGAAACGTGATCGTGCCGCTCCCGAGCAGAGTGGCGACGCCCTTGACGTTGTCATTGGCACCGTTGGCGTAGGAAAGCCAGGCAGCGCCGGCACAGAGGAGAAGGGCCGGGAGTTCCATTCGAAGCACGCATGGCTACTGAGTAGT
This sequence comes from Planctomycetota bacterium, assembly GCA_034440255.1. Lineage (GTDB taxonomy): Bacteria > Planctomycetota > UBA1135 > UBA1135 > JAEUIA01. The sequence goes on along the minus strand of JAWXBU010000069.1, from coordinate 25,743 downwards.
CGCCGAAGCCGTGACGGCAATTCGAGCGTCTCCGTCGAAGCCGCACTCGAGCCCGGGCGTGGAGATTGCGTAGCCAGTTCTACGTCTCGAGCTCATGCACGAGCACGTCCAACTTGATTCGGCGCACATTGTGCTCCGAATAGGCGATCGTCACGACCGCAACTTGCGCCAGGCCTCTTTGCCCGACTCCAAGTCTTTTGCGAACTCGATCTCTTCGCTCAGCGTTTCACGCGCCTTCTTCGGCGATTCCTTCGGGTTCAAGCAGAAGAGATCCCACGCCTCGCCCTTCAATTTCCACTGACGCACGTGCCACTGGCGCGGTTTGATGCGTTCGAGCGGGAACGCGACGCAACGCCACGGTTTGTACTTCCACTTGTCGCCTTCCATCGAGCCGACTTTGTGCAGCACGCAACCGTCGTTGAAGAAGATGCACCAGCCCTTCGAGATCGCGAGCGCGGGCAGGCCTTCCTTCTTGCGCTTGGTCAGGTGGCCGTCTTTCTCGATGCGTTCGACGGCTTCGGGGCGCAGGTGGGGCAAGAACTTCGCGAGGTTGTTCTCGATGCGTTCGGCCTCGCCCTTCTCGAGCGGCGGACGACCGTTCACGCAGCAGATGCCACCGCAACTGGGATAGACGCAGTCGAATCGCGCTGTGTCCAGGCCTTCGATTTCGATCTCGCGCGACGCTGCTTCGAGCTTTTCTTTCGGGGTCATGAGTGGAGCGCGACAGTGTAGATGACCTTGTCGTCCCCGAGTGCGTAGAAGTCCTTCACTCGAGCGCACTCCTGTGCTCCGTACTTCGCGTAGAAGGCTCGCGTCGCATCGTACGCGGGCTTCGACGCCGTCTCGATCACGATCAGGCGACCGCCGAGCTCGCGAATCGATGCTTCGGCCGACTTCATCAGGGCATAGCCGACACCCGCTCCGTGCAACGCCGGATCGACCGCGATCCAGTACAGATCCCACGTTCCGACCGTGCACGGCGTCGCGCCAAAGCACGCGTATCCGGCTGTTTTCCCGCTGATTTCGGCCACCACGAAGCGATAGCCGACCTTCGGGTCCGCGTCGATCAGTTCGAGCGCGATGTCGATCTCGTGCTCGGCGAATACCTGCGTCGCACGCAATATCGCTTCGAGCGGGGCGCGATCGCTCGCGCGTTTTTCACGCAAGACGACCGCAGCGGCGGAGTGCGTCGCGGACGATCCGCGCGATGAGCTGTTCATGGGTGAGACCTGCGCGCGTTGCGGCCGTCGAAAGTCCGGCGCCGGGCGAGAGGTCGGGGTTGGGGTTGACGTCGAGGACCAGCGGACCACGCGTGGGATGCACGCGCATGTCGATCCTACCGTAACCTTCGAGCCCGATCGCGTCCCAAGCGGCAAGCGCTCTTTCGCCGAGAATTCGAGCCAAATCGCCGGGCAAGTCGACTGCCGGTTTAGGCATCGAGCCGGTGTACTCGGCGCTGTTTGGATCCCACTTCGCCTTGAAGGTGATCAGGCGCGGCTCACCTTTCGGGAAACTGTCGTAGTCGATCTCGGCGATCGGGAGCATTGCCTGTCCGCCGTCCGGGCCGGCCAGGATCGACACGTTGAACTCGCGGCCGTCCACGAATTCTTCGACCAGTGCCGGTTGCCGATACGTTCTCACCACATAGTCGATGCGCTCACGCAGAGTCTTCTCGGAACGCACGACGCTCGCGAGCTCGATCCCGTGGCTGGCGTCCTCGCGCGACGGTTTCACGATCCACGCCGACACGGAACGATTCGCGTGGAAAATGTCGGAGAACGCTCCGTCGGCATCGCGCGCAACGAAACCGATCGGCGTCGGAACTCCGACTGGGCTGAGGATCGCGCGCGTCCGAGGCTTTTCGAGCGCGAGCGTGATCGCGACCGGTCCCGAGCCCGTGTACGGAATGTCTGCCCATTCGAGCAGCCACGCGGCGGCCGCTTCGAAGCGCGCTTCACCGCCGATCGACTCGGCGAGCTGGAACACGATGTCGGCGCGCGCTTCGGTCAAGTTCGCGAGCGTCGCTCGCAGATCACGCGACGCGACGACGTCGATCGGCGTCCATCCGAGCGAGCGACACGCTTCTCGGATCGCGCTCGACGAGTCGTTCACCGCCGTCACCGCCACCGCATCGTGCGCCGCGCCGTGCGCGAGACCGGTGTCCACACTTTCGAAGATCCCGACGCGCATCAAGGATCCCTACGCAAGACCGTTGCGCGCCAGCGCACCGCGCACGATGGCTTCGATCAAGCCGGAGTAAGTGAGCCCACTGCGACCCGACAAAATGCACAAGTCGCCCGTGCGTGGATTCAGGCCCGGAAGCGGATTCACTTCGAGAAAACAAGGCGTTCCAGCGGCATCGAGCCGAACATCGACGCGCGAAACGTCGCGACAACCGAGCGCACGATGCGCGGACAGTGCGCACTCGGTGATCGCAGCGATGACGAGCGCATCGCGTTTCGGCGGCACGTGGTACTCGACCTCGTTCTCCCAATCGCGCTTCACTTCGAGCGAGTAGACGAACTCGGTCGGACGCGCGAGGCGCGGCACGATCTCCATCACACCGATCGCACGCGCGCTCGAGCCCTCGCCGAGCACGCCCACGGTGAACTCAGGCCCCGTGCAGAATTCTTCGACGAGCGCCGGTTGGTGGTAGTCGTCGACGATGCGCGCGACTTCGCGCCAGAGAGCAGTCACATCGGTGACGCGCGAGTGACGACGGATGCCCATGCTCGAGCCTTCGAACATCGGCTTCGCGATCAGAGGGAACGGTAGCGTGACACGCTCGACGTCTGCGACGGAGTCCACGACGACGAAGCGCGGCGTCGCGACGCCGTACGAGCTCGCGACGCGCTTCGCCAACGCCTTGTCGAGCGTCAAGGCGAGCGTCAAGGGATCCGAGTGCGTGCACGGCACCTTCAACATCTCACACACCGCCGGCACGTGAGCCTCGCGCGAGCGCGAACCTGCCGCGCCTTCGGCGATGTTGAACACGAGATCCGGCGGCGAAGCCAACAAGCGCTCGACGAAGCGCTTCCCGCCGCCGAGCTTTTCGGCGCTGTGGCCGAGCTCCGTCAAGACTCCCGCGATCGCGTCGACTGTGGCCGTCGAGTCGTACTCCTCGAGCGCATCCTCAGGCGCGCTCGCATCGGACACGAAGTCCGATTTCAGATCGAACGCGATCCCGATCCGCATCGCATCACTGCTTTTTCGCCGTGTTTTCAGCGGTGTTTTCAGTCGCGTTCTTCAGGCGCTCTTCGCGCGAGTGGCCGCGGTGGACCCACCCGCTCTTGCCGACGATCGGCGTGCCGTCCTCAGCGATGCGCGTGGAATCCGACTTGTCCGCGCCGTTCGAATGACCATTGCCGTTCGAATGACCGTTGGTGCCGTCGGAGTGACCATTGGTGCCGTTGGAGTGACCATTGGTGCCGTTGGAGCGCGCCTTCGGACCCGTCGTCGGCTTCACCTCGCCGTCGCGCGCGAGACGATTGGCCTTCGACATCAAGGCTGAACGACCCGCCGGCTCCGAGTACTCGAAGATGCGGCCCTGGTAGTTGCGCAGGATTGCCTTCTTCTTCTTCGGGTCGTAGTGCAACAAGTAGTTGGGCCCGACCGGGATCTTGCCGCCGCCGCCGGGACCGTCGATCACGTACTGCGGGATCGCGAGTCCGCTCGTGTGACCGCGCAGACCTTCCATGATCTCGATGCCCTTCGCGATCGAGGTGCGGAAGTGTTCGCCGCCGCGGATCTGATCGCACTGGTAGAGGTAGTAAGGTCGCACGCGCATCTTCATCAATCCGTGCACGAGGCCTTTGATCGTCGGCAGGTTGTCGTTCACGCCGCGCAACAGCACCGCCTGGTTGTTCAGCGGAATACCGGCTCGCAGCAACTTGTCGCAAGCCTTGGCGGCATCGGGCGTGAGCTCGCTCGGATGGTTGAAGTGCACGTTGATCCAGAGCGGGTGATACTTCTGGAGCATCTGGACGAGCTCGTCGTCGATGCGCTGCGGCAACGACACCGGCACGCGGCTCCCGATGCGGATGATCTCGAGGTGCGGGATCGCGCGCAGCTTCGAGAGGATCGACTCGAGCTTCTTCGTACCGTACGTGAGCGGATCACCGCCCGAAACGACGACGTCGCGCACGGCCGGAGTCTTCGCGATGTACTCGACCATGCGGTCGATCTCGATGTCGGGGACCGCGTCCTCGTACATGATCCGCTTGCGCGTGCAGTAGCGGCAGTAGATCGCGCAGCTGTTGCTGATCACCATCAACACGCGGTCGGGGTAGCGGTGCGTGATTCCGGGAACGGGCGAGTAATTCTCCTCGCCGAGCGGGTCTTCTTCGCCGAGGTCGCGGTACACGTACTCCTCGACGGTCGGTCCGACCTGACGCAGGATCGGATCGTCCTTGTCGTCCGCATCGACGAGCGCGAGGTAGTAGGGCGTGATGCCCATGCGGAAGTCCTTCAACACCGAGCGCTTCATCTCCCACTCGGAGGCGCTCTGCGGCAGGTACTTCGCGAGTTCGTCGAGCGTCGTGACGCGGTTTCGGAACTGCCACTTCCAGTCGTTCCACTGCTCGTCCGTGACGTCGGGGTAGAAGAACGCGCGTCCCGTCTTCTTCGGCGTCGGAGCGGTGATGAGAGAGGCAGGCAGTGAATTCGGAACGATGGATTGCATGGAGAATGGTCCTCAGTAAGGACAGTCAGCGTTCAACCGCGAACGGGACGAACGTCGAGCGCGCGCGATAGGCGCGATCCTGTGACGAGGCGTGGGAGAGACGCCGAAAAATGCGCGAAGCAGAGCTCGCGCGACGGTGGTACTTGGCGGGACCGGATCGGAATCCGGTCGAATCCTCTGCGGCAGGGCGCAGCGCGCGCGAATCGAAGTCAGCTCGACGACGCGCATCGAAGCTGGATACGGCGTAGCTGGGGAAGGATCGGCGTTCTCGCTCGCCGTCGAAGTTCCATCCGCGCGCGACGATGAGTCGGCGGCGGTGACGAACGATGGAGCGAGATGACGCGAGGCCATGAGCGAAGTACGAGCGCAGTTCTAACTTCGGATCGAGCTCGCGGAAAGTGGAGAAGCGCTCGCGTCTTCGAGATTCGAGACTGTCGCGCGTCTTGATCGAGGGAACCGTTCGCGCCCGTTCGACGTCTCGAAGTGGGCGCGCGTCGACCTCAACGCGCGTGTGGACAAGCTGTTCAAAATGTCTTGAGAAGCGGTGGACGGACTGTGGATTCCGCAGGCGATCTGCATCCGTCGCGAGCGGAGTGTGATCAGCTCGATCGATCGAGAGAGAGGGCGCAACGAGTGGGTGATGAGTCATGCTGCCGAGGTCCGGTAGCCCGGAGGGCAACGCTCATTCCTCTCTGGGTTCGTTCGCTCACTATCGACCTAAGTCCATGTCGGAACTAGCGTTGTCGTCGACTTGCGCGGGCGGAGCAATCGGAGCTGGAACAGGATCGGAGGTTCGGCATCCTGTCGCTCGCGGAGGTAGAGCCTCCGATTACACCCAAACGTCGGAGGTCTGACCTCCGAATCCATATGCTCGGTCACGTCCTCCTCGCCCTGTCCGACACTCGCTTGCGCGCGCGCATTCGACGCACGCTCTCGCAAGCCGACATCCTTGTGGAGAATGTGGAAAACCGGGACGAGCTCTGGTCACAGCTCGCGAAGACTTCGGCCGACATGTTGGTGGTCTCTCGCGCGCTCGTGCCGGCGCCGGTGACGGAGACGATTTCGTCGCTGCGCGGTCTGCCCGATTCACCCGAGATCGTCGTCATCGACAAGAAGGGCAATGCCGAGGACCGCGCGCAACTGCTGGCGGCAGGGGCCTTCACCGTCCTCGACGAAGCGCTGTCGAGTCACGCGTTGCGCGACGTCGTGTCGGCGATCCTCTCGCGACGACGCGTCGAGACCACGGGTTCGCTGGTCGCGAAACGCGCGCTTCCGGATCCGCGGCTCGACGATTTCATCACGTCGAGTCCAGCGATGAAGGCTTTCATGGGCCTCGTGCACCGTGTGGTCGCGTCGGACACATCGCTTTTGATCCTCGGTGAAACCGGAGTCGGCAAGGAGCACTTGGCGCGCGCGATTCACGCCGAAAGTCCGCGCGCGGGCGGGCCGTTCATCGCCGTCAACTGCGGCGCTTTGGCCGAAACACTGCTCGAAAGCGAGCTGTTCGGTCACGAGGAAGGCGCTTTCACCGGTGCGACGCGCTCGCGCCGCGGTTCGTTCGAGTTGGCGCACAAGGGCGTCGTGTTCCTCGACGAGATCGGCGAGCTGCCGCAGCACCTCCAAGTGAAATTGCTGCATGTGTTGCAGCGCCGCGAGATCCAGCGCTTGGGCGGTGAGCAAGCGATCAGCATCGACGTCCGCATCATGGCCGCGACGAATCGCGACATCGCCGATGACGTCGCGAGCAAGCTCTTCAGGCCCGATCTGTTCTATCGCTTGTCGGTCGTGACGCTCTCGATTCCCCCGCTGCGCGAGCGGCGTGAGGACATCGCGGTGCTCGTCGACAGCTACCTCGAGTACTTCCGCGGTCACATCCGCCGAAACGTCACGGGGGCCACGCCGGAAGCTCTGGCCGCGCTAGCGAACTATCCGTGGCCGGGGAACGTGCGCGAACTCGTCAACATCATCGAACGCGCGATGCTGCTCGTGACGGGCGACAAGATCCGGGTCGAGGACCTGCCTGCGTCCGTGCGCGGATCCACGGGTTCAGCCGACGAAATTCCGCGCCCAGAGGCGAACGCGACCACGACGAGGCAGCTTCCCGCGCACGTCTTGAATCAGCCGTGGCGCGACGCGCGCGAGTCGATGCTCGTCGAATTCGAGAGGGCCTACTTGCGCGCGCTCCTGGCCGAAACGGCTGGGAAAATCAACGAAACCGCGCGTCGAGCCGGGATCGAACCGCGCTCGCTCTTCGACAAGATGAAGCGTCACGGGTTGCGCAAGGAAGACTTCCGAACGCCGGAGAGCGATTCGTAGTCGACGCGTCGAGTTTCAGTTCACACCGAGCTCGCGCATCAAGTGACGTTGGCACGCCTGCGGGCGACCGCGGTCGACGCGCACGTACAACACATCGGCGGCGACACACGCCGACTTCAAGACGCTGTCGGCCTTGTGCGGCAGGAATCCCGTCGCAGCGAGCACGAGATCGACGCCACCGCGTTTGATGCTTTCCGACGCCGAATCGACGCGGTTCGGACTCAGGACGACGCGTCGCAAATCGCTGAACTCGAACGTGCGTTTCAGGACCTCGTCGAGATCGGGGTCGTTGCGATTCGACACGTAAAGGGCGCGTTTTCCGCGCGTTTTCACGCGCAGGCGCTCGAGGCCTGCGTCGACCATCACAGGGACGGGCGGTGCTTCTACATCGATCGCTGAAGAGTTTTCCAGTGCGTCGACGGCGGCCTGGGCTGCCGTCGTGCCGGAAAGTTGCGCTCGCAGCCACGACCACCGCGCGCGCTGATTGCGCTCGAAACTCGCGGGGCTCTCGCCGATCTCGAGGAAGTCGTCGCAGCGCTTCCGCAGCTCTTCGAGCAACTTGGGATTCGGCAACACGTCGCCGAGGCTCAGCGCCTGTGCCAACCAACCCTCGAGTTCGACACCTTTCTTGGTGTCGTCGAGCACCTTCAGGAGCCGGTTTTTCTCCTTCTTTTGCTGCGTTTTCTGCGCGTCGACGTTGTTCTCGCGCGCCCACGATCCGCGCGGCGCGTGCTCGGGATCGAGCACCGTCGCGAGCGTGCCGACGCTGTCGTGTTCATTGCGATGGCGATGCGCGATCCAGCGCAGGCGACCCATGCACTCGCCCCAACCGAGCAAGTCCGAGCCGCGCAACCAGCGCAACTCTTTCGCCAGGACGACGAGCTTCGGCGCGGCGAGCTCGAGGGCGGCGCGCTCCATCTTGGAAGCTTCTCCGTCGATCGCGCGTAGATCGCCGACGACTTCGAGGAACGGAATCGGCCCGGTCCACTCCTCGAGCTTCTTGCGAATGATCGCGAGACGCTGATCAGCATCGCTCGCCACCGGATCGAGTTGCGCGGCGTCGTACCAACCCTCTTCGTCCTCGCGCCGCAACTCGGCGGAATCGTTCAAGAACGAGATCGAGGCTTCGCAATCGTCGGCGAGATCCATCCACGTGTACGACGGCCGCCACGGCCGACCTTCGACCCTCAAGTTGCAGCTCTCCGGCAGCGAGTCCAGTTGCAGCGCCGCAACCTGGCCCGGCCATGCGATTTTCATCAACTGCGCGAGGTTCTTCGCGATCGTGGAGACGCGCGCGTGCGCCTCGTAGTTGCCGAAAACGCGCTCCTCCAAGCCGCGTGCACGACTGATCCAAGCCGTGACCTTCAGTCGCTGACGAAGCGGCGACCAGCGCGAGATCGACGACAGGTTGAACACGATGTCGGCGTCGATCTGCGAGAGCTCTTCGAGCACGAGCGCGAGATCAGCAGGATCGACGATGCGCGCCGGCGGGTGTTCGACGCGCGGCGGAAAAGCGAACTGCGGTGTCGCGTGCACAACCGTCGGCGCCGCGACGGCCGAGCTGGGTGCGGCGATCGGAATCGCGACCGGCGTGGCCGTGCTCGTCCTCGGCACAGAGAGCAGCTTGCGCGCCGCTTCGGAGGGAAACATCTGCCGGCACGCGTCGCGCAGCGCACTGCGCCGATCGATGCCGCGACCGATCCAGTTGTCGGAGGCGTTGGCGACGAACACTTCGACCCACTCGGCGCGTCGAAAGCGAAGTCGATAGGAGTGCGCGCTCAGTTGCGCCAAAAAGCTCTGCAATTCGTCATGAGTCGACATAGGTGCGGGCCAGGACCTGAAGCGAGTGGGCTCGGATCGAGACGGGCGCAGCGCGGAGGATACTCCGGCGCCACGAAAGCGCACGCGCCGTACATCCGAACCGAAGGTTCTGATTGAGTTCGTCGCTGCCCTTCCGTGCAGTCTTCGTGCACGAAAACAGGCTCGTTCTCACGCGCCGATCACGATCGCGGCGCTGGCTCGCGGATTGAAAAAGATGCCGACGCCGGCGATTCCGCCCGTCACGAGGAGAACCGGGACGAGGGCGGACAACTTCTCCGCATTCACCGCGATCGAGCTCCGTGTCGTCGGCACCTCGAAGCCATAGGATCTGTGCCGCATGACCGAGAAGAGCATCGGAAACCGCCCGCTCGCCGTGGCTGCGCTCGTCCTCGCGATCCTCGTCGCCTGGACGTACTGGGGTGTCCTCGCGCACGAGTTCGTCGCGATCGACACGGCGGTCTACCTGGCCGACAACGAGCACGTGAACACGGGTTGGTCACTCGCCAACGTGCGCTGGGCGTTCACGACGTTTCATGCGGCGAATTGGCATCCCCTGACGTGGATCTCGCACATGATCGACGTCGAGTTGTTCGGCTCGAAGCCCGCGGGACATCACGCGCTGAACGTGCTGCTCCACGCGACGAACAGCGTGTTGCTCGTCTGGATCCTCGCGCGCGCGACAGGCCGCAGCGGTGCCTCCTGCGTCGTCGCCGCCGTCTTCGCCGTGCATCCATTGCACGTCGAATCCGTCGCGTGGATCGTCGAGCGCAAGGACTTGCTCGCGACCTTGTTCGGGTTCCTCTCGATCGCCGCGTGGATGCGTCATGCCTGTTGCGGTTCGAAGTTCGCCTACGTCGCAGCGTCGGTGCTGTTCGCGTGTTCGCTGATGTCGAAGCCGATGCTCGTGACCTTGCCGTTCGTGTTGCTCTTGATGGACGCCTGGCCGCTCGCTCGCACGAAGCGCGGTTGGGGCTCGTTGGTGCTGGAAAAAACGCCGTTGTTCGCACTCGCAGCCCTTTCGTGTTGGATCACGTTGAAGGCGCAGAGTGCCGGCGGAGCCGTGCAGGGGCTCGCCGACATGACGCTCGCCGCGCGCGTTGAGAACGCTGTCGCCGGCATCGGTTGGTACGCGACGAAGATCGTCTGGCCGAGCGACTTGTCGTTCTTCTACCCGCTCGCGTCGACCCGCTCGATCGACGTCGTCTTCGGAGCGGCGCTCGTGCTCATCGCGAGCCTGGTGGCCTTCGCGACGCGCGCGCAGCGGCCGCAAATTGCTTTCGGTTGGTGTTCGTTCGCCGGCACATTGGTCCCCGTGCTCGGGTTGGTGCAAGTCGGCGGACAGGCTCACGCGGATCGCTACGCGTATTTCCCGCTGATCGGGTTGTCCCTCGCGATCGTCTTCGTGCTCGACGAGATCGTGCGTGAACGGCGCGTGAAACAACTCGCGGCAGTCATCACGGTGCTCGCGCTCGCGGCGATGGCGCGCGAACGAGTCGAGGCGTGGAAAGATTCGGAGACGCTCGCGCGACGCGCGCTGGCCGTCGATTCCGAAAACTACGTCGCGCGCAATTTGCTCGGGTGGAGCCTGTTCGAAAAGGGGCGCACCGAGGAAGGCCTCGTGGAACTCGAGCGGGCCGTCGCGATCGAGCCACACGATCCTGATGCGCGGCGCAACTACGGACGCGCGTTGATGCGCATCGGACGCAGCGCCGACGCGGAGCGCGAGTTGAAACGCGCCGCGCAGTTGCGCCCGAACGACGCGGGCGTCCTCGCCGATCTCGGGACTCTCATGTCCAAGCGCGGCGCCTTCGACGCGGCCGGAACCGTGCTCGCTCGCGCCGTCGAACTCGCGCCGGACGACGCACGCACGCGACTGGCTCTCGGCGAACATCTCGATCGTCACGGCGACATCGTCGGATCCGAGGCGGAATTTCGCCGCGCCGTCGACCTCGCTCCGGACGATCCGCGAGCGCGCGTCGATCTGGCCGCGGCGTGCATGGCGCAGGGTCGACGCGACGAGGCGCGCGCCCACTTGGACCACGCCTTGAAGTTCGACGCGGCGAGCGCGCAAGCGTCGCAGTTGCGCGCGAAATTGAGAGCGGGAGACGGCGATTCGAGCGGCGCGATCGCGGACCTACGTGTGGCACTCGCGGCACGCCCGAACTGGCCTCTCGCCGGAGCGGATCTCGCTTGGCTGCTCGCAACCGCGCGCGATCCGGCGTTGCGACGGCCGGCCGAGGCTCTGACGCTCGCTCATTCCGCCGTGAACGCGGGCAACAACGAGCGCGCGCTGTACCTCGACGTGCTCGCCGCCGCATTCGCGGCGAACGGTAGCTTCGAATCTGCCGTGACCACGGCCGAATTCGCCGAGCAACGGGCACGCGACGCCAACGAGACGGCTCTCGCACTCCGCATCGCCAAACGCCTGGCGTCGTACCGTGAAGCGCAACTGGATAGCGAGACTCCGCGATGAAGCTACGACGATTGCTCAAGATCGCTGCTGTTGCCGTCGGAGTGCTGATCGTGATCTTGGTGCTCGTGCATCGAGCGCTGATCCACGAGATCGGCGGCGCGAGCATGTTCGATCCCCGGGACTACCTGAAGCGCCTTTCGCCCGCTGCTGTCTCGATGTTGGAGGCGGCGTACAGCGATCTCGACGCCGAACTCGTCTTCGACGGTCACGTGCATCTGCCCGGGCTCGGCACGGACGCTTCGGGTTGCCGCTTGAACGCGAAGATGCAGTCGTGGGCGCATCCCAGAGCACGCGTGCAATTTCTCATCTACGCGGACGCGGCGCGCATCCGTGATTTGGAGCACGCGGACAGGCAGTACGTCGAGCGTTTGGTGGATCTCGCTCACGCGATCTCGAAGCACGGCAAGCTCGGCTTGCTGGCCTTCGACGCGCACTACTCGAAAGACGGCACTCTCGTCGAAGACGAGACGGAGATGTTCACGCCCAATGATTGGCCGGTGAAGATCGCACTGGAATTCCCGGATCTTTTCACGCCCATCGCATCCGTTCATCCGTACCGTCGGGACGCGGTTCAAGAACTCGCGCGCGCCGCCGACATGGGTTGTCGCATCGTGAAGTGGCTGCCGAACGCGATGGGCATCGATCCCGCGAGTGACCGTTGCGATCCGTTCTACGACGCGATGGCGCGACGCGGCATGGTGCTCTTGAGTCACGCAGGCGAGGAGCACGCCGTCGACGCTGACGACGCGCAGGAATTCGGCAACCCGCTGCGTCTGCGGCGTGCGCTGGACCGCGGCGTGAAGGTGATCGTCGCTCACTGCGCTTCGCTCGGCGAAGGCGACGATCTCGATGCAGAGGACGGACGCCGCGTGGAGAATTTCGATCTGTTCCTGCGGCTCATGGACGATCCGCGCTACGTCGGCAAAGTGTTCGGCGAGATCTCGGCGATCACGCAGACGAACCGTGCGGGGCGTCCGCTCGCGACGATGCTCGAACGCACGGACCTGCACGAGCGACTCGTCAACGGAACGGACTACCCTCTGCCCGCGATCAACGCGCTGTTTTCGACGCGGCAGCTCGAGCGGCGTGGCTACATCACCGCTGTCGAGCGCACGCATCTGAACGAGCTCTACGACGTCAATCCGCTGGCGTTCGATCTCGTGTTGAAGCGCACGGTGAAGCACCCGACGAAGGCCACGAAATTTCCCGCGTCCGTCTTCATGACGCGCGCGGGTCTCACGCGCTGATCGAGGCAGTCCGCGCTCCGCCTCCGAGCGCCAGCAGCAGGTCCGTCTTCGAAATGCTCGCGATCAGCTTGCGCGTCGTCGTCGAATCGACGACGGGAATGCGCTCGAACGGATGCGTGGAGAAGCGTTCCAACGTCTCTCGCAGCGAAGTGTCGGGCGTGACGACGGGGAATTCCTCGCGCAGGAGATCGTGTGCAATCGCTACCTGCGCGAGGGACGGATCATTCAAATACGCCTTGATTTCGTGCAGCGGAATGACGCCTTTGAATTGATGGTCGGCCGTCACGACGTACAAGTTGTGATGTCGATTGCCGACGAACCTGCTGACGATCTCTGAGAAGCGCGCGTTCTCCTGGATGCACACGGGATCGAGCTTCATCAGATCCGCAACGCACAACGTGTCCAACGCCGCTGCATCTGCTCCGCCGCGCGACTTCACGAACGACGAGTACAACGAGTCCGGCGAGATCGCCTTCGACGCCGTGTACGCAGTCACGCACGCGAGCATCAACGGCAGGACGATGTCGTAGTCGAGCGTCATCTCGAACAGGATCAAGATCGCCATCAACGGCGCGTGCGTCGTCGCGGCGAGGAACGCGCCCATGCCGACGAGTGCGTACGCTTGCGGCGGCGCCGTCGAGTTGGGCCAGATCTCGTGAACGCCTTCGCCGATGAGCGCGCCGACGATCGCTCCGACGAGTAGCGTGGGCGTGAAGACGCCGCCGACCGCTCCCGACCCGACCGTCGCCGCCGTTGCGACGAGCTTGAAGAGGAACAAGACGAGGAGTCCGCGCCACACGACATCGGACGTCAGGATCGATCCGAGCGCGTTGTACCCGTTGCCCCACACGTCGGGCACGGCCACCGACAAGAGGCCGACGACGAGTCCGCCGATCAGCATGCGTATGAAGATCGGCACGGGCAATTTGCCCATGAAACGAGCACTTTCCGTGAGCATCGCACGGAAGTAGGGCGACACCACGCCGCACACGAGACCGAGCAGGATGTAGGGAAGGATTTCGAAGTAGGTGACGAGCGAGAACCTCGGAACGCTGAACAAGGGATCGCCGCCCATGAACATGCGCGCCACGATCGTGGCCATCACCGAGGAGAAGACGAGCGGCCCGAAGCTCTCCATCGCGATCGTGCCGAGTACGATCTCGGCGACGAACATCGCTCCACCGACGGGCGCGTTGTACGCCGAAGCGATGCCGGCCGCAGCGCCACACGCGACCATCAAACGCAGTCTCGGTCGCGAGAAATTGGCGAAGCGTCCGATCGACGAAGCCATCAGTGCCGCGAGTTGCACCATCGGACCTTCGCGTCCGATCGAACCGCCCGATCCGATGGAGAACATCGACGACACGATGCGCACGAGAGACGGCCGGCTCTTGATGACGCCGTCGCCCAGCGTCACCGCCTCCATGTAGTCGACCGACTTGCGGCCGCGCGTCAGTCGCGAGCCGAAGAAGAGCACGAGCCCGGCGAGTAGGCCGCCGACCGCGGGGACCGCGATGCGTTGCCACGTCGGCAACGCGCGCGCGGTGTCGACGAGCGGAGCCCACGATTGAGTCAAGCACCACTGCACGAACCGCGTCACGGCGGTGAACGCCGGCATCGACAGGCCGCCGACGGCGCCGATCAGTCCGGCCCAGAAAAGCGTCACGTACGCCTCGCTCGGCCGGAAGCGTTCGAACACCCACAGACGCAGGCGCAGCAGGCGCGTGAAAGTGGGGCTCGTCACGGGAGGGGGGAGCTTACGCCCCGATCGAGGCGAAGAGAATCGCGCACACTGCGGCGCCGATCGTTGCGGCATCGTGCCCTCGAATAGCTACCAAATTCATCTCGTCGGCGTTCGCTGGCTGGCGGACGATTGTCTCGCGACTTCGCGGCGATACACTCCCAGCTCGCCGCGACTGCGCTCGATCTCCCGAGCGCGCCGGCACACTGAAGTTCCTCTCCATGAAGCCGACAGCACTGGGAATGGTCGAGACCAAAGGTCTCGTGGGTCACATCGAAGCCGCGGACGCCATGGTGAAAGCCGCCATGGTCGAACTGTTCGGCCGCGAGAACATCACCGCCGGCTACTGGACGATGTTCGTCGTCGGCGAGGTCGGTGCAGTGAAAGCCGCGACCGACGCCGGTGCCGCCGCAGCGCGTCGCGTCGGCGAGTTGGTCAGCGTGCACGTGATCCCGCGTCCGCACGATCAACTGTGGCGCATCCTCCCGAAGATGCAGCCTCTGCCGGGCAAAGCTGCGAAGCCCGCGGGCAAGAATCCGGATTGAGTGAACTGCGTTCGCGCGACGACGCGCGGACGAGAGCACCATGTCCTCAGGAATCGACCCCGATCTGCGCGCGCTGCAAGACGTGCGCGACATGGTGGCTCGCGCCAAGCGAGCCTGCGAGGCGATCCATCACTACGACCAGCGACAAGCGGACGCGTTGTGCGCGGCGATGGCGAAAGCGGGAGCCGCGGCGGCGTACGACTTGGCGCGGCTCGCCGTCGAAGAGACCGGCATCGGTCGCGTGCACTACAAAGTGCTCAAGAACTTGGTCGGATCGGAAGGCGCGTGGGCTTCGATCCAAAACGAGAAGACGGTCGGCGTCATCTCGCGCGACGAGCGCACCGGCGTCGTCGAGGTCGCGACCGCGTCCGGTGTGATCGCGGGTATCGTGCCGACGACGAATCCGACTTCGACGGCGTTGTTCAAGTCGATCATCAGCGTCAAGGGCAAGAACGCGATCGTCATCAGCCCGCATCCACGCGCGCGTCGCTGCATCGCCGAGAGCGCCGAAGTCCTGCGTCGCGCGATCGAACGCGCCGGCGGACCGCCCGATCTCGTCCTCTCGCTCCCGAATCCGACGATCGAGTCGACGGGTGCGTTGATGAAGCACAAGGACGTCGCGTTGATCCTCGCGACCGGCGGCACGGCTCTCGTGCAAGCGGCGTATTCCTCGGGAAAACCGGCCTACGGTGTCGGTCCCGGGAACGTGCCTTGCTACATCGATCGCTCGGCCGACATCGCGTGGGCTGCGCAAGCGATCACCGCGAGTCAGAGCTTCGACAACGCGACGTTGTGCTGCTCGGAACAAGGTCTGATCCTCGATGCACCCATCGCGAATCAACTGATCGCGGAGCTCGTGAAGCGCGGCGCCTACCTGTGCAACGAGGACGAGACCAAGAAACTGGCCAAGTTCTGCAACGTGCGCGGCCACATGAACCCCGACGTCGTGGGCATCGATCCGTGGCGCGTCGCCGAGCTGTCGGGCTTCGCTGTCCCGAAGACGACGACGATCCTGCTCGCGTGGCAAGGCGGCATCGGCAAAGACTGGCCGCTCTCGATCGAGATTTTGTGCCCCGTGTTGTCGCTGCACAAAGTCGATGGTTGGAAGGAAGGCTGTCAGGCGTGCATGGACATGCTCGCGTTCGACGGCCTCGGTCACACGCTGGGCATCCACGCGAAGGACGAGCGCGTGCTCGAAGCGTTCTTCCTCGAGAAGCCAGCCAATCGCATCATCGTCAACGGTCCGTGCTCGCAAGGTGCAGTCGGATATTCGACGAACCTCGTGCCGTCGATGTCGCTCGGTTGCGGTCCGCAAGCGGGCAACATCACGAGCGACAACATCACCGCGAAGCACTTGATCAACATCAAGCGCGCGGCGTTCGTGCGCCGCGACTGGGCGCAGATCGAGCAGCGCGATCACGAGCGCGTCGCGGCGCTGACGAAAGACGGGATGCCGCGCGGCTCGGGATTGCGTGGAGATCCGGCGCTGAGCTCCAGTGTTCCCCTCGCGAGTTCGAGCGCGCTCACGCCGGATGCCGGCAGCAATTGGCGCGGAAACCCAGCGAGCAGCGAGCGTGCGACCCCGACGACGAGCGAGACGGCGACGCCGTGGAAATCGAAAGTCGCTCCCGCACAAAAGAGCACTCCGCCCGTGAGCGGTTTCGCCGCCGGATCCGGCGTGACGTCGACTTTGCCGACCTTCATGTCGCCGTCGACGATTCAACCGGCACCGAAACCGCTCGCACCGACCGCGCCGAAAACGACGTCGCCCTACGCCGGCGGCGCACTGAGCTCGATCGAAATTCAGACCCTGATGTCACACGCCGGAAGCGGATGCCCGCTCGGCCCGTGCAAGGGT
Organism: Planctomycetota bacterium; assembly: GCA_034440255.1. GTDB lineage: Bacteria > Planctomycetota > UBA1135 > UBA1135 > JAEUIA01. The sequence goes on along the minus strand of JAWXBU010000069.1, from coordinate 9,061 downwards.
TGTCCGCATCACGAAGTCACCACCGGATCGTGCCGCGCGTGAAACGCGGACGTTCCAACCAACCACAAGAAAGAACTGAACGATGGACAGCATGATCGCCCTGGGCCTGATCGAGACGAAAGGTCTGATCGGCGCCATCGAAGCCGCGGACGCCATGTGCAAAGCCGCGAAGGTGACGTTGATCGGGAAAGAACGCTCCGGCGGAGCACTCATGACCGTGATGGTGCGCGGCGAAGTCGGCGCGGTGAAAGCCGCCGTCGAAGCCGGTGCCGCAGCTGCGAAGCGCGTTGGCGAACTCGTCGGACAGCACGTGATTCCGCGTCCGGCGGGCGATCTCGATCTGTTCTTGCCGCCGATTCCGACGGATTCGAAGTGAGCCCGTTGGCGCGGCGGTAGAGCGCGCTCTCTCGTGTCATGTCCACCATTCGAGCCATCGAGCTGCGCGGCGCGGTCTTCATCGATCAGATGCAGCCGCAATTCGCAGCGACCGTAGCCACCAACTCGAACGGGTTTTTTCCCGTGACGGGCGAAGCTGCGTTTTGGCTCGAAGTGCAGCCGGGCATCGTCATCAATCGTTTGATGGACGTTGCGTTGAAGAGTTGCGACGTGAAGCCGGGCGCGCTCGTCACGGAGCGCAGCTACGGCACGCTCGAAGTGCACGGGCCCGATCAAGGTCAAGTGCGTCAAGCAGGCGAGCTGATCTTGAAGGCGGCCGGTTGCACGATGGCCGATGCACTGCAACCGAACCTGCTGACGAGCGAGATCATCCGCAAGATCAGCGACCACCAGGCGATGATGATCAATCGCACGCGATCGGGGATGCTCGTGCTCGGCGACGACACGCTGTACACGCTCGAAGTGAATCCGGCCGTGTACGTGACGCTGGCTGCGAACGAAGCCGAGAAGGCGTCGCCGATTCGGCTCGTCGGACTCGGCGCGGAGGGTGCCGTCGGTCGCTTGCGTCTCGCCGGCACGGACGCCGAGATCGAAGAAGCGGTGAAAGCGGTTCAGCGCGCTCTCTCAGGTCTGCGCGGCCGTGCGAATGCGGGGATCGACTGATGTTCCTGGGTCGCGTCATCGGCGAAGTGTGGGCGACGAAGAAGGTCGACGATTTGCGCTCCATGCGCTTGCTCGTCGTCGAGTCGCTCGACGAACATCGCGAACCTGGTGCGCCCAAAGTCACGCCCGTGGTCTGTGCGGACACGCTGGGTGCTGCGCTCGGACAACACGTCGTCGTCGCGTTCGGCAAGGCCGCGCGCGTCGCGGCGCTCGGCGCTGACGGCGATTTCGCATTCGAAGCTGCTGTCGTCGGCATCGTCGACGATTTCGACGTGCCGAGCGCGCCGGCGAGCTGGCGCAAGGAGCCCGTCTGATGTTGATCGGCACCGTCGTCGGCAACCTGTGGGCCACCAAGAAAGATCCGACGCTGATCGGACTGCGCTTCCTCGTCATCCGCCCGTTCACGAGCGATGGCAGGGAATCGGCCGAGACGTTGGTAGCCGTTGACACGCTCGGCGCCGGCATTGGCGAGCGCGTGCTCGTCGTGTTCGGTCGCGCTGCGCGTCACTGCATCGGCCGCAGTCACGACATCGGCTTCCAAACGGCGGTGTCCGCGATCATCGACAAGATGGAATTGGCCGATGGACGCGTCATCGGCTCGACGAAAGATCACGACCAATCGGTGAAGAGGTGAGTCCCATGAATCGCAATGATCAGAATCCGGAAATGCGCGACGACGTCGAGCTCGACATCGCGATCGGTGTGCTCGAACTGTGCTCCATCGCGCGCGGAGTCGAAGTCGCCGACGCGGTGCTGAAGGAAGCACACGTGGAGATGCTGTTCGCGACGCCGGTGCAGCCGGGCAAGTACGTGATGCTCTTCACGGGAGCGGTGGCTGACGTGCGTGCGTCGGCGACCAAAGGCGCGCAGCTGGCGGCGGGGGACCTGGTCGATCAACTCGTGATCCCGCAAATTCACGATCAGATCGTGCCGATGCTCCGCCGCAAGGGCGGCAAGATCAACGGCAGCCTCGATGCGATCGGCGTGATCGAAACGAACACGGTGGCGTCGACGGTGAGTGCCGCGGACATCGCGCTCAAGACGGCGACCGTCGACTTGGTCGACATCCGCATCGCGAACGGACTCGGTGGAAAGAGCTTTTTCACGCTGACTGGCGAAGTCAGCGACGTGCGCAGTTCCGTCGCCGCTGGCGCGCGGATGGCGCAAGAGCGCGGCCTTTTGACGCGCGAAGTCGTGATCCCGCGTCCGCATCCCGAACTGATTCGCCACCTCTGACGAGGATGCTCGCATGCCGCGTCGCTTCTTGACGGTCGAAGATCTGCGTCGCTTGCAAGCGGCAGGCTCTGAGATCGTGCTCGACGCGGACACGCTTCTGACGCCGCATGCGGAAGCGTTCGCCGCCGAGCAAGGTCTCGCGCTGCGCAGCGCGAGCGGCGCCGGCTATGTCGAACCGACGCCCGATCGCGGTCCCGACGCCGAGCGCGCTCAACGCACGCTGCCGCACATGCCTGAGCCGATCGACGACGATCCGACGACGAGCGTCGTGATCACCGCGGTCGGCAAGAATCGCCCTGGTGTGCTGTCGGAGATCACGACCGCGCTCGCGCAGAGTCAGGCGAGTGTGCACGACATCAGCCAACGCATGATCGAGGGCTACTTCCACATGGTGCTGACGGTGGAGCTGACCGGTGGCGCCAGTTTCGCGCAGATGAAGCAGTGCATGGAGTGCCTGGGTGGGCCCGATGATTACGTCGTCCGGGTGATGCACGAGCGCGTGTTCAGGTTCATGCATCGGATCTGAGACACGACTCCAACGGCTCGGCTCGGGCCAATGTCCGCCGAATCAAGTGGGTCGCTGAGCTTCTCGGCGACCCATAAACAGCTCGGGCCGCAACCCCTTCTCGAGGACGCGGCCCGATGCACTTCGCGGCACTACTTCGGACCAGGTGTGTCCATCAAATGTTGTTTGTGCTCACGCAGCGTGGGCAGGGTGCGGGTGATGAAGGCGCGCAGGTCCGTGTCATCGGCCTTCGTGGAATAGCGTTCGAAAAGCTCGATCGCGTCGTCGTGTGCAGTGGCCTGAGCCGACCGGTAGTCGCGCTCGAACTGTTCGCCGTCGAGCTTCTGCAGCTCAACCAGCTTTTTCTCGTGCGCGGCGTCGACGCGCGTCGGGGGCGTGAAGCCCTTCTCCGTCGCGATTCGGTCGAGCTCGCGGTTCGCCTTGCCGTGGCCGTCGACCATCATCTGCGCGAAGTCCAAGGTGCCACGCGAGACCTGCTTCATCTGCGCGATCCGCGACGACTGCACTTCGAACATGCCACCGATCGTGGCCTTCTCGATGAACTTCTTGTCGTCCGCCGACAGCTTGGAATCCGGCATTGCGGCCGTCTTGTCGCTGCTCGACATCGAAGCATGGGTCGCATTCGTGCCACGTGCGTTCGAGTCGTTCCGATCGTGACGATCGGAATGGCACGCGCACAGCGCGGCGATGAGGGGAAGAACCAGTTTGGTGGAGTTCATGTCGGTACCGTTTGGGATGGATCGTTGCGTCGATCGCGACGCGGCCTCGCGCGCCGGAGAGCGGCTGCGCAAGATGCGACGAAGCAACGCGTATGCCGACGACTACTGACTGTGCGGACGACCGGTAACCCTGAGAGAGCGTTGCCAGCGCATGCAATTTCTACAACTTGAAGCGCGCCGGGGGCGGGCATCATCCGCCCGCAACCATGTCCGCCGAATCAAGTCGGTCGCATTGGCTCCCGACTATCCGAGTTCGCCGCTCGTGGGCTGAGCCACAAATTCGCGGCAGAACTCGGGCTGCTTGCACCTCCCTGGACTGCGTTGCAGTTCCTCCGAGGGTTGCGGCGAACCCGCGTCGTCACTGCACCTTGCGAGGAAGACGCAATCAGCCCGCCTTCTGACGCGAATTTGTGGCTCAACCCACTCGCTTCACGTTTCGCCGCACCGAGCAACTCGACGAGCTCGAGCTGCTCGGCCCATTGGCTCAGGTACCCTTCGTCGAGGCGGTCCTGCCACACGCTCAGCACATTGATCACATCACGCCAGTGTCGCTCGGATGCGCGGCCGCCCTGCTCGTAGCAGAGCAGTTTCTGCAACACGAAGTCTTCGTGTGATCGGATCCGAACCTCACTGCGAGGATTGGCCCAAATGGCGGCCAGCCGAGCACGTTTCAGCTGGCTGTCGAAGAAGCCAGCGCGCGCTCGAACGTAGACATCCATCTTCACGAACGTCGACCGATGGACCCTCGTGAACATGCGTTTGTGCTGGACAGCTTCGAGCACGAACGACGGCTCGACCAAGAAGCTCGTCGAAGCCCGTTGCACGAACGCATCGATTCGACTCGGGCTCAGGTCGACCGCGATGTCGACGTCGTTCGTGAGGCGCCACTCCGAGTAGTAGGAGCTGGCAACGGAGCCGCCGATGACGTGCGGGATCGAGAGACTCTCGAAAAGCTCCGATGCGATCACAGCCGCATCCGTCAGGGCCGGCGGAATCACCACCCCTCGACCTCGGGATCCCAATTGAACCAGCGCATCGTGAACGCGCGTCCGTAGCGTAGGGCCGCGAGTCGGTACTTGATCTCGTTCTCGTCTGCGCTCGGATACCGATCCGCGAGCTGGATCCGCGCCATTTCCTCAGCGGCTCAGTACATGTCGTCGATCCGCGCGATGCGATCGATCGGATCCATCGAGCGCACGTGGTCGATCACGATGCGCTGGGCCCACGCCTCGGCCGGCGACAGTCGCTGCGGATGTTCGTGCGGAGGGAGAGTCATCGATGTGACCGTCCTGACTCTACGAACTGTCCCTCGACTTCAGGCGCGTCTCCGCTCGCCGAGCACGTGATTCGACAAGCTCGCGCAATCGGATCGCGAGGGTGCGCGCGTGAGCCGGAGCAGGCCATTATCCACGCACGCCCACCGATCGGACTGGGTCGAGGTGAGTTCGTCCTCGAGCATCTTGAATGAGAACCACGCCCACGAGCGCATCCCGCACGATGACGAACCAGATGTCGCCACGCTTGGAGTTCCGCGCGCAGATCGAATCCGTCTCACGACCGTCATCCTGGGTCAGCCTCAGGCGGTCCGTCGTACGCAAGCCACTCGGCGACACCTGAGGCCTTCGCGTAATCCGCTGCCGCTCGCCGACTCTGCTGTCGGATGAACTCACGCCGTTGCTTGCGTGACCTTGCGAGCAACGTCTGGATCGGGGTCGAACTCGAGTCCGATCTGGGCGTCGAGTCCGCACCCTCCATACGAGCCCATGCCGCGTCCACAAGCCCTTCGCGAACGGCTCTAACCGAGAGGAAATGCAGGCGTTGCCGTCGCTCGTATCCGTAGCGCGGCGCTACAACCGATCAGGTGCGTGCCGAACCGGTGGCGCGCGCAAAAAAGTGAACATGAACTGCAACTCCGCCGCGCGCCGTTGGTCGTAGAGTGGGAGGCATCATGCGCGTTTGGATTGCAATCGTGTGTCTGGCGGCAGTCGTCCGGGGCCAAGGCTCGGCTGACGAACTCGTTTTCAAGCAAGTCTCGGCACCGGCGACCGACATCGTGTCGGGGCGCGTGCGACTGCCGGATCCGGCGGACCTCGCGACGACGTCGCAGGCGTTGTTCGTGCCGATCGAGTTCGGGCGCGCGAGCGACGGGACGTGGACTTTCGAACGAACGCTTCACATCGGTGCGGACGGTGCACTCGCGTTCGCGTTACTCACGCCCGAAACAGCGCAGTTCGCAGTCGAAGTCAGCACAGCCGGCGGTCCGTTCACTTCGGTAGAGCACGCTTTCGGCTGGCGGAGCGTCGAAGTGCGCTCTCAATCGCCGGCGAGCGAACGGCCGGGTTGGCGGGTGGATCGATACGACGTCGCGAACGTCACTGCGGGCGAGCGCGTATTGCGCCTGCGGTCGAGCGTCGATTTCACGCGCGACAGTCGTCTCGTCGTGCGCGACGCTTCGAAGTGGGCAGTGTCGGCTCACGTGACGACGCTCGCGACGACGAGCGATCGCGAAATCGGCATCGTCGCGCACGTGTTCGACACGACGCTCCTCGGTCTGCGCGATCCGCAAGAGGGCGGAGCTCGCGGTGATCGCGGTACAAACGAAAGCGACACTCGCGATCCGAGCTCGGGCGCGGCCCCGGACCTCGCTGTAAACGACTTCCACGAGCCGCGGATCACACGTCGCACGAGTCCGTTGCTCAACCTCATCGACACCTGTTTCGTCGACATCGCCTCGGCGAACGGCGCCAGCCGACTCCCGCTGTTCGACGACGGCCGACACGGCGATGGATTGGCCTTCGACGGAGTTTTCGGCGCCTTTGTGCCGCGTTGGACGAGCGGTGACGTCACAGCACGCGTCGAAATCGTCGGCTCCGCGGATGGAGTGCGCTTCGAACGCGCGGTTCAACTCTTCGTTCCGATCGTCGAGCGACGGACGCTCCTCACCGGCCTCGTTGAAACGAGCGTCGAGGACGCGCTGCGTCTGAAGATCGAACTCGGCGCACTCGCGCTCACCGAACCCGCACAACTGCACGTGTCCGCCGAAGTATGGGGGATCGACGAGCGCGGCGAATTCGCGCCGGTATGTTGGCTCTCGCGCATGCTCGTCCCCGAGATCGTCGGCGGCGAATGGCGCTTGCCCATGCTTCTCGATGGTCGCTGGATCGACGTGACGAAGACGCATGCGCCGTTCGTCTTGCGCAAGGTGCGCGTGCAAGATCCCGACACGCACGCGGTGTACGACGCGGCCGATTGGATGCCGCTCGACATTCTCACGCTGCCGCCGATCGTCGGACTCGGAACGAGCACCGTGACACGCTCGATGTTGTCGGCACCGATTCCGGCGTCGTCGGCACTGCTATCCCCAGACACGTACCAACTCGCTCCCAAACCGTTCGGCCGGAGACTGCTGCTCGTGCACGGTTACTGCTCGAGCGGATCGATCTGGCCGGCTGCTGACTTCACAGCGCCGAAGCAAGAGTTCCTCGACCCGAACCGAAATCGCTCGCACGATCAGTTCGCGCAGTTGTTGCGCACTGCTGTGAACGCGCGCGGTTCGTTCGGCGTCGTCGGCCACAGCCAAGGCGGGCCGGCGGCGTTGCACTTGTACACGTATTACGTCAGCGGACTCGACACTGCAGTCGGACCGCGCCTGATCCAGAGCGTCGCGTCGCCGTACCAAGGCACGCCGCTCGCGTCGCTCGGATCATTCGCGTGCGGCACGAACAACGACATGACGATGAGTGGTGCTCCGGTGTGGCTCGCAGGTATTCCGAGCTGGGCGCGAGCGCGGGTTCACTATTGGACGACGTCAAACAGCGGCTCGGCGTGCAACTTCTTCACGGGCCTCCTGCTCACCGATCCCGAGGACGGCACGACCGAACAGTTCCGCGGCCAGTTGCCCGGCGCGAATTCGATGGGCCACATGACCGGTTGGTGTCACACGACGGGGATGTCGAATCCCGCGAACTACACCGATCACTCGCGCAATGCGCTGATGAATACGAATGCGGCGCGGTAAGTCGATCGGCTTCGCGGAGCCTGCCATCCCCAGGTGGTGGCGTTTCTCTGCCACTGCGTCGCCTTTCGCCTCGTGATCCGACCTGATCGATCTGCAGGACGAAGCGAGGGAGCTTCCCGCACCGACGAATTCGACGGCCTGGCACGCAAGTGCGCACTTTCGCGATCGTCTTCGGGGCGACGCAGCTCGCCTGCTCCAAGTACCGCATGCCGATGTCTCACATGATCGCTCGAGGGTCTGAGTCCAGGTGGAATGACCCTCGTTGGACCCGAACAGAGTCGTGCAGCGACTCGACCAAGTCGCACGATCGGAACCCGCTCTTTCAACTTCTTCCGATCCAACACGAGCCGGAACGCTCGACGGACGATACAAGTAGAGAACCCATCCCGCATGCGGATCACTGTTCTCACTGACCTCGACAAGAAGAAGGACCCTCGGTCGTACGACAAGGTCGTCGATCAGGTCGTCGCTGCGCTCGTTTCCGGCGGGCACGAAGCCACCATCCTCGGCGTGCACCGCGATCTGCACGCGTTGATCGACGGGCTGACGAACCCGAAGCCGGACCTCGTCTTCAACTTGTTCGAGAACTTCGGCAAGGTGCGACTCGGCGCCGTGTGCGTCGTCGGGCTGCTCGACTTGCTCGAAGTGCCGTACGTCGGCGGCGGGCCAGGCGAATTCTTCCTGCAGCAGGACAAGGGCATCACGAAGAAGCTGCTCGCCTTCGAGGGCGTTCCGTTCCCACCGTTCGCCGTATTCACTCCCGACTCGGGGTTGGAGCGCGCCGTTGGCTTGAAGATGCCGCTCATCGTCAAGCCGCTCTCGATGGACAGCTCGATCGGCATCTCTCCGAGCTCCATCGTGACGAACGAAAAAGACCTGATGAAGCGGGTCGCCGCCGTGCACGAGCGGGTCAAGGACAACGCGCTCGTCGAAGAGTTCATCGACGGCCGCGAGTTCAACATCGCGATCCTCGGCAATCAGCATCCGATCGCGCTGCCGCCGATGGAGATCGATTTTTCGGGGCTCCCTGAGCGCGCCGCGCGCATCCTCGACAGCCAAGCGAAGTGGGCTGAAGACAGCATGCGCTTCAAAGGCACGCGCGCAATTTTGGCTCAAATTCCAGATGAATTGCGCACGAAATTGCAATCGGTAGCGTTGGCCGCGTACCGAGCGCTGCACGTGCGCGACTACGGCCGCGTCGACATGCGCGTCGACGCCGACGGCAATCCGTTCGTCATCGAAGTCAATGCGAGTTGCTATCTGGAGCAGACGAGCGAGTTCGCAACCGCGGCCGCGGCAGCCGGGATTCCTTACGACGTCTTGATCCCGCGTATCGTCGACGGCGCGGTCGAACGTTTGAATTTGGTGCGCGCGCAGACTGCGACGCCCACGCCTGAGCCCTCACCTTCCGCCGCGAAGTGATCGTACGGTGCCAGGGACAACCACGACGGTTCGCGCTGGCCGCTGATCGTGTGTGTACCGAGCCAGAGCAATTTTTCCCCG
>JAWXBU010000068.1:0-7487 GCA_034440255.1 Planctomycetota bacterium | reverse complement strand
TGCTCAGGCCTCCCCGATTGCTCAGGCCTCCCCGCTCGCGCAGGGCGACCTGACCACGGACGCCGCCCGGCTCGAGCGCCAAAGACAACAAGGTGCGTTCCTCTCGGCGGCCAGCCTGAAGGAAGGCGATCGCTTGATGGAACAAGCCGACCTGCCGGGTGCGCTCAAGGCCTACTCGACCGCGCTGGAGCTCGATACCTCCAGCGAAGCCGCGCGCGAGAAACTGCGCCGCGTCGAGGCGCTGATGGGCAACCAGTACGCCGGCGCCGCGTCGTTCTTGAAGGACGCGACCGAGCAAGAACTGGTGCGCCGCGCACAGGCCCGCATGGCGGCGGAAGATGCGCGTCAAAAGGGCAAACTCGCGCTCGCCGCCGGCGATTACGACCGCGCGATCGAGCAGTACCGCCAGGCCGAGATGATCCTGCGCTACAACCCGCTCATCGCGACGGACGCGCTCGACCAGAAGATCGCCGCGGGCGAGCTCGAGACCGCGCAGAAGATGGCCGACGAAGCGCGCGCCGCGGGCGAACAGCGCTCGATGGAACAAGCCAAGGCCGCGAAGGCCGCCAAGGAACGCGAAGAAGTCGAGTACCGCGAGAACAAGCTGCGCACGCTCTACTCGGACGCGAACGCGGCCTTCCTGTCGGAGAACTACGTGCGCTGCGAAGAGCTGTGCGCGCAGATCCTGCTCGAAGATCCGAACAACAAGAGCGCGATGGAACTGCGCACGATCGCTCGCGAAGCGCGTCACACGAAGGCCGACGAAGAGAACCGTCGCCACTACCGCGAGCAGTGGATCCGCACCTACGAAGAGCTGGACACGATGAACGTGATCCAGATCAATGCCATCGACTTCGACCCGAAGCGCTGGGCGGTAGTCAGCGTGCGCGGCGCGCAAGAGTTCGCGTCGTTGAGCCAAGGCGTCTCGGCCGAGAAGCAACTCGTGCTCGACCGCCTCGATTCGGTGCACTTCGTGCCGAAGTTCTTGGGCGCGGATGGCAACGGTTCGTCGCTCGACGACATCGCGTCGTTCTTGCAACAGCTCACGGGCGTGAACTTCATGGTCAGCCCGAAGGTCAAGAGCGACCTCGACGACGAGCAGCGCACGATCAAGCTCGATCTCAACGATCGCTCGGTGCGCAACGTGCTCGACATCATCTCCACGATCAAAGAGAACCTGAAGTGGAAGATCGAAGACGGCGTCGTCAAGTTCGTCACGAAAGACGAGACGAAGGGCGGCCAAGTCCTGCGCAACTACGAAGTCCGCGACTTGATCCATCCGATCCCCGACTTCCCCGGTCGTGAGATGAACGTCGCTCCCTCGGGCGGCGTGCAACTCGCCGAAGAAGACAAAACCGCGCGCGAATCGAACGTCATCACCGACGCGGCGCTCGACAACCTGATCCGCAACAACGTCTCGCCGCAATCGTGGGCCGACGATCCGCAGAATTCCCTGCGCATCAGCAACGGCACGATGGTCGTCCACCAGACGCCGGAAGTGCACGATCAGATCCTCAAGTTGCTCGACGATTTGCGCGAAGCGACCGGCATCATGGTCGACATCCAAGCGCGCTTCTTGAAGGTCGAGGACAACTTCCTCGAGGACATCGGCGTCGACTTCCGCGGCCTCGGTCAACCGGGTCTCGGCACGAACGCGTTCTTCAACGACTTCGGCGACGCGTCGACGCAGCAAGACCTCGGCAACGAAATCGGTCAGAACACCGACCTCGGCGCCTTCTACGACCGCGGCGGCAAGGAACAGCTCCAAGCGCGCGTCGAACAGCTGTACGACTCGACGCTCGGTGACTCGAACGTCCTGCAAGGTTCGGGCGGTGTGTCCTTCCAATGGACGTACCTGAACGATCTCCAACTGCAGCTCATCCTGCGCGCTGTGTCGAAGTCGGAACGCGTCGAGCTCGTCACGAGCCCGCGCATCACGGTGCACAACACCGCGCGCGGCAACTTGTCTGTCTTGAACCAAGTCGCGTACGTGCAGGACTTCGACGTCGAGATCGCGCAAGCGGCTTCGATCGCGAACCCGGTCGTCAACGTGGTCCAAGACGGCGTCGTGCTCGACGTGCGCCCGGTCGTCTCGGCCGATCGCCGCTTCATCACGTTGGAGCTGCGCCCGACGATCGCCAACCTGCGCCGGCCGATCCGCGAGGTCGTGACGACGCTCGGTTCGCAGAACTCGGTGACGATCCAACTGCCTGAGGTCGAGATCCAGCGCGTGCGCACCTCGATCCCGATGCCCGACGGCGGCACGGTGATGCTCGGCGGCTTGAAGGTTTCGGACAAGCAGGACAACAAGTCCGGCGTGCCGATCCTGAACAAGATCCCGATCATCTCGTTCTTCTTCGAGCGCAAGGGACAGTACGTCTCGAACCGCAAGCTCTTGATCCTGTTGAAGGCCGAGATCGTGATCCCGCAAGAACACGAACCGACGCCGGCCCAACTCGCTCCGACGACGCGTACGACGAATGCGTCGGCGACGAACTACTGATCCCTGACTCTCAGACCCCCACTGAAAACAAAAGAGCCACTCACGATGTCGAACCAACGCTACGTGACGTCAGGGACTGCCCTGTCCATCTGCTTTCTCTTCGCGACCGCCGCGTGCCGCACCAGCGACGCGCAGCTCGAAACGCCTGAGAGCGTGGAAGCCAAGGCCGCGGGCACTGCCCTCACGGTCGAGGCGACGCCGCAAGATCAGCCTGTGACTTCGCCGGGATCGCAACTCGCGGATGACGCCGCGAAGTTGACGGTTGCCCAGCAACAGAAGCAGTTCCTGATCCAGCAGCACATCCAAAACGCCGAGGCCTACATGAAGAGCCTCAAGTTCGCGGAAGCCGAGTTGGAGGCCGAAGCGGCGCTCAAGCTCGAGCCGCTGAACTTGCGCGCCAAAGATCTGCGGGCCGAGTCGATCCGTCTGCGCGGCGGCGATCCGGGCACGATGCGCACGATCACGGCGGACATGGATGCGCAGTACCAGCTGCGAGTCCAGCAGATGAAGGCCGACGTGCATGACGCGCTCGCCAAAGCGCGCATGCTCGTCGCTCGCAACGACTACCAAGGCGCAACGACCGAGCTCGAGATCGCCAACAACCTGGTGCGTTTCGCCCCTTACTCGGTGAACTGGGAAGGCCTCGACCAAGAAGCCAAGTCGATGCTCGCGACCGTCAAGTCGCAGCGCAGCGATGCCGAACGTGCCGGTGAAGAAGCCTCACGTCGCAAGGCGACCGAGGAACTGCGCAAGCAAGAGGGCCAACTGCGCGATCGCAAAGTCGCGCAAGTGAACGGCATCCTCGACCGTGCGATCGCCGCGTTCCAAGCGGGCGATTACGACGAGGCCGAGGACTTCGCTCAGCAGGCGCTCGACAAAGATCCGCGCAACGAGCAAGCGCGCGACATCAAGGACGCGTCGTTCCGCGCCGGCCGCAAGCAAGTCAAGGCCAGCTACATCGAGACGAAGACCGAGCAGTATCGCCGCTGGCGCGAGTCGATGAAGGAGATGGAGATCCCGTGGACCAATGAGCTGACGCTGCCGTCGGCCGAGAAGTGGAACGGCATCACCGAGATGCGCTCGAAGCGTCGCGGTATCGACCTCAGCCAGAAGGTATCGGAGTCGGAACGCGCGCTGCGCGAACTCTTGAAGACGACGACCGTGCAGAACGTCTCGTCGAAAGACGAAGAGAGCCTCTCGAAGGTGATCGACGGTCTGCGCGTGCAGTCGGGTCTCCCCCTCGTGGTCGATCCGGCTGCGGACGCCGCCGCCAAGGAATCGGCGACGGTGTTCACGTTCAGCTTCGACAACCGCCTCACGGCCGAGCAGGTGCTCAACCTGATCACGAAGATGGCCGGCGAAAAGGTCACGTGGACCGTGCGTCACGACGCCGTCCTGATCACGACCAAGGAAAAGGCGCGCGACAAGCCGATCATCTACAACCACGACGTGCAGGACCTCGTGTTCGGTCTGACGGACTTCATGGGTCCGCGCATCGACCGTCTGCGCTTGATCGATCAGATGCAAGACGACGACGGCGGCGGTCCGTTCGGCGGCATCGGCGAGAAGCCGAAGATCATCGAGCCGGCCGACCTCTCGACGCTCATCCAAGAGAACGTCGCCGTCGGCACTTGGCAGGACTCGGGTGTGTCGATCGAGGCTGGCGAAGGCTTCATCCTCATCAACCACACGCCTGAGATTCAGCAGCAAGTGCGCGACTTCTTGAACGACTTGCGTCGCTTCAGCTCGTCCCTCGTCACGATCGAATCGAAGTTCTTGTCCGTGTCGTCGAACTGGATCCAAGAGATCGGCATCGACTTCCGTGGTCTCGACAACATCGACGTCACGGACGTGACGAACGGTCTCGAGGACCAAGCTTCGCGCGGTCTCGACAACGGTGGCACGGGCACGGCGGGACAGAATGCGGCCGGTCACCCCTCGGCCGGTATCTTCTACGACGACGGTCAAGACGGTGATTTCCGCGCCACGACGCAGAACTTCTTCGGTTCGGCGCTCGGTAACGCGCTCTCCACCATCGGTGGTGCGACGTTCCAGATCGGGTTCCTCGATCAACTGAACTTGAATGCGATCTTGCGCGCGGTCGAGAAAAGTTCGTCGATCGAACTCGTGAACGATCAAGTGCTGTCGGTGCACAACACGCAGCGTGCGTACGTGACCGTCATCAACCAACGCGCGTACATCCAAGACTTCGACGTCGAAGTCGCTCAGTTCCAAGCCGTCGCGGATCCGCAGATCAACGTCTTGAACGAAGGGGTCGTGCTCGACGTGCGTCCGACGATCCACCACAACCGCAAGTACCTCACGCTCGAAATTCAGCCGACGGTGGCGAAGGTCGTGGCGTTGCGCGACTTCAGTTCGACCTTGGGCGGCAACACGTCGCCGATCCAATTCCAGCTGCCCGAACTGCAAGTGCAGTCGGTGTTCACGTCGGCCGTCATTCCTGACGGTGGCTCGATCATGCTCGGCGGGTTGTCGAACATCCGCAACATCGAGCGTCGTGCCGAAGTGCCGTGGATCGCGAAGATTCCGATCATCGGATTCTTCTTCAAGCAGGAAGGCTACAGCGACGAGAACAAGTCGCTGATGATCCTGATTCGCGCGCGGATCACGGATGTGCGCGACGAATTGAAGAGGCTCGAGTCGCGCTAGACCTCAGAGCTTGCGTGTCCGGCTGCGGCCGGCGAAGAGTTGCGAACGCGCAACTCTTCGCCGGCCGCGGTGTTGGAGTGTGCCCACGCCTGTTGTCGAGGTGCTCCAGCGACGTAGTGGGAGACGGGATGAAGTTCCAAAGGCCCGGGGCCGGGCGCGACGCCACGGCTTGCCGTGACGGCCCTCTGTACCCGTGGGCAGCGGCGTTCGGGGCGCGCCCGGTGCGACGGATTCTGACGCATGTGCTTCTCGGATGGGTTTCGCCGGCTGTCCGAACGGGATTTCCAGGCCCTCCGGGCCCATTTTTCATATGGCGTGGGGCCAGAATCTTCTCGCATTGGCCGGGTTCGAATCGATGGAAATCGATCTAGTAAGGGCGACCTTTGTCCGGCATTCTTTTCCGATCGCACTGCGATCCAGCCGAGGTCCCGATTTGCAAATTCGAAGAATCGCCCGTTCGTTCTCAGGAACGCACCCTCACCGCACCGATCCCAAGTTGGCAAAGCAAGGCAGGCTTCCGGAACACATCGAACGAGAGGGAATGATGCAAAAGGCAATGAAGGGCATTTTGTGCGGCGCAATCGCCGTGACGATCGCGCATGTGGCAGCAGCGCAAACCAACCCGACGGGACAATTGTGGGTGCGCAGCGACAACGGCGCCGGATGGAGCGGCCGCTGCGTTTCGCTCGGAGCACAAGGCACACAAGTCTTCACCGAGATCGAATTCGGTCAGGATCACGCCGAGTTGCTTTCGGGCTTCGATCAAAATCCGCCGACGCCGGTGTGGTCGAACCAAACGCCGATCGACGGGGCCTACTCCCAAGTGGATTCGGCCGAAGCGGCGGACGTCCACGTCTCGATCCACCAGATCATCCTCAATCAAAGTCAGAGCACGAAGCAGACCGTGGTGGCGAAGTACCACTCGGGCTCGAGCACTCCTGACTGGACGTACACGTTTCCGGCGATCACGGCGGGCAACGCGAAAGTCGCCGTGTCGGACGACGGTGCGCGCATCGTCGCTGCGTCGTACCAGACGCTGACCGGCAAGCTCGACCTCGCGGTGTTCGGACCGGGTTCGGGGACTCCGCAATGGAGCGGCACGATCGATAATTTCGCGTTGGGTATTCGCGGGTTCGATCTCACGAGCGACGGCTCGCTCCTCTACCTCGCGTCGGGCACGGCGATGACCGTGTGGAGCACGTCGACGCACACGAATGTGGCGCTTTTCGCCTTGATGACTTCGCTCGATTCCGCGCACTCGATGTCGGGTGACGGGCGCGTGATCGCGAACGGCGGCTTCAACTTCATGGACGTGTGGGAGCGGAACGCGACGGGCAGCTACTCGAAGACGTACACGCGCAACATCCCCGGTTCGTACGTGTGTGCTCGCATCGACGTGTCTGGCGACGGCTCGAAAATCGCCTACACGTTCAATGGTTTCGACAACAACAACCACGTGCGCATCGAGTGCCTGGATGTCGCGACGAAAACCCTCACGATGAGCGACGAAGCCATCGGTACGGGCACGTACCAGAACGTCGCTGCGGACGTGTCGATGAGCCGCGACGGGTCGCGCTTCGCCGTGGGCTTGTGGGGCGATCAAGGCGACGTGTGCCCCGAGTTGCGCCTCTACAAGAGCAATCAGAGCGCGCCGATCGCGCTCCACAACTTCTCGGGTTCGGTGTTCGACGTCGACATGAGCGCTGACGGCGAACGCGTCGCTGCTGCGGTGAAAGCCGTGCACGCGAACACGTACGCCGGTGGCGGATCGATCCGCTACTTCGCGTTCGAACCGCAGGACATCCGCGCGTCGGGTGTGCCGAGTCCGGGTGCGACCGTGCAATTCGAGCTGAAAGGCCACGGAGCCAGCACTCCGACGACACTGCTGTGGTCGACGAGTGCGCTCGCGACACCGCAGGTCTTCAACGGCATCGGTTCGCTCTACCTCAACCGCACTGCGATGCACCTCGTGCCGGCGCCCATGACCGACGGAAACGGTACCTCGAACGTGTCGTTCACACTGCCGGGCGGTACGTCGCAGATCGGGCAGACCTTGTACTTCCAAGGCTTCTTCAGCAATCCGCGTCAACTGACGAGCGATTGGGTGCGGCTCACGATTCTGCCCTGAAGCGAACCGCGCAACGCGACACTGAGCGCGTTTGCTCGAAACACACAGCGCGTCTGCCCATCCAGGTAGGCGCGCTGTTTCGTTTCCATTGTCCTGATTTGGAAGTTCGCCGACCGCCTCTGGCCCATGAATCGACGGTACGGTGCCAGGTACAACCACGACGGTTCGGGCTGGCCGCTGATCGTG
>JAWXBU010000067.1:0-9886 GCA_034440255.1 Planctomycetota bacterium | reverse complement strand
TCCCACCGTTACGAGGATTCCGTCGTGATCGTCCCCCAACTCCGGTACTCCAGCTCGATACTCGTGTCGTTCGTGCTCGCGTTCGTCGCGGCCGCGACGGCACAGGCTTTTCCGCAGAACCTGCGCACGAATCCGGCTGACGATCCCGACCTGCCGGTCGCGCTTCCGCCTCCGGCGCCCACGCCGGGAACCGACCGGTGCTTGGGCATGACTTGGGAGCCGACGATCGCCGTCGATCCCCTGAACCAGCGCATCGTCGCGGCCGCGCAAGGGACGACGATCCAAGTGTCCTTCGACGGCGGCGACAACTTCACGCAGACGCTCAATGCCGCGGTCCCGGGAGCGACGCCGAGCGATCCGGGTTGGTGCTCAGGCGGCGATCCGAGCCTCGGGTTCGACAGCCAGGGCCGTCTCTTCCTCACGTATCTCGGTTCGCGTTTGGTGACCGGCGCGACGTGCGCGACGTGCTCGGTGACGCCCGGTTGTCCGGCCGGCCGCGACGTGTTCATCACAGGCTGGAATCGCGTCGGCAATCTCTTCGTGCAGTTCATGGGGCCCGTCAACGTCACGCAGGCGTCGAGCCACGGCGCGCCGCACAACGCGGACAAGGAGTGGCTCGCGATCGATTGGTATCCGGGCAGCTCGCTGTTCACGAACCGGATCTACGTGGCGTGGTCCGACATCGATCAAGAGCCGTGGCAGATCTGGACGACGTTCTCGACGAACCAAGGCGCTACGTGGAGCGTCGCTCAGCAGCTCTCCGTTCCCGGCCAAGGCCGTCACGTGTGGCCCGCGCACAACACGGTCGCGCCGAACCACGACGTGTACGTCGCCTACCACGCGCAAGGCGGCTTCTTCGACGGCGCTCCGGATTATGACGTGCCGGACGGTGTGAGCGGACGCGTGTTCGTGTTTCGCTCGACGAACGGAGGCGTGAGCTACACCAAGACCGCCGGCAATCCGTTCGATGCCGACGACTCCTCCTTCAGCGAAGCCGACATGACCTACAACCGGCAGGACAAGCTCCTGGGCGTGATCCCGAACGCGAGCTATTGGCTGCTCGGCTCCATCCAACCGTGGATCTTGGCGGATCCGGTGGTGGCGGGGCGACTCTACGTCGTGTGTTCGGACGATCCCGACAACGACATCACGAGCGGCGACTACGCCGACGTCGTCATGGCGCGTTCGAACGATTTCGGCGCGACGTGGACCAACCCGGCGAAGATCGACGACGCACCCGGAACCGGCTTCGCGATCTTGCCCACGGCCGCGATCGATCCGAACGAGGGGGCGATCGTGGTGACGTGGTTCGAAGCGCGCTCCGGCCTCACCGGTGTGAGCGGAGACCTGCTGCTCGATTTGCGTGCGCGCGCGAGCTTCGACGGAGGCCTCTCGTGGCTGCCTTCGATCGACGTCAACGACGGCACGTTCGATCCGGGCCTGTCGACGAATTGCCGTTTCTGCTGCACCGCCGGGCAGTGCGCGCTCGCTGCGCCTCAAACGATGCGCATCGGCGAATACAACGGCGTCGCGTTCGGTGAATGCGCGGCGCACATGGTCTGGCCCGACGATGCGACGTGCGCAGGCGGATTCAGCGACATCTTCTACGATCGCGATCCGGAGCTCGGGGGCGATCTGACGCCGCCCTCGATCGTGTGTCCGGCGCACACGAGCCGCGGTTGCAACGACTCCACGGATCCGACTTCGACGGGCTTCGCGACGGCGACCGACAACTGCGACCTGAACCCGAACGTGATCTGGGTCGACGTGCCGCAGGCGGGAAATTGTCCGCCGAGCACCGTGCTGTACTCCATCCAGCGCATCTGGACCGCCACCGATCAAGCCGGGAACAGCAACAACTGCGTGCAGAACATCTCGGTCGTCGACTTCGATGCTCCGCTGATCAACGTGCCGGTGCAGCTCAGTCTCAACAGCAACGTCGGTTTCGTGAACTCGAACATCGCAGCCGTGCAGAACTGGGCCAATGCCGCCACCGCGGTCGATGCGTGCTCGATGGCGACGCTCGGATTCGTACTACCGGCGGTTTTCGCCGGCGACGTCAGTCCGGGTCTCACGACGAACGTGACTTTCTCCGCGGCCGATGAGTGCGGGAATTCGGACTTCGCGCTGGGCTCCGTGCGTGTGACCGTGCCCGGAGGTGCGGGCACGCGCTACTGTTTCGGCAGCGGAGCGGGAGCACCGTGCCCCTGCGGCAACGGCGGCCTCCCCTTGCACGGCTGCAATACGTCGGAGGGCACGGGTGGCGTCGCTCTGACTGCGCAGAACTTCGTGCCGAACGGCGGCGGCGGCGGAACGGTGAACCTGCTCGGGACGAACTTCCCAGTCAGCGCGGCCGTTCCCGTCCAAGCGTTCACCGGAACCGCAGTCGCGGCGGGAGGCGCGGGCATCGCCTTCGGCGACGGACTCTTGTGCGTCGGCGGCACGATCACGCGCTTGGGCGTGAGCTTCTCGCAGAACGGCGCGGTCTCGTTGCCGCTCGTGCACGGGGGCGGAGGCGGAACGTTCTATTACCAATTGTGGTTCCGCAACAATCCGCTCGCCTTCTGCAACCCGACGGCCGGCTTCAACTTCTCCAACGGAGTGTCCCTCCTCTGGTAGCACTCTAGCGCGACACCGCGCGAGACGGTCGCAACCCGATCGTCTCGTCGCGGTGCGTCGCCGGGCCGGGGCCGCGATTCGTGACGCGTGCGATGCCGGCCGTCATGGTGAACGCGCCGCCGCGACCCAATTGCGGAGCGGCGCCGTCGAAAGCTCGGAACCCGTCGCCGACTCGAGTAGGTCGAGAGTAGTTGACGAAAGGATCGGCGCACCACTCCCACACGTTGCCGTGCACGTGGTGCAGACCGAACGGATTGGCGCGCAGACTGTCGACCGGCGCGTGCACGACGTGGCCGTCGTCGAACTCGGGCCAGTCGCGGATGCCGACCCACGGCGCTCCGGCGCGTGCCGCGCTCTGATCGGCGAGGTTCGCTGCTCCGCGCAACGAATCGCGCTCCGTACCGGTCCACCACGGCGTCGTCGTGCCGGCGCGCGCGGCGTATTCCCACTGGGCTTCGGTCGGAAGCCCGAGTGCGAGGTGAGCCGTGACGCGCGCGGACTCGATCCACGTGACGTATTCGACGGGGTGCACGAGGCTCGTGGTCACCTGGCCGTGCTTTTCGCCGGGCTTGATGCGACTCGGGTTCGAGCCGGTGGCGCGCAGCCATTGCGCCTGCGTCATCTCGAACTTGGAGAGGAGGAACGCGTCGAGCTCGACGTCGTGCACCGGACGTTCGCGGTCGGTCGCTTGCGTATCGACGTTGGGTGCGGCGTCCTCGCCTCCTGCGACCGGGGGTTCGGCTCCCATGCGGAAACGTCCACCGGGAACGAGCACCAGCACGAGGCCGCTCTCGGCATCGATCGAAAGACGCCCGTCGGGATCACGCGCGGGAACGGAACCACTCGCGACGTGCGCGAACTCCCACAGGTTCGACGCGCGGTCGCGACCGAGCGGCACCAAACCGAGTTGCGGCGTGAGCACGAGACCGCGATAGGCCGGACACTCCTTCTCGTCAGCGATCGAGCGACACGCGTCCGTCCAGGCGTTCGCGTGCTCCTCGATCGAGAGCCGGCGCAGGTTGCGCGCCAATTCGAGACGCTTCGTCACGGAAGCGACGAGTCCCGCGGTCGGCTCGTCGAACACTTCGAGTCGCGCCACGAGCTCCACGGTCTTGTCGTGCTGCCACTGTGTTTCGACGTCGTCGAAGACGTACTTCTCGCCGGCGCGTCGCGCAACCTCGCGCAACGTCGCGAGTGTGTCTCGATGCCGGCCGAGATTCCCCGCTAGCGCGCGCCCCTTCACGAGCCAGGCCTCGATCGCCGGCACACGCGCAGGTTCCGCCGGCCAGAGTTCATCTGCTTCCACCGTGTAGTCGTCCAAGCGCGCGAGATCGGACAGGCGCAGGACTTCTCCGAGCCGCTCCTCCGCGAGTGACGCCGAACGGAAAAAGAGGATCAGCGCGACGCCGAGTCCGGCGACGGCCAACACGGCCAGCGCGGTGCCCATCTTGTGTCGCGCGACGAACTTCGAGGCCTTGTACACGAGTGTGTCCGGGCGCGCGGTCACGGGGCGACCGTGCAGCCAACGCTCGATGTCCGCGGCGAATTCGAACGCAGAGCGGTACCGCCGCTCGGGCTCCTTGCGCAACGCGGTGCGCAAGATCGCGTCGAGGTCGCCGCGCAATTCACGCGCGAGCTGCTGCGTCGTCGTGCCGCGGCGGTCGGCGATGGAAGGCGATCCTCTCGCGGCCGAATGGCTGGGCCTAGCTGGATCCGCGTTCAGGATCGCGGTCTCGATCTCATGCTCGCTCTCCGCACTGCCCGGATACGGTCTGCTCCCGCACAAGAGCTCGAACGTCACCACGCCGAGTGAGTACACGTCGCTGGCCGTCGTGATCAAATCGCCGCGCACTTGTTCGGGGCTCGCGTACCGCGGCGTCATCGGCCGCACACCCGTTCGCGTCAGAGCGTCACGCGCGGTGTCGGGCTCGAGGAGCTTCGCGATGCCGAAGTCGACGAGCTTCGGGATCCCGTCGCGCGACACGAGGATGTTCTCGGGCTTGAGGTCGCGGTGCACGACGAAGCGTTCGTGCGCCGCGTGCACCGCGAGAGCAATCGTGCGCACGAGTTCGAGCCGTTCGCGCACGGAGAGCCGCTTCTCGTCGCAGTAAGCGTCGGCGGGAGGCCGTCGACGTGCTCCATGACGAGGTAAGGCAGACCGTCGGGCGTTTCGCCGGCGTCGTACAACTGCGCGATGTTCGCGTGTTGGAGCCGCGCCAATGTTCGACGCTCGTGTTCGAAGCGTCTCAACACCCCGCCGGAATCGAAGCTCATGCGGAGCAGTTTGATCGCGACGACGCGCTCGAATTCCTGATCCGCCCGTTCCGCGCGCCAGACCGTGCCCATGCCGCCTGAAGCGATTTGCTCGAGCAGGACATAAGGTCCGAGGTGCGTGCCGGGCGCGGGGCGTTTCGAATGCGCGTCGAAGGCTGCCTCGATCGCGGGCGTGACGCGCGAGAAGACCTCACCTGCTCGCGCGTCTCCGCGCAGGAGGGATTCGACTTCGCGTCGCAGCGCAGCATCGCCGGCGCACGCGCGATCCAGAAACGCGACACGCTGTCCGGGCTCGAGTTCGAGTGCCGCGTGAAACAGCTCTTCGATCCCGGAGCGGTCGTGACCGGTCACGTCCTCACGCTTCTTCCGCGCCCAAGTCACGCGCGAGCCACGCGCGAGCGAAACGCCAGCCGCGCTCGACGGATCGCGTCGACAGCGCCAGGACCTCGGCCGTTTCTTCGTTCGAGAGCCCGGCGAAGAACCGCAGTTCAACGATGCGCGCCTTCTCCGGTTCGGCCGCAGCGAGTCGCGTCAGCGCGGAGTCGAGATCGAGGATGTCGTCGGCGCGCTCTTCGAACACGCTCGCGGCTTCGAACAGAGTCACACGGCCGCGGTCACCGCCGCGCTTTTGGGCGTTGCGCGCTTCGGCGTGGTTCACGAGGATGCGGCGCATCGCCGTCCCCGCCAGCGCCAGGAAATGTCCGTGCTCGCGGATCATCGCCACGTCGAGACCGGACAGCTTGATCCACGCTTCGTGCACGAGCGCCGTCGCCTGAAGTGTGTGGCCGCGACGCTCGTGCCCCAAGTGCATGGCCGCGAGCGCACGCAGTTCGTCGTACACGAGCGGGAGGAGCTCGTCGCGCGCAACTGCGTCCCCGCCGCGACTCCGCTCGAGAAGACTCGTGAGGTTCGGCGACTCCGCCATCGCTGTTCATTGTGCCCCGCGCCGGAGCGCGTGTCGAAACCGGGCGGTCACGCTCAGGTCTGCCCATCGCGACTGGGACCGCAGCCGGGAGCGCGAGGGCCTGGACGTGCGAATTCCATGCGCATCAACCGGCACCATCGCTGCTGAACTTTGCGGAGTAAAGTTCGCCTCCCCGTCCATGGATGGGCGTGCTCGTCGCGCTCACCGCGGGCTGGATTTCACGGCGCGTGGATGATTGCCATGGTCGAGAAGCCGACGAGATTCGTGTCGAATTCACGGCGATCATCGATGGGGCTCGCGCTCGTGCAGTTCCTCTTGCTGGCCCCCGTGATCACCGTGCTCCTCGCGCCTTCGGGCTGGAGAGCGGCGATCTGCACCCGCGCTCTAGTCCCGGTGAATGGTGCTGCGACGTCGACGGCTTCTCGTTGCGCGCCAAGGTCCGCATCGCAGCCGACGATCGTGACGGGCTCGAGCGGCCATGTCGGGATGTCACTCACCCACCGGTTTTCGGTCGACGGCTCGAACTGTCCGCATTGCGGCGGACTGCGCGAACGGACTCGCGTTCATGAGCGACGGCCTGGTCGTGCGCAAGATCCTGGGCAGCTCTCGGACTCCCGACCGAGGCGCCACGCTCGCGCCCGCTCGAGCGGCTCCTGAGTTCGAGTTCGCGGAGTAGCGGAGTCTCTTCGTGCTTCCCGAGCCCGCGCGCGGAATGCCGTCCAAGAAACAGCACGTGACGTCACTTGCGGAACGTCGCCCGTCTCTTTTCTTCAGGGTGCGAGTCGCCAACTCGCAACGCACTCGATCTCCGCCTGGGTAAGAAGCACCCTGATTCGCTTGCGCATCGACCGCATCCTCGCGGACACGACGATCACGGCGCCCACACCGTTTTCCAACCGTTCGTCGTGTTGTACGTGTCGCCCGTGCAGAACACGACTGCATCGCGGTACCAGATCTGGTAGTCGCGCGTGCCCGCGACCGTCACCAGACCGACGACGGAGAGTTGGGGGTCCCCCGCGGTCGGGAATTGCGAAGCGCCCGCGACATTGAACTTCACGCCCAGACGGATGATCGATCCGCCGGCGCACAGCTTGCCGTCACCGAAGGCGATGCCCGCGCCACCGTTCATCTGCGCCGTGCCCTGGAAGTAGAGCGCGCCGCCGTTCGGCATGTTCGAACCGGACAGCACGAGCGTGTCGGCCGAGATCATCGCGAGGCCCGCCGCCACCAGCTTGCCGCCCACCGCGCCCGCGTTGAGGCACCCCGCGGCGTCAGTCGTGTTGGAGTGGTTCCCGCACGGGCAGGGCGTTCCCGAGCCGTCGCCCAGGCAGTACGCAGCACCAGCGGCGCCTGGGAAGCTCGTCGGATCCGCGGGATCCGAACCTAGATCGAGCTCGTCGCGATCGAGCCAACCGTCGAGATCGCGGTCGATGCCGATGCGCTGTTCCGTGCCCTTCGGCACCACGGTGAACGTGATCTCGCTCCCCAGGGCGGCGCCGGACGTGAGCTGCGCCGTCGTGAGCGTTTCACTCGCGCGATCGGTCTGCCACGAGGTGCCACCGAGGAACTTCGCGCCGCGCAACAGGCCGCCGCGCACGCCCTTCATCACCAATCCGACCTTGTTGGCCGAGGCGATCGTGGTCATCGAGGTGAGTAGCGTCGTCTCCCCCGCCGTGGGTGTCGCGACCAGCGTCAACTGTCGTCCGACGGCCGCGTGCGTGTCGCGACTCGACGGGCCGGGAGGTTCCTGGGCCGCGAGATTGACCGAACCCGCGGGCAGATCCGACCCGGCGAACGACATCATGAACGCGACCATGTTCGCGACCTGCTGATTGCTGGTGAAGTTGAACACCGGTTCTTCCAGGAAGCGCGCGATCGAATCGACGCTGCCGTCGTGCAGGAACCCGAAGCCCTTGGTGTTGTTCGTCTGCGTCAGGTCGAAGCCGACCTTCTCGTAGGCATTGCGCACCTGCGGAATCTTCATCGACACGTTCGTCGATCCGTCCTGCGACACGAGCGCGAGGTGTCGTTCGCCATTCGGGCCCGGCGCGATCGGCACGAAGGTCAGACCTTGAGCCTGATGATCCGTCCCCGCACCGGTCGGAAGCGTGTGACACGTGACACAACGGACCGCGCCGCCGTCGAGGCCGATCGTGCGGTAGTCGTTCAGCCCGGTCTGCGCGTTCCCGTTCGGCAACGCCTGCCCCGCAGCGCCGAACCGACCGCCGGTGAACTGACCCGGCAACGGCAGATTCGTCGGCAGCGTGTTGTCGAAATTGCGGTACGGGTTCGGCGGATAGGTGATCGTCGCCAGGAAGTTCTCGAACTCCTGCATCTCCGTCGCTGTGAGCTGCACGTCGTCGCCCTGCAGGCCCGTGAACGCCGGGTTGAAGTCTTCGATGCCCTTGCGATCGCCGCGCCAGTGCAGCGGCTCCTTGCCGATGATGTCCTGCAATGTCTGCGTCGTCATCGGGCCCTTCATCGGGTGAAAGTCCTGGAACCCGCCGTTGAGCCCCGGGATGTTCGCCGCCAGGTTGTTGCCCGCGACCGGCGCCATCGTGCCGCTCGGATCGCCGAGATCCCACGCGAGCCCGTCCAGACGCGAATCGACGTGACAACTGCCGCACGCGATCTGGCCCAGGCCGGAATTCTTGTGCGTGTCGTACAGGTGCTTGCGGCCGACCTTGATGGCGGTCGGCGACGGATCGTAGAAGGACGTCGAGTTCACGACGGTCTCGGTCGCGATCGAGATCGTCGCCACGCGCGCCGCGAATTTCTCCAGGACGTAGACACGACCATTGGTCTCGTCCACGACCACGCCGGTCGGTCCTTCACCGACGGGGATCGTGTCGGCGATGCCGGCGCGCGCTCCGATGCCGTTGATGACGACGACGTTGTTGGAACCCATCCCCGTGACGTAGGCCTTGCTGCCCGCGGCGTTCCAGGCGATGCCGCGCGGATCGCCCAGCGACTTGTCGCGGTCGACTTGTGGGACCGTCGAGACCGAGTAGGTGAGGTGCCCGTTGAGATCGACGTTGCCCAGCGTGGCCGCGCCGCTCGACGCAACGCGTGCCGCTCGAACGCGCAGGAACTTGCCGTTCACCACGGGCTCGAAGCGCACCTCATTCGTGCCTTCTGTACCGACGACGCACACTTCGCCACTGGCAGGGTTCACGGCCAAGGCCGTGCAGATGTTCATCAGGTGCTTCGTGTACGTCACGGCCAGCGTGGACGCGTCGATCACGGCCAGGTCGTTGTCACGCAGATCCCAACCGAACGGACGGTTCGACTTCGCTGAATCAACTCCGCTGACCATGCTCGTCCAATTGTGGGTGTTGTCGTCCATCCACTGGTTCGAACCGTTCTTCTTGACGATCAGGCCCACGCGCGGCGGCGGCGGCAAAGCGCCGTTGATCGGCGGATTGAAGCCCAGGCCAGCATTCGGCGGCGGGTTTTGTCCGGCGTAAGGTCCGGTCGGGTCGCTGACGACGTTCTTCGGAAAGCCGCCGCCCATCGTGCTGCCTCCGCCGAGGATCGTCGAATCGTTGCCCGACTCGAAGATCGCCACGTACACCTTGGTACCGTCCAGACTCACGGCCAGCGCGCGCGGATCCTCGCCGAGGATCGGGATCACCAGGGGCGCCGTCGCGAGGTTCGCGGGATCGAACACCTGGATCCGGTTCGCTTGCGAGCACGAGACGAACGCGCGCACCGGCGTGCCGGCGAACACGACATCGGCCGGTTCGTCGTCGGTCTTGATCGTCGCGACGACGTTGCCGGTCGAGAGCTTGACGATGCTCACCGAATCGGAGATGTGGTTCACGACCCACACTTCGTCGTTCGTGCGCGCCCGTACCGACACGGGATCGAGACCGACCGGGATGCTCGCGATGCGCGCGAGCTGCGCTCCACCCGTGCTGAACACCTCGAGCCGGTTGTCGGCCGTGTTCACCGCCAACAGGCGCGTCCCGTCCGGCGTCATGGCCAGCGGATGAACGTGCGCGTTCTCCCAGTTGACGAAGCTCTGTGCGGAAGCGGACTGTTGCGCGAAGCCCGCGCCGACGATGA
>JAWXBU010000066.1:0-3818 GCA_034440255.1 Planctomycetota bacterium | reverse complement strand
TTGCTGGTCGCGCGAAAGCGCGCTCCGCGTTAACGCTTCGAGAACTGGAACCCGCGACGTGCGCCGCGACGGCCGTACTTCTTGCGCTCTTTCATGCGGCTGTCACGCGTCAAGCAGCCGGCTTGGCGCAGCACGAGGTCGAAGCCGGGGTTGACTTTTTTCAGAGCGCGCGCGAGGCCCAAGAGGACGGCTTCGGCTTGGCTGATCGGGCCACCGCCGTTGACTTTGCAGGCGATGTCGTACTGACCCAAGGTCGCCGTCGCGCGCAGCGGTTCCGTGGCCCGCGATTGCGACGCGAGCACCGGGAAAAACTCGGCGAGTTCGCGCTCGTTGACTTGGAAGCCGCCGGATCCGGACTTGATGCGGACGCGGGCGACGGCGGATTTGCGGCGGCCGAGGCCCCAGGTGATGGTGGCGCTCATGAGCGAATCTTCTCGACCTTCGTGGGAGCTTGCGCGGTGTGCGGATGTTCGGTGCCGGCGTAAATCTTCAAGCGACGTTGCATGTCGCGACCCAACACCGACTTCGGCAGCATGCGCTTGACCGCTTGACGCACGATCTCATCGGGACGGCGCTCGGCGAGATCGGCGAAGTCGACTTCCTTGCGACCACCCGGGTAACCCGTGTAGTGGAAGTACTGCTTTTGCTCGTTCTTCTTGCCAGTCGTCCTGACCTTGTCGGCGTTGACGACGATCACGAACGCGCCGTTCATCTCGCTGGCGGTGTAGTTGGGCGTGTCCTTGCCCATCAAGTTCATGGCGATCTGCGCCGCGAGACGGCCCAACTTGAATTGGGAGGCGTCGTAGAGGAGCCAGCGCTCCTTCAGATCAGCGGATCGGACGTGAGTGGTCGCGTGCATGATTCGAAGGTCTAGAGTTCGAAGACGTGTAGAGAAGGGTCTGCCCAGGGCCGAGGACCGGATTCCGGGGCCGAAGAAGGTATCGGGGCTCCGATTCCTCATCAACGCCTTTCCGGGCGTTTTGAGCGGTTGGCAGCAGATCTTCAGAAGCCCGAGACGCGCACGAAGCTCGGAGGACGGCCCGGGCCGGGGCTGACGCGGGCAACGAGGATCGAAATTCCCTGCGGCAAGCTGGAGGCGAGCCAAGCGGGCGGGTCCCTTGGCTCCCCTGCTCGGGGCAGCGGCGCGCCGAAATTCCAAGGGCCGCCGCGCCGCCATTCCCCCTCCTCGCGCAGCCAAATCTCGTCGAACGCGGCGTAGTGGTTCGACTCGCGCGTGAGCACGCCCTCCTCGACTGCGACGACTCGGGTCGCGAAGAGACGCGCACCGTGGGCGAGAACGCGCGCAGGAATCTGCACGTCGAGAGCAGTGCGCCAGGCCAGCCGCGCGTCGGGCGGATCGCACGCGAGTTCGAAATTAGGATTCGGATCCGCGAGCGTCAGCTGATCGAGTGCCGCGTCGATGCGACGCCAACGCGTTTCGTTCACATCGCCGTCGACGAGCGTGACGGTCGCTTCGAGGGCGCGCACCGGCGCGCGGACGAGCGGCAGCGTCGTGAGTGCGGCGACGAGCGCCACGGCGAGTGCAACGGCGGGTTTTTTGCGCAAGTAGAGGACGCCGATCGCGGCGGCAAGGAGCACGAGGCTCGCTGCGCGCGAAATTTCGATCGGTGTCGCCGCCAGTGCCGGTCGCGCGCGCGCGCGCAATCCAGGGCTCAATTCGGAGAGCGGTGACGCGCTCGCGCGCCAGGCGACGAAGCGCGCCGATCCGCGCGGTTTCAGCGGATTCGGATCGTCGTCGAAACGGATCGTCGGAGTCGCCGAGGAGAGTTCTTGGAACGCGATCGGAACGACGACCAGGCGCGTTTCGCCGGCCTGCAGCTCGCCTTCGATGCGCGTCTCGCCGCCACCGCGCGCTTCGATCACGACGTTCGCGAGCGGACCGACGAGTTCGATCTCGGCCATGCGCGAGACGCCCGCGGCTGCGGCGAATCGAACCAGGCACGCGCACGCGAACCAGATCCAACATGTGCGAATCACGACGTGGGCTCCGAGCGTGCGCTCGCGCGCGCACAAAAACCCGACGCGACCAAAGTCGTGAGCAATGCGATCGGTGCCCACGGGATCGCATTCGACACGTTTGCGGCCGAAAAATGGGCGGTGACCCAGGTGAGAGGGCTCGCCGATCCCAGGCTGAGCAAGACTCGCGGCGCCGGTCCGAACGGCGATGCGCCGCCGAGAGCGAGCGTCGCGGCGAGGACAGGGATCCCCACGACGAACACGAACCATAGTCCGCCGTAGATAACGCGCGTGCGCGCGTCGCGCGCTGACGATCGCGCCGCGTACGAGAGTGCGACCAGTGCGATCGAACTTCCGCTCGCGATCGTGACGATCTCGATGCGCTCGCGCCCGCTCGCGCAATCGATCCACGCTCCGAGTGCGAGCGCCGGCAGGAACAGCGCGAATTCCAGCGCGATCCCGACCCTGCGTTCGCCTGCAACGCGAGGCGGGGAGTCCGAACCGCTGAGCGGCGAAACCACATGGCTCCGCGGAGCGAGGCCCCGCGGCTCAGAGGCTTCGCGCCGCGGCGACTCGCGCCGCGGCATTCCCGCGTACGCGATCCACGGCAGCGCAGCGAGAGCGGACCGCGACACGTCCTCGAAAGCGCTCACGTCGAAAAAAAAAGGCGCCGTCGACAGGAGCCAAGTCACGCACAGCCCGAAGAGCGCCTCCCGCCCGACGCCATCGCGCTGCGCGTTCACGGCTTTTTCTTCGTCGCGCCCAGCTTCTCACGCTCCGCCGCGGGCGTCTTCGACGAGGACGGCAGCGCTGGATTCAGGTTCGACGGGCTCGCGTCCGTCACTTCGCCGTCGCGCCACGTGATGTCGCTCGTGTCCCAGCGCACGTCGAGCAGAGCCCAGTCGCGAGCGTTCTCCGCGACGGGCGTGGTGCGCAGACCGCGCAAGCACTCGATCGCGCGGCGGACGTCGTTCCATTTCAGCTCGACCGGGCGCTCGCCGATCGCATCGGTCGTCGGCACGCGGCCGAATCGAAGCGTGCGTCGACCCTCGAGTTGCACGACGACTCCAGGCGAGAGGACGGGATCGAGGCGCGCGGCCGTCGCGTCGATGAGCGGCGGACCGATCACTTGGAAGTCGTCTTTCGTGAGGCCTGCGCGCATCGAAATCGCGAGGCTCAGTGCGTCCAAGTGATGGGGCTCTCGCAAGCGATCGCCCGGCCGAGCGCGCTCGAACGCGCCGTCGTTCGGGCCGAGCACTGGCAGGTAACCCTCGGAATTCTCGGTCGCAATCCAGGGCGGCGTCGGCCACCGACCGGGCAGGAGGACGCCGTCGGTGGAGACGGGCAAGAATTCGACGCCTTGCCGGACGCAGGCAGCCGGCGTGCGCAATCGCAACGGCACGTCCAGGCTGTCGGGCCAGATGACGGTCGCTTCGCCGACGCCCGCCACGAACGGCAGCGCGGCGACGGAGGCGCGGATTCTCTCGATCGCGGCGGGGTCGTGGATCGAAGTCGACGGCAATGTGGCGAGCGAACGACGCATCGCGTCGTCCCAGCGCGGATCACAGAACCCAGCGGCGGTCGCGAGGTGCGACGAGCGCGGATCGACGATCTCGAATCCCGCCGCTTCGACGCCGCGCGACATGCCGTCGCAGACCCACACGACGAGGGCCGCGAGGACACCCAACGGAATCCACAGAGGGACCTTGCCCGCGCTCGGCGAGTTGCCTGCACCCTGGCTGGGTGATTTCACTGGGACGGACGGCAGCGGCCGCGCGCTCTCCATGCGTCTTGCCTCGGCTGTTCTAGGGGTTGCGCCGCGCCGGCGAATTCGCCGGCGC
>JAWXBU010000065.1:0-21995 GCA_034440255.1 Planctomycetota bacterium | reverse complement strand
TCGGCGTGCAGCGCGAGCTGTCCGGCGACGACGCCGAATTCCATGCAGGCTTGTGAGATCAGGATCGAAGAGTGCTCGGCCGACTCGTGCTCGAACACTCCGCCGTCGAGAATCTCTCCTTCGTAGACGCACCAGCGAAGCCCCCATCGTCGCCACATGGTCACCGAGCCATTGCGAGATCTTCGTCGCTCGCCGCCCTCGTCGACGTACTCGATCGTTCCCGAGTAGCAGGTCAGAGCATGAGGGTTCTTACTTGGATGCGGATCGTAGTGACGGCGTCGCTCGTGGTCGCGATCGTGTGTGGCATCGCAGCAGGTACGAATCGTGCAGCTTTTGAAGCGATCTTGCTCAGCCTGGAAATCTCGGGCATACCGCTCGAGGAATTCCTCGCGCCGCTCGAACTCACTCGAGTCGCGTTCGCAGCGGACCTCGGTATTCCCCTTCAGCGCGTCGATGAAATCGTGCGCGGCAAGCGCGGTATCACGGCCGCGACCGCTTGGCTTTTCGCGGGCGCGTTCGGCGCCACGCCTCAGTTCTGGACGAATCTCCAGAGTCAGTACGACCTCGCGCACGATCGACCGACGCGGACATTTCGGCGATTGCGTCGGACGGGATGAGCCGAGGCGGGCTCTCCGGTTGTTAACCACAGGCCGTCTGAGACACAGCCGACACGAATCACTCGGCACTAACGCTTCAGGCGCGGAGATGTGGCGAATGAAGCTAGCGACCGATGCCCCCGGGTGCGACTCCGTCGTCGATCACCACCTCGTCGTCCGCAAGATCCCCGACGCCGAGCCGATCTGGAAGATCGCGGTGGAGGAGAAGAACCCCCGCTCGCGGCTAAGGCGGCGCGCACGCCGTCACCCGGATCGTGCCCGAATGGTCGCCATGGCACCGCTGGTTCTGAGCGTATGGCTTCTTCGCGCATCCGACGCCCTACCGCACCCGTCGCGCGAACGTACCAGCGACGCTTCGAAGTCACCGGGCCGCGTTCGAGCTGGTGATAGTAGTGGGGTGACTCCTAACTGGTGTGAGGGGACTCGAATCAAAGGGCCGCGGCGCAAGCCGAGCCCCATCGAACACTCCTCTCCGAAGTTGAGCGAGCGTTCAGATCACTCCTCGGGCTCCCGTCCAGAGTCGGCGGGCTGCTCTGGTCAGGTTCGGCAAGTTCTGCTAGTTTGCGGGGCGATGAGCCACCCCACGAGGATTCCGAACGCGAGTTCCGCGAGCTCCTCCGGAGGCACGAGGGTGAGCAGAGCTGCATCTGGGAGGCCTCTGCCCGCGCTGTACGGTAGGGGAGCATGACCGCTTCGCTCGCATCGATGAATCTCGCGCGACGGTTGATCGCAATGGAAGCGGTTCACGGGCGCACATTCCGCACGAACACTAGTCGCGCTGATGCGGATCCCGCGCTGCAAGTCTGTGAAAAGTTGCGGATCGTGCTCACGACCTTTGCGGGCGGCGCGGGCTTTCAGGCGCTTCTGTCGCGGGCGCTGACCATGGCCAAGGTGCAGGCGCCAGCATTGGCGGTGGTGCAGATCCTCGAGGACGGATCTGTGGCGGGGCTCGACAAGTTGGATGCGAAAACCAACCGGGGGAAGGGCGCGGCCGGCGCCGTCCTCGTGGCCCATCTACTCGAGCTGCTGGCCTTGTTCGTGGGCGAGTCATTGATGCTGCAGTTGGTGCTTGACGCGTGGCCGGACGCGCCCGCCGGCGCATTGCGTGAAAGAAACGAAGACACACAAAGACCATGAAAAGTAACAGCAGAGTTGCCATCCGTAAGATCGAGACCGGCGTGCCCGGCCTCGACGACGTCCTCGGCGGCGGCCTACCCGAGTTCTCCTTCAACATCATCGCTGGCGCACCCGGCTGCGGGAAAACGACCCTCGCCCACCAGATCATGTTCGCCAACGCCACGCCGGCGAAGCCCGCGCTGTACTTCACGGTGCTTGGCGAACCGGCGATCAAAATGCTGCGTTACCAGCAGCAGTTCTCGTTCTTCGATCAGACCAAACTCAGCAAGGCGGTGCGTTTCGTCAACATGAGCGATCTGGTGCTGAAGGAGGACCTGGGAACGGTGCTCGCGGAGATCATCAAGCAGGTCGAGGCGGCCAGACCGAGCTTGGTCGTGGTGGATTCGTTTCGCACCGTGGTACGCAAGTCCCAGGCCGGGGGCCCCGGAGGCGAAGTGGAACTCCAGGGCTTCATTCAGCGGCTGGCCCTGCACCTGACCAGTTGGCAAGCGACCACGTTCCTGATCGGCGAGTACACCGACGGCGAGATCCGTGACAACCCGGTCTTCACGGTCGCCGACGGCCTCCTCTGGCTTTCTCAGTCGGTGGAGCGCAACTCGATCGTGCGCAAGATGCAGATCATGAAGCTCCGCGGCCAGGAATCTGTGCCCGGGCTGCACACCTTCCGCATCACCAGCGACGGGCTTCAAGCCTTCCCGCGAACCTTCGGCCTCATCGGGCCCGAGAACAAGAAGAAGGGCACGCGGCGGCTGAGCTCCGGCATCCCCGAACTGGACAAGATGCTGGGCGGGGGTGTTCCCTCCGGACACAGTCTGTTGCTCGCCGGTCCTTCGGGTGCGGGCAAATCGATCCTCGGAACACACTTCATTGGCGAAGGCCTCAAGCAGGGTGAGGCGGGGATCGTGGCCGTCTTCGAGGAGCGTCCCGACGAGTACGCGAACCGCGCGGCCAAACTGGGCCTCAAGTTTGGCCCGGCCCTCAAGTCCGGCAAGCTCGAGATCATCTACCTCCGCCCCCTGGACCTCTCGGTGGACGAGACGGTCAACGAGGTCGTCGCCGCTGTGAAGCGGACCAAAGCCAAGCGGCTGGTGATCGACTCGTTGGTGGGCTTCGAGCTGGCCCTGGCGCCCGACTTTCGCACCGACTTCCGCGAATCGCTCTACCGGATGATCGTCGCGCTCACCCGCCTGGGCGTGACGATCGTTTCCACCGTTGAGATCGAGGAGAACTTCACCTCGTTGGGCCTCTCCAACTTCGCCATCTCGTTTCTCTCCGACGACATCATCCGCATGCGTTACGTGTCCATCGACGGACAACTGCGCCGGATGCTGATGGTGGTGAAGATGCGCAGCGGCGCGCACAGCATCGACATGCGCGAGTACCATGTCACCTCCAAGGGAATCGTGATCGGCGAGCGCCTCAGGGGCTACACCGGCTTGACCACCGGTATCCCCGGGGCTTGGGATGGGGGACTGGGAAGCATTTCGGAATCCAACAACGGCAAGAAGAAAAAGCGCTAGGCCCCCCGGCAGATCAGCACGCGCTGGAGGGATCACGGCATGGACAAAGCACGACAAATCGCCGACCAGGATCACTACCCGGAGTTCCCCCACCTCTGCCGGTACTTGGCAGAGCGCTCGCCCCAGCCGATGGTCGCGGTCGAGGGCCTGACGCACATCGTGCGCTACGCCAACCCTGCCTTCTGCCGGCTCGCCGGGACAGAGGCTCTGCACCTGATCGGACTGCCCTTCGCGGAGGCCGTGCCCGAGGGAGGGGCCAACCAGTGCGCCCCGATGCTGGCCCGAGTCTTTGCCTCGGGGATGCCCGAGATGCTAGCCGAGCAGAAACATGGCTCGCGCGCCGCGGCGGCAGGATCGCCTCGAAAGTCGTGGTCCTATTCGGCGTGGGCGATCCTCGGCGCCTCTGGTGGTGAGAGCGACAAGCCGGTCGGGGTCATGATCCAAGTGACCGACACGACCGAGTCCGCAGACTTCCACAAAAGGATGGAAGCGATCAACGGGGCGCTGCTCGAGTCGGGAGTGCGGCAGCACGAATTGAGAGCCGAGGCGGAGAAACTCAGTGCCGAGTTGCGCCAGAGCGAGGGGCGCTTCGGCGCGCTGATCGAGGCCAGCTCGGACGCTGTCTATCGCATGAGCGCGGACTGGAGCGAGATGCGTCAGCTCGACGGTCGGGACTTCATGGCTGACACGGCAGAGCCAACCCGCAACTGGCTCGAGAAGTACATCCACACGGAGGACCAGCAGGAGGTCATGAAGGTGATCCTCGAAGCTGTCCGCACCAAGAGCACCTTTGCGCTGGAACATCGCGTATTGCGCGTGGATGGCACTCTGGGATGGACGCTTTCGCGCGCGATTCCCATCTTGGATGAGCGTGGTAATGTCGTCGAGTGGTTCGGCGCGGCGAGCGACGTGACTGGCCGCAAGCTCGCCGAGGAGGCGCTGCGCGAGAGCGAAGCGCACGAGCGCGAGGCGCGCCTGGAGGCGCAGCATGCCAACCGCACCAAGGATGTATTCCTAGCCATGCTCTCCCACGAGCTGCGCAATCCCCTGAACGCAATCTTGGGCTGGGCTGTGGTGCTTCGCACCCGTGCCGACCCGCTGGATATAGACCTCGCCAAGGGATTGGCCATCATCGAGCGCAACGCGCGAGCCCAGGCCACTCTCATCAACGATGTGCTGGACGTGGCACGCATCACCTCGGGCAAGTTCATGCTCGACATTCTCCGGGTGGACCTGCTGGCTTTGGTGTCCGCCGCAGTGGAGGCCGTTCGTCCGTCGGCCGACGTCAGGAGAATCGCGCTGATCATGTCTGGCGATGTAGGCGGAATGGGAACCCTGTGGGTCATGGGGGATGCGATCCGGCTCCAGCAAGCAATCGCCAACATCTTGACCAACGCTGTCAAATTCACGCCCAAGGATGGGCGCGTGTCCGTTCTTGTCGAGCGCGTGAAGGAGGTTGGTGGCGACAAGGCTCGCGTCACGGTGACGGACACCGGCCAGGGCATCACGCCGGAGTTCCTCCCCTCCATTTTCGTGCGATTCAAACAAGCCGAGGAGGGAACTACGCGATCCTACGGCGGTCTGGGGATCGGGTTGTCGATCGTGCGCCACATCATGGAGGCCCACACTGGATCCGTGCGAGCCGAGAGCAAAGGCGAGGGCCTCGGCGCGACGTTCACGCTCGAATTCCCGGCTATCCCCGAAGCTTTCTCGTCTCTCGACGCGGACGAGCCGAGTCGCAAGGTGCGTTTGCCGCGACTCGACGGACTGCGGGTGTTGGTGGTCGACGATGAGCAGGACTCCCGGAACATGGCGGGGATGGCATTGGCGTCGGCGGGAGCGACGGTGGTTCTGGCCGCGTCGGCGGAAGAGGGCTACCAATTCGCAGTCAAAAGCGAAGGAGATGCGAGGCCGCATGTGTTGTTGAGCGACATCGGGATGCCGGGAGAAGACGGTTACTCGATGATGCGCCGCGTACGGGCGGAGCTGACATCGGAACAGTTGCCCGCCGCGGCCATGACGGCGTTCGCGGCTCCGGAAGATAAGCGTCGGGCGCTTCTGGCGGGATTCCAGGTCCACCTGCCCAAGCCCACCGAACTCGGCAAACTGATCGAGGCGGTGGCGGGCCTGGCAGGACGTACTGTGGTGTGAGGCCCGAGGTTCGCGGAAGGCGACGATCGCAGGTGAGGATGCGCGCGACCGGAGCGTGCATCCAGCGTTCACGCTTCAAGCGCTGAAAGTGTGTTGTCCAAACGTGTGAGCCGGCGCGGCCACGCAGAGCTGCTGCTGACCTGGACCACGCGACTATCGTTGCGGGGCGTTGACCCGCCGATGCAGATGGGGACGGGCGAACGATGCTCACCACGACTCGCCGGACAGGTGGGTATTACGGCACTTCAGGATTTCGTGTGGCTAGGGCCTGAAAACGCAGGGTCGAACAGCAGCCGAGCGTAACGCCCTCGGGGCGCGCGAAGCTCGGCCGCCGGCATGTGTAACCTGTTGTTGACGGCATCCTGAAAAGGGACCTCGCGGCGCTCTGAAAAGGGACCACCCTTCATGCCCGAGGAAGGCCACCGGGTCGGAAGCCCAGGACGAAGTCACAAAGGCCGTCCGAGGCTGAAGCCGGGAGGAGAGTGGATGTGCTCCGAGTGTCGCAGTGGGCCGAGATCCGTCACATGCATGAAGTCCAGCATGTGCCCAAGCGCGAGATCTCGCGCCGGTTGATCTTGGACATCAAGACCGTTCGTCGGGATCTGGCGCGTTCGAAGGCAAGTCACAAACGCGCTTCACCGCGACGCGTCCGCAAACTCGATCCGTTGCGCGCTCGCGTCGTCGATTTGTTGAAGGGCGACCCGGAATTGACGGCGAAACGGATCGGTCGCCTTCGCGAAGCGCGGATGGTTAGGCATCGCGGTCTGACAGGGGAGGTTCACAGACTTCCATGCGCTGGATAAGGCCACGTTCCATTGTGAAACGCTGACCGACGTGCTCATCGGCTAGCACAGTAGTCCGCAAGCTTCCCGACGCCGAACCGATCTTGAAGATCGCGGTGCGGGAGAAGTCGCGGGGAGGACGGCGCGGACTAGTTCTCCCACTCGATCTCGATGTAGAGCAGGACTCCGTCCTGACCGATTTTCGCGTGACCCTCACGGCCGACGCGATCAAGGAAGATCAGATGCGTCGCACTATCCGTTGTCGACACGGCCGATACGTTCTTCGACGGACCATCCCGACGGCTCGTCCATGTCCAACCGTGCGGATCGGCGAACGATCTCACCGCGTCTTCGGCAAACGTCCCTGAATCGCCGACCCATCCGATTCTGTGGTAACCACCCCACGAGCCAGAGAAGTACCTGTCGGAAGTGATTTGCTCTCGATGAACGATCGCCAGAAGGCGGGCGGCGGAAGCCCGACGCACGCGATGTGGCGAAGACCCAACATCACGATGATCACGAGCGCAACCATGCGAACCGCTCTAGCTGCGCACGCCGCCACCGTATCACGCGTGCAGATGGGCGCGCGGTCGCAGTCTCGCCCTCACGCTCGATCAGCGCGCCGCTTGAAGATCATGATCGCCGCCGCAGATCGCCCACCTTGTCCTTAGGTGCTCGTCATCGCGACAAGTTCCCACCCGTCGCGTCCTAACTCGTTCAGGCGCTTCTCTGCGACTACCGTATCGAGTCCTACTTCGAAGAAGCCGGTAGTCGCCATGTCGATGATCTTGTATTCCCATGTCATACGGCGTGCTCCTTCGCATGTCAGCGTGAGGCGCTGAGATTGGAACACTACCTTACGGTACACGGACCTGTTCTTCTCGATTCGCGGCGACGAGAGGCTCACGCCTCGCTCACGCGAATCGACAAGAGAAGTTCCGTCTTCCGTAGCGCAGCTTCACGCTCCAGGTCGCAGCCCCAACACGGCGGCGAGCACGGCCAGGTCTTCGCGCGAGCGCAACACGAGTACGCTCACGCGCGAGCCGCTCGTGGAGACGAGGCCGTCGGAGCGGGTGACCGCGTTCACGGCTTCGTTCAGCTCCACTCCGCAGAAATCGAAGGCTCGTGTGACGTCGCTGCGCACGCGGGCGCTGTTTTCACCCACCCCGCCGGTGAAAGCGATCGCATCCACTCCATGCAGGACGCCCAACATCGATCCCAAGCCGCGTCGCAGCAGGTGCACGAAGCGATCGTACGCGAGCTCGGCACGCACGTTCCCGCGCTCGGCGGCGGCGAGCACTTGTCGGAGGTCCCCGGAGATCCCCGAGACGCCGCGCAGTCCGGACCGGCTCGTCAGGGTCTCACGTAGTTCGCCGACATCCACGCCGCAGTGTTCTTGGAGGTACAAGAGCACACCCGGATCGACCGAGCCGGAACGCGTGCCCATCATCACGCCCTCGAGCGGTGAAAAGCCCATCGTCGTGTCGATCGAACGTCCGCCCTTCACCGCGGTGATCGAAGAACCGTTGCCCAGATGACACACCAACAAGCGTTCGGGCACGGCACCCAGAATCTCCCCTGAGCGCACGACCGCGTGCGCCACGCTGAGCCCGTGGAAACCGAATCGTCGGATCCCGAAGCGCTCCGTCCATTCGAACGGCAGTCCATATCCGGCCGCCGCTTCACCCAGCGTGGCGTGGAAGGCCGTGTCGAACACCGCGACTTGTGCAACGCCTGGAAATGCGGACTGCGCGGCGTCGATGCCTTCCAGCGCGCACTCCATGTGTTCAGGCGCGAGAGACGCCAATCTCCCGAGCTGCGCGCGCACGTCCGCGTCGATCAGCACCGCATCGCGATAGAGCGTCCCGCCGTGCACGACACGATGGCCGATGACATCGAAGGCCGGGGCCTGCGTCAACGCCGTGCGAATCTGTTTCACACGGGCGTTCCTCTCATCGGAACTCCACGGCTCGTTCGCATCGCGGAGAACCTGCTTGTCGGACGTCAGCACCGTCCACTTCAGGCTGCTGGAGCCCGTGTTGACGACCAAGACGCGTGTCATGAACGCGGTGTCGCCGGAAGTCTCGGCTGCCACTTCCAATTCTTCACCTCGGGCATGTCGTCGCCATGCCGCCGGATGTAGGCGCGATGCTCGATGCGCTTTTCGATCATCCGCTGCCGCACGTGTGGAGCTTTCGCCGACAGACCCGCGACGCGGTCCACGGCGGAACACACGAGGTGATAACGATCCAGGTCGTTCAACACGGTCATGTCGAAGGGCGTGGTCGTCGTGCCTTCTTCCTTGTAGCCGCGCACGTGCAAGTTCGCGTGATTCGTGCGGCGATAGGTCAGGCGATGGATCAGCCCAGGGTACCCGTGGAAGGCGAAGATGATCGGCTTGTCGCGCGTGAACAGCGCATCGAAGTCGGAATCGGACAGACCGTGCGGATGCTCACTCGGAGACTGCAGACGCATCAGGTCGACGACGTTGACGACGCGTACCTTCAACTCGGGCAACAACTCAAAGAGGATCCCGACTGCAGCCATCGTCTCGAGCGTCGGCACGTCGCCGCAACAAGCCATCACCACATCCGGATCGTCGTCGGCATCGTTGCCGGCCCATTCCCAGATGCCGATCCCGCTCACGCAGTGCTTCGCGGCTTCGTCCATCGTGAGCCACTGCGGCATGAGCTGCTTGCCGGCGACGATCACGTTGACGTAGTCCTTCCGGCGCAAGCAATGATCGGTCACGCTCAACAAAGTGTTGGCGTCGGGCGGGAGGTATACGCGAATCACCTCGGCCTTCTTGTTCACGACGTGGTCCAGGAACCCTGGGTCTTGGTGGCTGAACCCATTGTGATCCTGGCGCCACACGTGCGAGGTGAGTAGGTAATTGAGCGAAGCGATCGGTCGTCGCCAGGGGATGGCGTGCGCCAGCTTCAGCCACTTGGCGTGCTGGTTGAACATCGAATCGACGATGTGGATGAACGCCTCGTAGCACGAGAAGAATCCGTGACGCCCGGTGAGCAAGTAGCCTTCGAGCCATCCCTGACACTGGTGCTCGCTCAGCATCTCCATGACGCGGCCGTCGGGACCGACGCGATCGTCGTCGGGCCGAATCTCCGCCACCGAAACGCGTGTCGTCACGTCGAACACGGCGCCCCAGCGATTGGATGCTGTTTCGTCCGGGCTGAAGACCCGGAAGTTCGTGGGATTGCTCGTGATCACGTCGCGCATGAACGAGCCCTGCACGCGAGTCGCTTCGGCCTCGACCGAGCCCGGGGTCGGGACGTTCACGGCGTAGTCGCGAAAGTCCGGCAGCACGAGATCTTTCAGCAATGCTCCGCCGTTGGCGTGCGGGTTCGCGCTCATACGCCGCTCGCCGCGCGGAACCAGCTCCGCGATATCGAGCACGGGAGCGCCGGACTCGTCGAAGAGCTCCTCGGGCCGGTAGCTCCTCATCCATGCCTCGAGCTGCCGCACGTGATCGGGCTGGTCCATCGCCCCGATCGGAACCTGATGCGCTCGAAACGTGCCTTCCACTCGACGGCCGTCGACCAGCTTCGGACCGGTCCAGCCCTTGGGTGTTTCCAGCACGATCATCGGCCACGTGGGTCGTCGCGTGAAACCGTTGGCGCGCGCCTCCGAGCGGATGCTCGCGATCGAGTCGAATGCATGATCGAGCGCCGCCGCCATCGCTTGGTGCACGGTGCGCGGATCGTCTCCGCTGACGAAGAGCGGCTCGTGTCCAAAGCCACGCAGCAATGCGGCCAATTCCACGCGCGGAATGCGCGCCAGCACCGTCGGACCGGCGATCTTGTAGCCGTTCAAGTGCAGGATCGGCAGCACCGCGCCGTCGCGAGCGGGGTTCACGAACTTGTTCGAATGCCAGCTCGTCGCCAGCGGTCCGGTCTCGGCTTCGCCGTCACCGATCACGCAACAAGCGATGAGGTCCGGATTGTCGAAGACGGCACCGTAGGCGTGCGACAACGAGTAACCGAGTTCACCGCCCTCGTGAATCGAACCGGGCGTATCGGGTGAGACGTGACTCGGAATCCCGCCGGGAAACGAAAACTGTTCGAACAAACGGCGCATGCCGGCGGCGTCGCGCGTGATGCTGGGATAGACCTCGCTGTAGGTGCCGTCGAGGTATGCGTTGGCGACCAACGCGGGACCGCCATGTCCCGGACCGGTGACGTAGAGCACGCTGACGTCGCGCTCGCGAATGACGCGATTCAAGTGCACGTAGATGAAGTTCAGCCCCGGCGTCGTGCCCCAGTGGCCGAGCAGTCGCGCCTTGACGTGCTCGCGACGAAGCGGCTCCTTCAAGAGGGGGTTGTCGCGCAGGTAGATTTGGCCGACCGACAGATAGTTCGCCGCGCGAAAGTACGCGTCGATCCGGTCCAACTGCCCAGGCGTCAAGGCGGTCATATCCACGCTCCATGTCGTTCGCTCCGCAGTCCGTCGGCGACACGGCGAGCGGCCCGTCTCGCGACGGCGGAGTCGATGACGGCGACTTGGAGCCGCGCGAGCTTCGTCCGCCGCGCACGCTCGAGGCGACGTTCCCGAATGTCCGTCACGAGGAGAACCATGCCGCGGACTCTAGCACGCTCCCTTCAGCGGCGAAGCACGCAGTAGCGCACACGCGACCCGCGGCAGCACGGCTTTCGAACGCGCTGGATCGGACCCCCTCCGCGCGCGCCGCGGTCATCCGAACTCAGATCGTGTTCGGGAACCCGGGCGATCGAAGTCGGCACTCGACAGCGACGCAGCACGCCGTCCGTGATCGCTCTACTTCCGTTGCGGTCGCTCGTCGTTCGAGCTCGTACGCTCGGCGATCGAGGGATGCGCAGCCCCACCGCTGCTCGACGCACATCGGCCGATCGCGTGGGCGCTAGCCCTGAAACAAGCGCTTCGAGTCGAGAACTACGCTGCCAGGCACGCATTCCCACGCTGCGGTGGTTCGAGTTCGCGTGATGTTTGTCGCAGACGGAAACGTGGAAACACGAGCCAGGCACCGTACTTTTCGACTCGAAGCGCTTGTTTCAGGACTGGCGCCCGCGATCCTCCCAGCGTGGGTCACGATCCGTTTCGAAGATCGCACTGGCGATGAGCGCCGTGAATCCGGCGAAGATCGCCGTGCCCGCGAGCATCGCGAGCATCGAGACCACACGGCCTCCGTGAGTGACGGGCACGATGTCTCCGAATCCGACGCCGGTCATCGTCGTCACGGTGAAATAGAGCGAGTCGAACCAATCGGTGACATTCGGGTTGGCGTCGTGCTCGATCCATCGAAACAGCGTCGCGATGGCGCAGGTCATCGAAATCGAACAGCTCACGAGGAACACGGCTCCCGGTCCGGTCAGCTTGTCGATCAGGGCACGGGCGTACGCCTTCATGAACCCGTGATGGCTTTTCACGCGTCGAAACATCGCCGTACATTTCAATCGATCGGGGCTGCGACTTCCATGCGGCAGCACGACAACTCATGGAGTTACGTGTGCGTTGACGGCCCGCGCGCCGGCTCGCGCCTGAGTGGTGATGCGGGCGCGAGCGAGAGCCGCTCGAGCTTGGATCCCGTGGGCGAGTGACGTACCGACATACCCGCACCAGTCCCTCACGATCGCCAGCCGCGATGCGCACCTTGGCCTGCAGCGAGAAGCCGTCGACGTCGCAGCACCATTCACCGGGACTAGAGCGCGGGCGCAGATCGCCGCTCTCTAGACCGAAGCGCTCGACAGATGGCGGTCGATCTCGGGATCGTTCGCGTCGCCGCTCATGCGACCGTGCGCCGTGGCGCCGAGCAGCGCATGGCCTGTGCTCTCAGTCGAAGTGCGTAGTGCGCGACTGCGCACTCGAATGGAGGACTCGTAACCTCCCGTGCGCTCCAACGGGTCTCCAATGGAGTGGCAGGCTCAGGAGGCTTCACATGCAATCCATCATCCGCAGTGCACTTTCCGTTTCGTTCGTCTCGGTCACGTGCGCGCTTCTCGCAACCAACGGTTCCGCGCAAGGGGCCAACTGGAAGATCGTGGGCTGGAACGACCTGGGCATGCACTGCATGGATTCCGACTACTCGGTGTTCAGCATCCTGCCGCCCTACAACACGATCAACGCGCAGGTGATCGACAATCTGGGACACTTGGTGGTGACGCCGGGCGCGGCGAGCGTGAGCTACCGTGCGGTCGCGGATCCGACGGGCTCGATCAACGTCACCTCGGGGAACAAGACGAACTTCTGGACCCACGTGCGGTCTCTGTACGGCGCGAACGTCCCCGTCGATCTCGGCATCGCCGGAACCAGCATGCCCGGCGTCGGCAACAACCCGCGCCCGATGTCATGGGTGCCGGGGTTCAAGTGGTTCAACGCGACCGGGGTTCCGATCACGCCGGTCGACGACGCCGGCAACACGCAGAACTACCCGATGATGCGGCTCGAAGCGCGCGACGCCGCGGGCGTACTGCGCGGCAGCACGAGCATCGTCCTGCCTGTCTCCAGTGAAATGGATTGCCGCGCTTGTCACGCGTCCGGCGCGCCGAACGATGCAAGGCCATTCGCGGGCTGGGCCAACGATCCGAATCTCGAGCGCGACTATCGGCTCAACATCCTGCGCCTGCACGACGAACTGCAGGCAGGTGATGCGCTGTACACGGCGGCGCTGGCCCACTTCGGGTTCAACGTCAACGGCCTGTACGACACGGTCACGGTGGATTCGCGCTCGATCCTGTGCGGATCCTGCCATGGCACGAACGCGCTCGCCTCTCCCGGCTTCGGCGCGGTTAGTTCGTTGACGAGCGCGATCCACTCTGGGCACGCGAACGTGAACGATCCGATCACACACATGAGTCTGGGCTCGTCCGACGATCGCTCGGCCTGCTATCGGTGCCACCCGGGTTCCGAAACGCGCTGCCTGCGCGGCACGATGGGCAATGCGGTCGCGCCCGACGGTTCGATGTCGATGCAGTGCCAGAGCTGTCACGGCGACATGGCGAAGGTCGGTAATCCGGCACGGCAGGGTT
This sequence comes from Planctomycetota bacterium, assembly GCA_034440255.1. Classification (GTDB taxonomy): domain Bacteria; phylum Planctomycetota; class UBA1135; order UBA1135; genus JAEUIA01. The sequence continues at coordinate 8,769 of JAWXBU010000065.1, read as the reverse complement.
GGTTCCAGGAGCCGGCGTGCCAGAGCTGCCACACGGGGAGCGCGACCTCGAACAACGGACAGATCCGCTACGAGTCCTCGTTCGATGTGAGTGGCAACGAACGCGTGGCCGTGAACGCCCTGTTCGCGACGAACGCGAACACGCCCGCGACCGGCTTGAACCTCTACCGTTTCTCATCTGGACACGGCGGATTGCAGTGCGAGGCGTGCCACGGTTCGACGCATGCCGAGTATCCGTCGAGCCACGCGAACGACAACGTGCAAAGCGTCGCGCTCCAAGGCCACGCGGGTCTGCTCGTCGAATGCACGGCGTGCCATGCGAGCATGCCGAACACGGTCACCGGCGGCCCACACGGCATGCACCCGGTCGGCGCGGATTGGGCGCTCAACCATGCGGATGCAGTCGAACAGGGTGGATCCGCGCAGTGCCGTTCGTGTCACGGGACCGACTACCGCGGGACGGTTCTTTCGCGCGCTCAAGGTGCGCGGTCCTTCACCACGAACTGGGGCACGAAGCAGTTCTTCGACGGCTATGCGATCGGCTGCTACGACTGTCACAACGGTCCGAATGGCGAGAACTCGAATCCGAATCATCGACCGGTCGTCGCTTCCGCGAGTGCGACGACGCCGGCTGGCGTGCCTGTGCCGATCGCGCTCAGCGTGACGGATGCAGATGGCCAATCGACGACGCTGCGCATCGTGACGCAGACCGTGAACGGCACGGTCAGCCTCAACGGAACCGCCGCGACCTACTTCCCGTACGCAGGTTTCGCCGGAGTCGACACGTTCACGTACAGCGCTTCCGATGGACAACTGCAGTCGACGCTCGGGACCGTCACGATCACCGTGACGGCGAACTGGGACAACTACGGCGAAGGCAGCACCGGAACTCTCGGTGTGCCCGATCTGTCGCTCGGCGCGGTGCCGCGCCTCGGCACCGTCGTTCCGATCCACTTCGGCAACTCGTCGGGCATCGACACGAGCGTGATCGTGCTCGTCGGAACGAAGCCGGGCTATCAGCCGACGCCGTTCGGCGGAACGCTGCTCGTATCGCAGGCTGCGCAGCGCACGATGCTGCTCTCGGCCGGCGGCGGCACACGCTTCTTCCCGATCCCGTCCAGCCCGCAGTTGGTCGGCTTCAACTTCATCCTGCAGACGATCGTTCTCGATCCGGGCGTGCCGAGCGGTCGCGCGTACTCGCGAGCGATGCGCATGGTGTTCGGCAACTGAACACCACCGCGGCGGCTCGGTTCAGCGCGTCTCGAGTTCTTCCCAGCGGGCGTACTGCGCGTCGATCGCGATGCGCAATTCGCCGCGGCGTACCGACCGTGCCGCGCGCTTCCGCGGCCGCGATGGAGAGTCGACTCTCTTCGAATTCGGCTCGCACGGTGGCGCTGTCGAAGAGCACGTTCTGCACGGTGAGATCGCGCGCGGTGACTGGTTCCGGTCATTGCGCTGACAGCCATTGCGCGAAGCGAAGACCGGACGCGCGCACTGCGTGCGGGGTTCAAGTCGCATGGGGTCAAGCCTGTCGATCCATCTGAACTTCTGGCGGTGATCGCGAGCGTGACCGGACGCACCCGCTAGCAGATGGGAGGGGGCCATCCCCCTCGAACGCCATGAACCAAGTCACGCAGCCCATTCCTGTTGGTTGATGGCATCGGGCATGCAAGTGGGCGATCGGATGCAAGCGTTGGATTGGTACGAGCGGCGGGACGTGAGCTCGGTCGTTGAAGAGGCGTGGGTCTCGCCTTGGCGCAATGACCCTTAGGACGCGGACGACACGCGCCTCGGTTTGTAGAACGCGCAGAAAGCGCTTGTTTCCCAGGGCTTCGCGTGCACTTGCAAGCGGGGCCGCGGCGCGTTGTTCCACGCTCCTCTCGCGGCACACCACTTGTTTGAGCCATGCGGGCGCGACACATCGCCGCGCCATCTCGAGCCGATCATTCGCGAGAAGAAATCATGAACAACAACGACAATGACGACCAACGCACGGTCGAAGACACAGGCGGAAAAATCGGATCTCAGGATGCGCAAAAGCGCCAAGGCGGCAGCGCGTCCACAGCGCGTGATGCGGCCGGCTCTAAGACCTCGGGTGCTCAACAGGGCGGCGGCGCGGAGCGCAAGAAAACCGGTTCGGAGGGTCAAGGGTCCGAGGGCCAACGCTCCGGATCTTCGTCCCACACTGCGGGTGCCACGGACAATACGTCCGCTGGGTCCGACTCTCGCGACACCGGCGGCTCGAAGAAGCCGGGCGCGCAACAGGCCGGCGCGGATCGCATGGGCGCCGCTTCCGCGGGCCAAGGCACGCAAGGTCAACGCTCGGCGTCCGCTGGCCAATCATCGGGTGCTCATTCGTCAGGACGCATGGACAAAAGCTCCGGCGGATCCGACGAAAAGCGGGAGCAGGCCGGTAAGGCTCAGAATGAACGGGCGAATGCAGTGAGCTCGGATCAAGCCGATGAGGATGCCGACGATCGCTGAGTTTCAAGCCGACGGCTCGCTCATCGCGCGGCGCTTCGAGTTTCGACTCGAGGCGCCGTGACCTTTCGAGCGCGCCGACGATGGCACCACGATTGCTTTGGTGGGGCGATCCCCGGGTGTGTGCTTTTTTTACTTCCGCGAACGTCGCGCGAAGAAGAAGCGACTCGGGCTTTCTACAAACCGCATTGGAGCCTTCGGGCCACTGGACAAGACCATGAGTACACAATCGAAGAACGGACGAGCCGCGCAGAAGAGCGTCGGCAAGACACAGGACGCTATCGCGCTCTTGACGCAAGACCACGAAACCGTCCGCGGCTTGCTCACTCAGCTCGAAGAGACGACCGATCGCGGCGCGAAGAAACGCGCCGAACTCCTGGCCAAGGTCGCTCTCGAGATCCGCGTTCACGCGCGCATCGAGGAAGAGATCTTCTACCCGGCTTACAAGGAAGCCGCCAAGAGCAAGGAAGATGTGAAGCTCTACTTCGAGGCGGCCGAGGAGCACGGCTTGGTCGACATCGTCTTGCCCGCGCTCGAAGCGACGGAACCGACGGATGAGACTTTCGGGGCCAAGTCGAAAGTGCTCAAGGACCTGATCGAGCATCACGCCGAGGAAGAAGAGACGGAGATGTTCCCGAAGGCCAAGAGACTTCTCGGCAAGGAGACCTTGACCGAACTCGGCGCTCAACTGGCAGCGCGCAAGGAAGAGCTGCAGGCGGAACTCGGCGCCCGGAAAGGTAGCAGCACTCCTGCGCGAAGCGGCGCTGTGAACCGCTCTTTGAGCGAGGATCAGCGTGGCGAGGGCGCCGGTCGCAGCGCGCCCGCGCGCGGCACTTCGAATCGTTCGGCGCGCGACGAACAGCGCGGTGAGAACGTCGGTCAGCGGAATGGCCCCAAATCAACGGGTTCCCGTGGTCGCGCCAAGGTCATGGCGGGCGCACAAGACTCGGACGAAGACGAAGAATAGGCAGGGTGACGCGCGTCTTCATCGCGGCCCTCGAGGCGTGAGATGGAGACGCGCGCCCATTTTCAAGAGCTTCCCACCACTAAACGAAGACGAAGGAACACCATGAAGTCAAAAACGAAAAGTGCAACGTTCAATGCAGGTCGAGGCCGTGGTCAGAAAGGCAAGGACGAGGGCCTAGGTGACAAGAAAAGCCGCAGTGGCGGTTACGAGGGTGGTAGTAGCGTGAAGAAGAACTCTACCGAACCGCGCCCGGTCAGCGCGCGCGCCTCGGCCGGCAGTGGCGGTAAGAAGCTGGCTCGAACAGCGACGGCACGCGGCACGGCGGTACGGGGCACGACGGCACGCGGCACAACGGCACGCGGCACAACGGCACGCGGCACGACGACGCGCGGCACGACGACGCGCGGCACGGCGGTACGCGGCACGACGGCACGCGGCACGACGGCACGCGGCACGGCGACAAGCGGCACGGCGAAGCGCGGCACGGCGACACGCGCTCGAGCAAAGTAGAGTCGCGCGCGTGTTGCGCGCGGCGATTGGCTTGGACGAAGATTGCGGTACGCTCCCGGCGCACACTTTCGGCTCGGCGAGCGGGGCGAGCTGGCGGGGGCTGCTTGACTCGCTGGTCGTTCCCGTTCGAGAAAACGAGGCGACAGCGCGCGGGCCCCCGACATCCCCGACTTGGGCGTCTGGGGCGGCGGCGCGAGCAAGTGCACGAAATCGGTGACGCGATCGAGCTGCTGAAAACCGAGTGATTCCGAAACGTCCTCGGATCCGGCACGAGGTCAGTGCAGGGATGACTCGTCCCCGGTGCCCCATTCGGCACGTTGTCGAGTGGGAACCAGCGGTTCGTGATGCCGAGCTCGTTCAGCAGGGCTTCGCCGGAAAACGTGAGCACGGTCGCGATCTGTGACTTCCAACCGAAACGACGCACGCGTGGTTGTCCCGACGGTGTCTCGACCGGCGTGACTAGATTCGCTCTTCCGCTCACACCGGGCGGCGAGAAGGCTTCGCGCACTTGGATGTCCGCGTCCACGATCGCTTCGACCAAGCCAAGACCGAACAACGGCGGGGTGATCCTGCGGCTGACCACGTTCGCCGCGAGCGGTACCATCTCGAGGCACGCCGGAAAACGGGTCGAGAGTTCCTGGAGCACGGGCCCACCGAGCGCGAGCAGTGGATCGAATCGTGACCGACGGCCGCCGCTATCGCGAGAGGTTCGCGCCAAAGGTGACGTCCCTGGCCGACGGCGCGCGCGCCACGGCGGAATGGGCGCGTGATCACCAGGCAGCGAGTCGCTGAATCCAGAGCCCATTCTCCAGCGAATGGAAGCGAAGACCGTTCCACACGACCCACGAATGACCCGCGCTCGCACTTTGGATGGACTGCGCGTCCTCCGCCACGCCCGTTGCCTTGCATTCACGCTGCCGTTCCTGACAGCGTGCGGGACAGCCGGATTCGAGGCGAGTTCGACGAGTGCGGTTGCAGCCTCCGCCACACACAAGGAATCGGTCATGAACCACGATCGCCCCGAACCCGACATCGACGTCGTCGCACGCTTCGACCGAGCCGAGGTGGCGCGCTGGTCGGCCTTCGACGACGTGATCATGGGCGGCGTGAGCGCGAGCAAGATGTCGAGCGGCTCGGACTCGAGCGGCGTGTTCGCGGGCGAGGTGTCGCTCGAGAACAACGGCGGCTTCGCTTCGGTGCGCTCGACGCCGCGCGCTTGGGGTCTCACGGGCGCGCGCGGCATCGCGTTGCGGTTGCGCGGCGACGGTCACTCGTACAAGGTCAATGCACGCACGGACGAGGGCTTCGCCGGCGGCAGTTGGCAGGGCGCGTTCACGACTCGGCGCGACGAGTGGACGACCGTGCGGATCCCGTTCGCCGACTTCGTGCCGCGCCTGCGCGGTCGAACGATCGACGTCGGACCGCTCCCGCTGGCTGACGTGCGTACGCTGGGCTTGTTGATCACCGACAAGCAGGACGGCCCGTTCCGTCTCGAAGTCGAATGGATCGGCGTATGGCGCTGACCAGGGAGCGCGCCTGGCTCCACGCGCTGTGGCTAGTCCAATACTTGTCAGCGCAAGTCGTCCGCTACGTCCATCTCAGAAGGCCCACGTAGCGGACAAACCGTTAGACAAGTTGAAGACAGCCGCCGTGCAGAACGCGTTCGAGTCGCGGTACCAAACCTGGTAGTGGAGCGTCGCGCCCGGAGTCGCGGCACCGAGTGCCGAGACGCTCGGCAATCCGGTGACGGGGTACTCCGAGGAGCCGGACACGTTGATTTGACTGCGAGGCGCGTCACGGTTCCTGTCACGCACAGGAGTCCGTCGCCGAAGAGCGAACCGGATCCGGCAGACTGGCGCAGCGATCCTTGGAAGTACAACACGCCACCGTTCGGCATCGCGTCGCCGCGCAGGATCAACGTGTCGTTGGACACGCTCGCCACGCCTACGGCCGTCAAGCTCGCGCCGACGACGAACGCGTTCTTGCAGCCCAAGCGCGCGCCGCTGAAGCTCGCGTTGCCGCACGGGCAAGCCGTTCCCGATCCGTCTCCGAAACAGAACGCCGTGCCGACGACCGGCCGCGTCGGACCGACGAGATGCTCCTTCAAGAACGCGACCGCCGCGACGTCGATCGCTCCGCCGCCGAATCCGTGACCGATCCCCGGCAAGTCACGCAATTCGTGCACGACGCCCGCGCTGAAAAGAACCGCCGACAGGCGCGTGCTCTGGTTCGTCGGGACCGACGTGTCGCTCGTGCCGTGCGCAAGGAACAGCGGCGGATCGTTGACGTCGACCCACGTCACCGGACTCGCCTGTCGAGCGAGAAGAACGAGCGCCGGATACGGGGGATTGGGATCGGCGAGATGCGCCTATCGGAAAGGAGAATGATCATGTCGATCAGCGCGCGACGAATCCCCGCTGGGGGAGTTAGCGTGGTTTGGTGAGCGAGGGATCCGACGCCGATGACTCGCCGCCGCTCACCGAGCGCATCGTGACGGGTCTGCCCGAGCTGACGCACTTCGTCCGGCGCCACATGAGCAAAGGCCAGTTGGCGCGCGAGTCCGCATCGGACATCGTGCAATCGACCTTTCGTTCGTTGCTGCAGAGCGGGACCGATTTCCAAGACCGCAGCGAGGCAAGTTTTCAGGCCTGGCTGCGTACCGCTGCTCGCAACGAGCTGCGCACGCGCACGCCACTGGAACACGAAGCGTCGCGGCGTCACTCCGCAGCCGCTCGACGACGAGTGGGCGCACTTAGAGGCTCCGCGCTACGGCGTCCACGTCACGGCCACCGCTGAGGTCAGGTTGAAAAGCCCGCCTCCGCACGTCGCGCCGGTGTCGCGGTACCAACCCTGGTAAAAGCGCACGGCTCCGGGCGCGACCCCGATCGGCACGAACGTCAAGAGCGCCTGGCCCGATCCGCTGGCGAAGGCGACGCCCAAGCGGATGATCGTGCCGCCGACGCTCAGGAGTCCGTCGCCGAACGGGGTGCCGATTCCGAAGTTCGCTTGCCCCAAGCCTTGGAAGAACAGCGTCCCGGCGCCGGGCACCACGGATGATCCCGTGATGAGCCTCGTTGCAGCCGAGACCGAGGGCGCGTCGAGGAACGTCACGGCCGCTCCCGTTCCCGTCGAGTTCCGACAACCTTGCGCACTCCCGATCACGGCAGCGTTCGCGCACGGACACGGACTCGGGTTCCCACTCTCCCTGTACCCGAAGCAGTAGCGTGTCGCGACCCCCGCGACCGAGGAGGGGATCATGAAGCGCGTCGAGAGCACGTCACCGTCCGTGCCGTTCGACCCGCCCAGCGACTCGGTCGAATTCCATGCGGCGGTCCAGTGCCCCGTTCCGTCGGCGATGATGCGCGGAACCTGATCCTGACCGACGTCCGTCGCTGCGTTCGTGTTCACGAGTACCGGCGGACCCCAGGTCAAGCCGAGGTCGTCGCTGCGCGCGCCCGCGATGTCGTACTCGCTGCCGCCTCGCGTGCGCTCCCACACGCACACGAAATGCCCCACCTGGTCGGCCTCGATGCACGGGGACACGTCGTAGTCGCTCGTGAGGTTCGAATCGGTCGCCGCGTCCAAATCGAGCGCGAGCGGCGCGCTCCACGTGGCTCCGCCGTTCGTGCTGCGTGCGAACAGGATGTCTTCGTCGCTGCCGATCGTCCCGCCGAGCGTGTTCGTCGATGTCCACGCCGTGATCCAGACGCCGCTCGCCTTGTCGATTGCGATCACGGGGCGGAAGTCTTGAGCGAGAGGGTCGCTGAACGCCGTCGTGTTGAGAGCGGCCGGCGCGCTCCATGTGACGCCGTCGTCCGTCGAGCGCGCGAACAACACGTCGCTGTCGTTGCCGATCGTGCCTCCGAGCGTCGCTTGACTCGTCCACACGGCGACCCACTTGCCGGTTCCATCGGTCGCGAGCCGCACGTGCGCGTCCCGGCCGTCGTCCGTGCCTGCGTTCGACTGCAATGGCGTGGCCGCCGACCAACGCGGACCACCGTTTCCCGTCGTGCGCGAGAACCAGATGTCCGTGTCCGAGCCGTCGTTGCGCTGCCACGCGCACACGAACGTCAATCCCGATCCGACGACCGTCGGCAGTCGGTCCTCGATCGTGTCGGCCCCGAGGGACAGCAGGCCGACCGGGAACGGGTTGACCCAGCTCGACCCGTCGACCGAACCGTGGGCAGAGAAGATGTCGTGCGTCCCGTTCGGCGACGACTGGGTCGAAGCCCACACGATCATGTTGGCGCCCGTCTTCGAACCGAAGGACGGCTCGATGTCCTCCGCCGTGCCGTCCGGAATGAACAAGGTCGGCAGCAGCGCCGGAGGATTCCACGTCACGCCGTGATCGTGGCTGATCGTGAAGAAAATGTCCGCGTCGCCACCCGCGCCGAGGCCCGCGTCCGTCGACGAGCAGACGGCCAGGAGCACGGCGCCCGCGCCCTGCATCGCGAGCGCGACCGAAAGATCGGGCGCTGAGTCGGCTGCGCCGTTTTGATTGAGGAGTTTCGGCGGGGCGAGCGGATGGAAGCCAGCGGGGATTGCGTCATGGGAGTAGGGCCGAGGTCGAGTGGAGGGGGAGGACGAAGCGGAATGCTGCCGCTTACAGACTGTCCGTGTGTGAGCAGTTGATTTCAGGAAATCTCGGCGCGGTTGCAGAGGCAGCGCGACAGGAGCGCGCGAAGCAGCGCGCGAGGAGGCGCGAGGAGGCGCGAGGAGGCGCGAGGAGGCGAGAGGAGGCGCGAGGCGGGTGGACACGTCGCGCGGGACCGCCACGGAATCCTCTATTGCTGGATGCGGCGAATTCGCCGC
>JAWXBU010000064.1:0-12527 GCA_034440255.1 Planctomycetota bacterium | reverse complement strand
TCGGCGACGATTTCAGGACGTAGTATTAGCCGCACTTTCCGATGCGAGTGCAGCGCGGCGTTCCACTCCGGCAGGTGATCGTTGAGCCTCGATCGTCGTCTCGAACACGCGCGCGATGTTCGTCCACGCGTAGCGCTCGCTCGCCGTTTTTCGCGCTGCGATTCCCCAACGCTTGCGTGCGTCGGGCGACATCGCGGCCATACGCAGCATGTCCGTCCACGCAGCGACGTCGCCGGGAGGAGCGAGAAGTCCGGTCACGTCCTGCTCGACGAAATGTCGTAGCGCAGGACGATCCGACGCGAGCACCGGCAGTCCGCACGACATCGCCCGTGGGATGTTGCGGCCGCGCACCGAATCGTCTACGGCTGGAACGGCGAGCAGCGTGCTCGCCGAGAGCAGGCCGGGCAGTTCTTCCTCGCGCGGCGCGCCGACCCAATGCACACGCGATCCGATGCCCAAGCGATCGATCTTGGCCCGCAAGGCTCCGCGCGCACTGCCTTCGCCGGCGAAGACGAGCGACCAATCTTCGCGCTGACCGACCGTGTTGGCGAACGCGGTGACGAGCGTCTCGAGGCCGCGGTTGTCCGTCAATTGTCCGACGTAGAGCAAGATTCGACCGCGCACACGATGGCGCAAGATCAGGCCGCTCGTGAGGCCCGGTCGGCACGTGTTCAAGTCGACGCCGCCTGACAGGATCGAGACGCGCGAGGGCGCGAAGCCGGCGCGGACCAAGCGCTCGCGGGCAACGGCGTCGAGCGCAATCACAGCGTCGGTAGTGGCCCGCACGTAGCGACCGAAGAGCCTGCGCCCGATAGCTTGGAACACGGCTCCGCGACCCGTCGTCGAGCCACCGTTCGCCGCCTCCACCAAGATCAGCGGAACGTTGAGCTTGCGCGCAGTGCGCGCACCCAACCAAGCCGCCGGCGAGAGAGCGTCGTACGCCACGATCGCATCGGGCTTGAACCCCGCGACGCCGACCGAATCTTCGCCGGTATCGTCGCCTGCAGCGCCGACTCCGGATCGCGGAATCGCTCCAGGCGGGGCACCGAATCCGCGCACGGTATGCCCGAATCCGAGTAGTTCACGCGCGAGCTCCGGTGCATGCTCGCCCCACTTCATCCCCAGCGTGAAGGGATTGACGAGAAGAGCGATGCGCAGGGAGCGAGACACGTTGCGTGGATTCGAGGGTGTGCGAGGCTTGTGGTTCGACTAGTGATCGACCTGTGTCGCTCACCACAAGCGTAGCCCGAAATCACGCGTCGATCCGACGCGAGTTCCAAGGGACTTCGAGATTTCTGCGGCGCTCGCTCGTGCTGCGTTCTTCGACCGCGGACGTGACGCTTTTGAAGCTCAGTCGAAAGATGGAAGAACATTCTCGCTGCACGCGCGCTCGTGCATGAGCCCGGTTCATTCCGAACGAACGCTCAAGGATCTCCCGGTGGAGCCGAAAACAGCCCGTCCGATCGGTCTCCCGAGATCCCCATGCATCACAACCGCGCGCAACTTCTTCCGCCGATCCCCGGAACGGGTACCCCGCCCCGCGCCCTCTTCGTGAGTCGGTGGGGCGCACTGCTCGAACGACCCGTCGACGGCATGCCACGTCGCTTCGATTCCGTTCGCTTCCAACCCCGCGTCCTCGAGCTGCTCTTCCGTGCCGGTCAAGCAGGTTGGAACATCTACACGATCGGAAACGAGGACGACGTCGCGCACGGGCGTGTCAGCGATGCGACGTGGGAGAACTTTCATCACGAGTTCCTGAACCAACTGCGCGGCAACGGGATCCGGATCGCGCGGGACTACTCCTGCCTCGATCACCCGGAAGGCAAGTCACCTCACGACAAGGAATCGGTGTTCTGGTTCCCCAACACGGGCGCGCTGTACCACGCGGCTCAGGAGGACGGGATCGTTTTGGGAGAATCGTGGCTGGTCTCGGAACTCGTGCCGGAGTTGGCGGCGGCGTGGCGAGCGGGTGCTCATGTGGCTGCGATCCATGCGACGCCGCAGCGTGGCGAGGACTTACAAGTCGAGCCGGAGATCAGGTCGAGGCGGGCAGTCGATGCGATTGCGGAAGTGTTGGGGACTGCGCCGGCGATCGGGCGGTGACCCCTGCCACCACTGGATACTGGCCCCCCTCGGTGGGCCGAGCAGTGGCGGGGAGTACACGCCAGGTGAAGAACTCGCGCTTCGAGAAAAGTTTGCGCACCACTCCCAGACATTGAGCACTGCTCGTGTGGTTCAGGCGATTCGTAAAGCCACGAATGTAGTTACGGTAGGCGATCCAAATCCAGGCATGCCGATCCAGCCATGCTCTCTTCTTGCTGCCGGCCCACGTCCTGCGAACCAATCGTGAGAGGCCGTCGCGCAGCATCATCAGCGTGTGATTGATCGGCCAGAGTGGATTCTCGACGGATCGTTCGGCGCTACCCGGGTAGCGCGAATGCGAGAGCGCATGTGAGTGAAAGACCTCGCGAATCACCGTGCTGTAACTCGATTTTTGATCGGTCGAGATCACGACGAGTCGATCGGGGCTAACGATGCGCGCAAGGGCGATGAAGGTCGACCGGACCGCAGCTCGCGATCCTGAAACGCGCTTACCCTCGACTGCCTCCAGCGCCGCCTTGCGTGCCCGTTCGCGTGCTCGAAGTTTCGGACGGGCAGGAAGAGTCGCGCTCTGTGCATGAACGACGAAGCGGCTCTTTTGCTCGATCAGGACAGACATCGTCACTGGCTTCAGTCTTCGCGAGTGCTCGTAGGTCTCCAGCTCGTCCAGCTGAAAATGCCCCGTCATACCGCCACGGGCACGAACTCGATCGAGGACCGCGGTGTGGAACTCGTACGAGTGCGAGGCGAGCTTCAGGAGCCGGCGACATACCGTCTTGCGCGTGCACTCGAGATTTCGTGCGGCCTGGCGTTGAGTCGTCTTCGACACGAAGCTGTCGAAGATGGGCGCAGTCAGGCTTGACTTTCGCAGACCGTAGTCGAAGCGGAAGGTCTGCACTGAGAAGGACGCCTTGCATGTCAGGCAGCGGAAACGCTGCACGCGCCTGCGGTCACAGAGACGGATGAAATGCCCCTTGCGCTGCCACAGGAATGGGAGCGGTGAGGCAGAGCGACTGGGGCACTCCGAGAACGGGCAGCACGGGGGCACGAACGGTCGGTGTCTCGGGAACGGTTCTTCTAGGTCCATGAGTTGGGCTTTCTGGTCGAGCGCAATTGCCCGCCAGTACCCCGACTTCTGGAGAACGCAATCGGTTGCAGAAAATCCTGCTTCCGGACACAACTTGGGCCCAGGCAAGGGGGCCAGATTCCAATCAGGCACGGGGGGACAGCGTCACCCTGCGCAACGCCTCCTCCAACCCCTCCGCCCTCACCGGCTTCGACAGATAATCATCCATCCCCACGCTCACGCACCGCTCGCGATCCCCATCCATGGCGTTGGCAGTGAGCGCGATGATCGGCACGCGGCCTCCCCTCACCCGCTCCATCTCCCGAATCTTCCGGGTGGCCTCCAAGCCATCCATCACGGGCATGCTGACGTCCATCAAGATGGCTGAGTAGGAACCGGATACTCGTTTCTCAACCGCCTCGAGACCGTTGCTGGCGACGTCGACCTCGTGCCCCATTTTCTGGAGCATTCGCACAGCGATCTTCTGATTGACGAGATTGTCCTCGACCAGCAGGACCTTGAGCGGGGGCAACGGCGCCGAGGGATCGCGTGCCGGGGCTGCGCGCGCGCGAGAGGGCAGTGCCGACGTGGGTAGTTCGAGTCGTGGGTCGGCTTCGATCGTGATCGGCGCTTCGGCCAGGACAGCTGTGAACCAGAAGGTGCTGCCGCGGCCTTCCACGCTGTCGAAGCCGATCTTGCCGCCCATCATTTCAGTCAGGCGGCGTGCGATCGCCAAGCCCAGTCCCGTGCCGCCGAACACGCGGGCGGTCGAGCCGTCGGCTTGGGTGAAGGGTTGGAAGAGTAGATTTCGGGCAGCTTCGGGGACACCGACACCGGTGTCCACGACCTCGAAACGCACGAGCAGCTTCTCGCCGCCCTTGCTGTCGAGGTTGAGTTTTTCTCCGACGCGACCTTCGACGCGGATCGCGAGCTTGATGCTGCCGCGTGGTGTGAACTTGATCGCATTGCCTATCAAGTTGAGCAGGATCTGACGCAGCCGGTGCGGATCGGCGAGGAGCTGTACGGGGACGTTCTTGTCGATCGACGATTCGAGCGTCAGGCCTTTCGCTTTCGCTTGATGAGCGAAGAGGCTCAGGATGCCGCGCGCAGCCACGCGTACATCGACGTTCATGGATTCGAGGCGGATCTTGCCAGCATCGAGCTTCGAGAAGTCGAGCACGTCGTTGATGATGACGAGCAGGGCCTCTGCGGAACTGCGCACGGTCTCGGTGTAATCGCGTTGCTCAGCATCGAGTTTCGTGTCGAGCAGGAGCTGCGTCATTCCGATCACACCGTTCATCGGCGTGCGGATCTCGTGGCTCATCGTCGCCAAGAATTCGCTCTTGGCACGGTTGGCGACTTGGGCGCGTTCGAGGGCTCGTTCCAAGTCGTGAAGAGCTTGGTCCTTCTGCTTGCCGACGCGTCGGAGTTCGTCGTTCGCGTTTTGAATTTCGTGGTAGCTGGCGCGCAAGTTCGTGCGCATTCCGTCGAGTGTCAGCGCGAGGCGTCCCAGTTCGTCTTGGCTTTTCAGGTAGATCGGCGTGTCCAAATCGCCACGGCCGAGAGCGGTCGCTTGAGCGTCGAGGATCGCGAGCGGTTTCGCGATCGACGATCGCAGGAGCACGAACAGCGAGAGCGCAATGACGACGAAGACGATAGCCGCTTGAATCCCGAGCGCGGTTGCACGCGAGGACTTCGATTCGGCCATGCTGTGCGTGTTCATACCGACGACCACGGTGCCGAGCGGCTTCGAACTCTTCGAAGAAGTGCTCTTCACTTCGTTGTCGTCGCTGCTGTCGAAACGGATGTCCCAGTCGAACTTGCGCGTCGAGCCCTCATCGACGACGGGGAGACCGTTGTTCGCATCCACCTTGACCAGGCCGTCGATGCCCTCGACCCGAATGAAGTCGATGTCGGGGTCGCCGGCAGCGATATCCTTCATCGCCGTCTTGATCTTCTCGTAGTCCTGCGGCCACTCCATCATGTACTCGATGCATGAACTCGCGCCGATGCGCGCGAGCGACTTCCCGCGCGCGTCGAGCTGATCCGAGAGCAATCGCTGTTCGCTCTGGATCGTGCTGACGCTCGTGAGGAGGAAACCGAGCATCAAGGTGAGCAGCGTGACGCTGATCACCTTGGTTCCCAGTCTTCCAAAGAAGCCGGTGGACTTTGCGTTCGATTCGGACACGAGATTGGGGCGTCAGCGACTCACCTGCCGCGAGACTTGCTTTCGAACTGGTTGGCCTTCTTGATGCCATCACGCACGAGCTTGAAGTCTTCATCGGAAGCCGTCGTGAAGCCGGTGATCTTCATCTCCTTGCAGAAGGTTTCGTCCTTGAAGTCCAGAATGCTCGCTTGGAGTGCCTGGAAAACAGCGCGGTCCATGTGGGCCCGGGCCGCGACGGGCTTCGTGACATTGTCGAACATGGCGAGCGCGCGCAGCGTGTTCTTCTCATTGGCCTTGTTGAAGGTCGTCAACTTGACCGACCCTGCCTCGAAGTCGCCGTGTTCGACGGCGCTCGCTACTTGATCGTGGCGTTCGAGGTACTTAGAGCCAGGCAGATCGATCGCGTACAGGTTGTTGTTCACGAGCTCCGCTTGAACGAGGTAGCGACCGACGGTCGAGTTCTTGTCACCGAACGCGAAGCTCTTCCCGCGCAGGTCCTCGAGAGTCTGGTACGGGCTGTCCTTCCTGACGATGATCACGCCCTTCGATATCTTTTCGCCCTTCTCGTGCTCCATGGCGAGCAGTTCGATGTCCGCATTGCGCTCCTTCGCCGTGATGTAGGAAGCCGGCCCGAAGTGCACGAAGTCGACCGTCCCGTTCACGAGAGCGTCGATGCCATCGTCGTACGACTTGAAGATCGCGAGCTCGATGTCGCACGGCGCCGAAATGCGCTTCGAAACATCGTCTTGCAGGGCTTCGAGCCAGGGAGTGAAGCGCTTGTACATCAGCGTCGCTTTGTCCGTCTGATAGACGCCGAACTTGAGGTAGACCGTGCCACGGCTTGGATCGTCCTTACCGTTCGAAGGAGTCGAGGCACTGGACGGGAGGATCAGAAAGGCAGCGACGAGGGCGAGAATTTTCATGGCACGAAGCCTCGAAAAAGACGTTGGGGAGGCCCTGTTTGGAAGGGCTCGATGTGGTCCATCGGCCGGGAACGGGCGTCCGCTTGAGGCTTCGCGAATCGGCCGGTCGTGGGGCGGCGGACCCGTTCGATGAAGAAATGATGAGGATTTCGCCACCTTTTCCTACGCCGCGCCCGGAAGTGGGCTCGCAGGAGTCTGGCCGTGCGAGGAGGTGCTCGCGCGGGAGGGGATTCCGCCGGAGCTCTTCCCGTCCGCCTGAAAACTCTTCGCCCGCTTCTTTGGCCTCTCGGGGTCTCCAGCCATGCCCTCATCGCTTCAGGCCCAGCGCGCGTCTCTGGGAAACGGTTCGAAACCTGCCGTCGCATCACTCGCGTCGTTCGTCCGCGTCGAAGACTGCGCCTCGCGCGCGCAATCGATTCTCTACGCGACGATCGCACTGACTCTGCTGCTCCCCGGCCCAGCGCACGCCATTCCGTCGCCCGACGTGATGGTCAACCTCTTCGCGAGCGCTGCCCAAGTGCTGGGACTCTTGTCGATCGTGTTCGGCCGTTGGTTCTTCGTCTCGCGCCGGAAATCGAGCGCGAGCGGCAAACAGAGCCCCGTTCAGAAATTTGCGTTCGCGGCGAGCGTCGTGTTGTGCCTGGTCGCCTCGTCGGGTTGGTACCTGTATTACGCTTCGGTGCGCGACGACAACCTGGCCCGTCTGCAGGTCAACCTGAATCGCAACTCGCGCGAAGAAGGCAGGAAGATCGTCGACGTCTCGCTCAAGGAGCTCTCCTTCAGCGACCAACAAAGGCGTGACGACGGAATTCAGACGGAGGAGTTGGCTCGCGAGTTGGCTGCGCCCGGTGACGTTCAACTCATCGACGTGCGCGAAAGCGAGGAATTCGAAGTCGGTGCGATCGAGAAGGCGCGACACGTACGATTCCCCGACTTGCTCGCTGCACCGGAGAAGTATCTCGACAAGCAGCGACCGATCACGGTCTTGTGCTTCAACGGCAATCGCAGCTCGGAGCTGGCCGCCCACTTCGAGAATCTCGGCTACCAGTGCCGCTTCATGATCGGCGGCTACGAGAAGTGGTTGGCCGAGGAGCGTGCTCTCGCTACGAGCGCAGACGGAGAGCGCGGAGATCTGCGCGAAGTGCCCGACTACGCGAACAAGATGGAACTGCTCGACACGCCCGACGTGATGGCTGTGCTCGAGAAGCGCGAGATCCAGTTCGTCGATGTGCGCTACCCCGGCGATTTCGAAGCCGGTCACCTGCCGGGTGCCGTGAACATTCCGATGCGCAAGTTGACGACGGCCGAACTCGATGCCGCCATCCTGGCACTGCCGAAGGATCGCGCGATCATCGTCCCCTGCTACGACAAGCGCAGTTCCTTCTTCGGCCTCGTGATGGGTTTGCGTGCGACTCGCGCTGGATTCGAATATCTCGGTCGCTACACGGTTCCCGAGGGTTTCTCTGCGCCGGGCAAGGACAAGCCGCACGTCGCGGCGTGGAAGGCAGCGCACGCTCCCAAGAGTGTGCTCACGATCATGTCCGAACCCTTGTCCGGGATTCTCGCGTGGTTGCAGGGCCACATCGGGACGTTGGCCCTCGCGATTCTCGCGCTCGTCGCGTTGATCCGATTCGCGATCCTGCCGTTGACGTGGAAGAGCGAGCGCGATCGTCGCGTGCAGCGCGAACTCGAGCCCGAGTCTGCGCGTCTGAAGGTCGAAGCGCAGGGCGACGGTCGCTTGTACGCGGCGCTCTCGACTGAGCTGTTTCGAGCGCACGGTGTGCGTCCAGTGTTGAACTTCGTCGCCACGCTCGCGCAACTCTTCTTCTTCACCGCGTTCTTCAGCGTCGTGCAGCGAGCAGCCGAAGGATCCGTCGAATCGTTCTCGTGGATCTCCGAGCTCGGTAAACCCGACCCCACACACATCCTCCCGCTGAGTGTGGGAGCGTTGCTCGTTCTGCAGGTGCTCGTCACCGCGAAACGACCCTACAAGTATTGGGTGCTCGGCCTCACCGTTGTCGCCGCGGCCGGACTCGTCGCACTCACGTGGTCGCTCTCCGCTGCGGTCGGCCTGTATCTCGTCGCCAGCTTGACTTGGCTCGTCGCACAGACGCTTGCGATCGGTTGGTTCATGAACCGTCGTGCTGGCGCGCCGGAGCGTGAGCGCGCTCGAGTGCTCGCGCGTCACGAGCACGCGAACGTCGTGCCTCTCGCGGTCGCGCACATCGTTTCCGGGTGCGGAAACAAAGCCTCCCGTCTGGCGCGGCTCATGGAAGCGGGTTTCGAAGTACCCAACGGTTTCGTCGTGCGCGCGTCGGCAGTTCGCGCACGGGGGGCGGATGGTCGCTTTGCAGCGGAAGACGCGAATGCGGTCGTGGAGGCTTTGCGCCGAATGTCGGCCACGCGTCTCGCGGTGCGCAGCTCGGGTTTGAACGAGGACGGTGCGGACAAGAGTTACGCGGGCGTCTTCGATTCGATCCTGGACGTCGAAAAAGACAGTGTTTTCGCGGCGCTCGAGCGCGTCGCCGATTCTCTGAGCACCGATCGGACAGCTGCGTACAGCAGCGAGCGTGAGACCGGCGCGATCGTCGTTCAGGCGATGGTTCCGGCCCGATTCGCCGGCGTACTCTTCACGGAGCACCCGGCGCACTCGGGTGCAGCCGCCGTCGAGTGGATCGCCGGCCTCGGGGATGCGCTCGTGTCGGGTCGTGCGCAGCCGAAGAGCTTCGCCCTCGGCCGCTACTCGGGTCTTGCGTTGACGGAAGAGAGTGCGCCGATGGACCTCGGCCCCCTCTTCGCGATCGGTCGGCATGCAGAAGCCGTATTCGGGCGCCCGCAAGACATGGAATGGGCCTTCGCCGACGGACGATTCTTCGTGCTTCAAGCGCGCGACATCACGCGACTGTGCACGGTCGGAGACGACGAACGAGCACTGAAGGAAGCGGAACGCGCGCGTCTCTCCAGTCTCGCGCGCGACGAGCTCGCGACCACCGTCGTGTTGGCGCAGAACGAGCTCACCGAACTCCTGCCTCGCCCGCGACCGTTCAGCCTGGCGTTCATGAACGATTTGTTCGGGTTCGGAGGCAGCACGCATCGAGCGATGCAAAACCTCGGACTCGACTACGACGTGCGGCCGAATTCAACTCCGTACGTGGTCTCCGCGTTCGGCGCCCTGTACGTGAACAAGGCCGAGGAACGCCGACGCCTTGCACGCGGCCCCTCGACGATCGCGGCCTTCCGCTTGACCCGGGCCGCCGACGAAATCGAGCGGGCTTGGCGCGAAGAATTCGATCCAGCGCAACGACGAGACGCACGGCGCAACGAAGCCCTCGATCTCACGCGGTTCACGCTCGCCGAACTCGTCGATACTTTCGGTGAAGCGCGGCGCGATTTCGTCGAACGCACTTACGTCCGCGCGGAAGAGATCAACATCGGCGCGGACTTCTACATGAAGGCTGCACTCCGCGCGATCGAGAAACGGCACATCGACGCTGCATCCGAGCTCTCGCAGATCCCGCCGACCGTCGTGCACACCGCTTTCGAACGACTGGCTCGAGGAGACACGTTCGGCTTCGTCGAGATGTTCGGACACCGCGCGCAGCTCGACTACGAATTCGCCGAGCCGCGCTACGTGGAGGATCCGGATCTCGTCGAGAGCCTCGCGGATCGGCTCTCGACTGCGCGCCACGCCCAGAGGGCGAAAGAGTCGGCTCCTGTTGCACACGGCGGAGTCTTGGGCCTGGCCATAGACCGCGCGCGTCGCTGGCAGGTCCTCAAGGAAGAAGCGAAACACAACGCACTGCGCGATGTCGCGCATCTGCGGCGACTGCTGGTCGAGTTGGGATCGCGTACGCACTTGGACGAGCGCATCTTCGATCTCTTACCCCTCGAAGTCGCGCGGCTCTCCGAGGACGAGTTCCGGACAATGACAGCACCAGCGCTCGTGATGCGACGCGCCGACGAAGCGGCGGCATTCGAATCCATCCGACTGCCGTCGGCTCTGTCGCTCGCCGATCTCGAAGCGCTCGACCTCGAGCACGGCGGACTGATTCCGCGCGTGCCCCGCGAGGGCAGTTTGCGCGGCACTCGGGTCTCGGGAACAGGCGGCGTCATCGGTCGCGCTCGCGTCCTGCGCGAACCGCACGAGATCGCATCCTTCGCGCGGCACGAGATCCTCGTCGCGCGATTCACGGACCCGACCTGGATGCCTGTTTTCCCGCTCGCATCCGGCATCGTCACCGAAGTCGGCGGTTGGCTCTCCCACGCGGCGATCCAAGCACGCGAGTACGGCCTGACCGGCATCGTCGGCGTCGAAGGTGCGCTGGCGTCGATCGAAACCGGTGATCTGCTCGTCCTCGCCAGCGATGGAACGGTCGAAAAGATCGCAGAACGCCGTGTCGAAGTGCGCATCACGATCGAGCGCTCGGTCCGCGTCATGCGCAAGTCGGGTGAAGCCGAGGGCCGCATCCGTGACTTGTCGACGCGCGGTGCGCTGCTCTCCATCGCCAGCACCAAGCTCGAAATCGGCGAAGAACTCGACATCGAAACACCGTGGGGCGAACCGCTCGGCGCGCGCGTCGTGCGCAACGGCATCCCCGGCGTCTACGGGCTCACGCTGCGCGAAACGATCGACCCGGCGACCGTCGTCGCCTCGACGACGAAATGAAGAACGACGAAATGCCCTCGCTACGTGGGCCGAAGTTGCCGTGACACCCTCCTCGAAAGCGGCGCGGGCAAGAACATGCGCGTGATCGCAGAACGTGTGGGAAATCAGGCCGCCAGGCGGCGGCGCAGGAGGCTCGAGCGCAAGCGATCACGTTCGCTGGCTTCGAGGAGCTCGCCCGAGAGCACCTCCTGCGCCAAAGCTTGCACGTGACCCTTCTGGACTTGCACACCGAGTTCGTTGAGGACGCCTAGACCGACACCGTCGAAGAGTCCGAGATGGATTCCGAGGCGCAGATTGGAGAGGTGCGCGAGCGCCGTTTCGCTGTGCATCGCACGCGCCGTGCGCAAAAGTCCCAGCGACCGACCGACACGGTCCTTCAGCGCCGCGCGTTGCTCGCGATCCAACGTCGCACGCACTTTGCGCTCGAAATCGAGGATGCAGGGCACGAGCGCCGCCAGATCGTCGACGAGCTGCGCTTCACTGCGACCGAGCGTGATCTGATTGCTGATCTGGTAGAAGTCCCCCGCCGCGCGCGAGCCTTCGCCGTACGTGCCGCGCACAGCGAGACCCGTCTTCTGCGCAGCGGCGAAGACCTTTTCGAGCTCCGGGCGCACGAGTGAAAGACACGGCAGGTGCATCATGACCGACGCGCGCAGACCGGTGCCGACGTTGGTCGGGCAGCCCGTCAGATAGCCGAGTTTTTGTGTGTACGCGAAAGGCACGCGCGCCTCAAGCAAGCGATCGATCTCTTGCGCGTGGCGCCACGCGGCTTCGAGTTGGAAGCCACCGGCGATCGCTTGCAAACGCACGTGGTCCTCTTCGTTGATCATCACCGAGATCGTCTCGCTGGAACCGAACGCGACCGCGCGGCCGGGTTGCGCGCTCAGGCCTTCCTCGCTCGGCGCGAGATCGCGACTGATGAGGTGACGCTCGCGCAGCATCAGTCGCATGAGCGGCGACGCAGCCGTCATCGGCACGAATTGCGTCTCACCGTCGAGCTTCGCGTCGATGAGCACGTCGCGCAGCTTGGCGCACACTTCTTCGGCAGCGGCCGGCGCCAAGCGTGGAATGAAACTGTAGTCGGCGAGGTTGCGGGCGAGACGCACGCGGCACGAGAGCACGACG
The DNA here is from genome assembly GCA_034440255.1 of Planctomycetota bacterium. Taxonomy (GTDB): domain Bacteria; phylum Planctomycetota; class UBA1135; order UBA1135; genus JAEUIA01. The sequence continues at coordinate 480 of JAWXBU010000064.1, read as the reverse complement.
TCGGACTCGGGGTGATCGCTCGCGAGCCAGGAGCCCACGTGCGAGGCGAATTTCTTGACGTCGGGTTCTCGTTGGGTCACGGCGGGATGAACTCTTTCGGAGGGTCGCTTTATAGCCGAGCGTCGGGCGCTGCTCTAGCTGCGCTTCGAACATGTTCGCGATCGATCGGGACTTGGATCAGCGCTCGAAGAGTGTAGCTGTGCTTGCGTCCGCCTCGGTCGATGCGACCGCAGTCTCCCGTGCGCTCGATGCAACGACTTTCGCACTCGCGGTCCAAGCCGGATGAATGGAGCGTGCTTCAGCCGAAATCAGGCTCGCCGTGGGTCGGTCGCTTCGGTCCGACGGCACGTTTGACGCTCTTCCAACGGCTCTTGAGGTCACTGCGCAGGGCGCCGATCAAGGCGTCCTGTTCGAAGAGCACGCGCGACGCACTCGCGATTTCACCGGCTTTCTCAGTGATTTCTTGGTTGGCGCGCGTGA
>JAWXBU010000063.1:0-22741 GCA_034440255.1 Planctomycetota bacterium | reverse complement strand
CGGCCGCGCGCGGCCGTTGGAGGTCCCTTTAGATGCGCAACATGTGGATCGTGGTGAGTGCCATCGCGGTACTCGGATTGGCTGGCGTCACCCTGCGTGACATGCGTTTGCGCGTCGAACAACTCGAGGCGACGCCGCGCGTCGATCCGACGAGGATCCGCACACTCACGCGTGAGCTCGAAGAACTTTCCACCCGTGTCGGTACGTCGATCGCGACTCTAAACGCGCTCGCGAGCAATCAAGAGCGCACGGCCGGCTACGGCGATCGATTGTCGGAGTTGTCCTGCGAGCTCTCGACCGCAGCCTCGAGCATTTCGGAGCAGCGCGCGAAATTGGCGCAGTGGGACGACGTGCGCGAGGAGATCGGGCCCGAAGCCGTCGACGTACGCGTCGCGGAACTGCGCACGACGCTCATCGCCGAGTACCAAGCGCTCGACGAAGGTGTGCAACGCGCGCTCGAAGCAGCCGAAGCTGCGAACGCGGGTGTCGATCAACTCGCGCAATCGCTGGAGCGCGACAAGGAGCGCATGTGGCGCGACTTGCTCGGCCCCACGGTGCAGCTGATGGGCGAGGAAACCGTCGGAAGCGGCGTGTTGTTGCGCTCCGAACAGATCGACGGATCGACCGACTACACGACGTACGTCATCACGGCGTGGCACGTCATCCGCGACATACAGTCGACGCCTGACAGCGTGAACACGCCGGTTCCGATCACGATTTACGCTCGCACTGGAGAGATCCGGTCGGAGACCGCACATCTGTTGAAGTACGACGCTGCGCTCGACGTCGCGCTCTTGAAGCTCAATTCGACGCGCGCAGTCGAATGCGGAGCCAAGCTGGCGCCGCGTGAACGTCTCGATCAGGTCGCCGTTTTCGAGAACATCTACGCCGTCGGCTGTCCGCTGGGCAACGATCCGATTCCCACGTTCGGCGAGATCGCGGACACGCATCACTCGGTCGACGGGCAACGCTACTGGATGATCAGCGCGCCGACCTACATCGGTAATTCAGGCGGCGGAGTGTTCGATGCGACCACGCACGAACTGCTCGGCATCTTCACCAAGATCTACACGCACGGCACGCTGCGCCCGACGGTGGTGCCTCACATGGGGCTCGCGACGCCGTTGCCAGCTGTGTACGACTGGCTCGAGCAAGTGGGTTACGCGCAGCTCGAACCGATGAACGCAAACGGACCGAAAGCGGCGTCGGCCAAGCGCTGACTCCCGACGGATTGGAGTAGAGCGCGTCGCCGACAGCTCGCGGGTCAGCGCCGCGCGCGACGCGGTAAAGTGAACGTGGTGGCATTCAAGTCGCGCAGGGGGAGCGTTTCGATCAGTGCCGGAAGTGCCGCGCCCCGCTGAACACCATCGCGGCACCGCGCTCGTCGCACGCGGCCACGACTTCGGCATCGCGCACGGAACCGCCCGGTTGCAGGAAGGCCGTGATACCCGCGTCGAGCGCGAGTTCGACGCCATCCTTGAATGGGAAGAACGCGTCGGAACCGAGCACGCAGCGTTGCGCATTCTCGCCGGCTTTGCGCACGGCCATGTGCACTGAATCGACGCGGCTCATCTGGCCGGCACCGACTCCGCGCACGCGTGTTTTCTCGGTTAGAACGATCGCGTTCGACTTGACGTGCTTCGCGATTCGATTCGCGAACAAGAGGCCGATCAGTTCATCCGTCGTCGGAGCGCGCTTGGTCGCCACCTTGCAATCGCCTTCGCCGGCCGCGTGCAGGTCGCGATTCTGCAGGAGGAAACCCCCGACGAGCTTTTTCACTTCGACGTCGCGTGCGTCGCGCGACGCGCTCACGAAATCGCCGATCGACAGCAGGCGCACGTTCTTGCCCCACTTCGGCTTGTCGACGAGCATCCGAAACGCTTCGTCGTCGAACCCGGGCGCGACGATCGCTTCGACGAAGCGGTTGCCCGACACCAAGTATTCAGCGCAGCGCAGATCGACGGTGCGCGTGAACGCGAGCACCGATCCGAATGCCGAGACGGGATCGCCCTCCCACGCGTGTTCGAGCGCCGTCGCGATCGCTTCCGCCGCCGCGGCACCGCACGGATTGTTGTGCTTGCACACGGCGACGAACGGCTCGTCGAACTCCTTGGCGATGCCGAGTGCTGCGTCGAGATCGACCAAGTTGTTGTAGCTGAGCGTTTTGCCATTCAACACTTTCGCCGTCGCGAGGCTCGGCTCGTCGAACGTCGTGTCGCGATAGAACGCGGCCGTTTGATGCGGGTTTTCGCCGTAACGCAGGTCGGCGACTTTCACACCGGCGAGTGCGAACGATGCGGGGTACGGCGAAGCATCCTTCGTCGTATGACGAGCTTCCGATCGGTGCAACCACGCACTGATCGCCGCGTCGTAACGCGCTGTCAGCGAATAGGCCTTGATCGCCAGGTCGCGCTTGAACGAATCGGTCAACGCACCGCCGTTCGCTTGCATCTCGTCGATCACGCGTGCGTAGTCGGAAGGACTCGTCACGATGCCGACGAAACGATGATTCTTGGCCGCCGAGCGCACCATCGAAGGTCCGCCGATGTCGATGTTCTCGATCGCGTCCTCGCGCGTCACGCCGGGCTTCTTCACCGTCGCCTCGAACGGATATAGGTTCACGACGACCAGATCGATCGGCGCAATGCCGTGCTCGTTCATCGCTCCCGTGTGCGTGGCGACATCGCGCAGTGCGAGGATTCCGCCGTGCACTTTCGGATGCAGCGTCTTCACGCGGCCGTCCATCATTTCGGGAAAGCCCGTGTAGTCGCTGACTTCGCGCACGGGCACACCGGCTTTCTTCAGCGTCGCGAACGTGCCGCCCGTCGAGAGGATTTCGACGCCGGCGCGGGCGAGTGCGCGCGCGAAATCCTCGATGCCCGTTTTGTCGGAAACGCTGACGAGCGCGCGTTGGATGCGATTCATGTCAGGGAACTCCGGCGATGCGCTTCAAGCGCGCAGCGAACGAGATCGGATTGGCGGCTCCCGCGAATCCTTCGACGAACTTGCCCTCCGCATCAATGAACATGACGAACGGCAGCATGTACGCGTCCTCCAGTTCGTGCGCGTGTTTCAACACCGCGTCCTCGGTTTCGTCGGCATCCGATGCGAGCGCGACGAAATGCGCTTGCAACAACGGCGCGATATCCGGACGCGGAACGACGCTCTGCACGAGAGCGCGACATTGACCTCACAACTCACGTCCCATCTCGATGAACACGTGCTTCTTTTCGCGCTTGGCGCGCGCGATGGCGTCGTCGTAGCGCGTCTCCCAAGAGAGCGTTCCACGGTCGTCGAAGTGAGGGTGCGGTCGTCGTTCGGTCATGTCTAGCCTCGAAAAGGGCGCGCATTTTGCCGCTCGGAGGCCTCGCCGGACAGGGTGCGATGCGGAAGGCTTTTCGCATTCTCATGAAGGCGACAGGGTCGCCTCAAGACATCGTCAACCGGCGCGCGAAAAGAGGTGGATCGGTTCTGCGCGTCCACGGTGGGCAAGCAGGTCCGACATATGTCCCCGTCGAGGCCTTCGATCGTGCGCGTCCGCCTAGTGCCGCTTCTCGTGCTCGCCGCGCTCCCCTCGTGCTTCTTGTTCGAGCACAGAGCGAAGTCCAACGTGCTTCTCGTCGTGGTCGACAGCTTGCGATTCGACGCTTTCAGCAAGTCCATCGGTTCGGCAGAGACGCCCAACGTTCAAGCTCTGAGCAACGAGGGTCTCACCTTTCGCTCGTGCTATGCGCAGAGTTCGGTGACGTTCCCCGCTCACGTCGCGATAGCGAGCGGCCGTACGCCCAACGGAAGCGGTGTACGCAACGACGGTCAAGCGATCGATGCCGACGTGCCGTTGCTCGCTGCACATCTGAAGGAGCGTGATTGGCGCACTTTCGCCGAGATCAGCACCGATGAACTCGCGCCGGTCGCTCGCGATCAAGGCCTCGATCGCGGCTTCGACACATTTCGCGCTCACACGAGTTCTCCCGTCGATGCTGCGGAGGTGAACGAGCGCGTCACGACCTTCCTCGAGAACGCCGACCACGGAACGCCGTGGTTCGCGTACGTGCACTACAACGACCCGGCGCGCGCCGACGAGCTCGTCGGGACCAAGGAGATCACGGCGAAAGTCTTCTTGGACGGCTCGCCGATCGGCAGCGTGCGCACTCACTCATCCGAAGACTGGTCGGTGAAGATCGACGTGAGCGCGGGTCCGCACAGCCTCGAGTTCCGTTCGGACGACACGTTCAATCTGCGCCGACTGGAGATCACGTCCGACACGATGCGCTTCGAGCCGCAGTTCGATCAGGGCCACTTGTTCGCGCCGATGCAGCGCATCGTGACGACGTTTACGAACGATCGCGACGCGGTGGTCACATGCCGCATTCAAGCTCAAATTCGCGGTGTTCAGAGCTTGGCCGAGTGTCGCGCTCGCTACAAAAAGCAAGTCGAAGGCGTCGATCGCGCGATCGGCGAGCTCGTTGCGACCTTGAAGAAGACGGGCCAATACGATGACACCGTGATCATCGTCACGGGCAGTCACGGCGAGGCGCTCGGCGAACACGGTGTCACCGGTCACGACATCACGCTCTACGACGAAGTGTTGCGCGTGCCTCTCATCGTCAAGCCCGTCGCCGAAGAGGATCGACGCATTGCGCTCGGCAAGCGGCAGTTCGGCCTCGTGCGCCAGATCGACATCGCGCCGACGATTCTCGAGCTCGTGGGCGAACGTCCGCTGTCGGGATCGGAAGGCTTCTCACTACTGCAAGAAGGTCCGCGCGAACTCATCGCTGAATCTCATCCGCCCGAAGCGCCGAGTGCGATCCTGGCGCACCGCGACGATCGCTACAAACTCGTGTTCATCGCGCGCGAAGATCGCTTCGAGATGTACGACGTGAAAACGGACACGCTCGAATCCGAGAACATTTTCGCGCTACAGGGTCAGTTCCGTTCCGCGTGGCAGATCGAACTGCGTCGACTCGCCGATGCAGCACCGCAGACGGCCAATTTGCGCTCGAAATTCGCTCCGACGGTTCCGACCGGCGAACAGTTGACCGGCCCGAAGAGCGCGAAGAACTGATACGTCTACTTCGGCGCGCCGCCGCGACCGCGCAAATACTCCTCGATGAACGGGTCGATGTCGCCGTCGAGAACCGCCTGAATGTTGCCGGTTTCCTTGTCGGTCCGATGATCCTTCACCATCTGGTAGGGATGCATCACGTACGAGCGAATTTGGCTGCCGAAGCTCGTGTCGCTCTTTTGGCCGTAGAGCACGCTCATCTCGGCGTCGCGCTTCGCTTCTTCACGCTGGCGCAATTTTGCAGCGAGCAGTTTGAACGCCAACTCTTTGTTCTTGAGCTGCGAGCGTTGGCTCTGACTGCGGATCACGATGCCCGACGGCAAGTGGCGCAATCTCACGGCCGTTTCGACCTTGTTCACGTTCTGACCACCGGCGCCGCCTGATCGCATCGTTTCGATCTCGACGTCGCTCTCCTTGATGTCGATCTTGATCGAGTCGTCGAGGATCGGCGTCACGTCGACAGATGCGAACGCTGTCTGGCGCCGAGCTTGCGCATCGAAGGGACTGATGCGCACGAGTCGGTGCACGCCGCTCTCGGCCTTCAATCTCCCGAACGCGTAATCACCCTCGATTTCCAGCGTCGCCGAGCGAATGCCGCCGTCGTCGTCCTCGGTGCGATCGACCTCGCTGACCTTGTATCCCTTGCGCTCGGCCCAGCGCACGTACATGCGCAGCAAGATGCCGGCCCAATCCGCCGCATCGACACCGCCTGCGCCCGGAGCGAACTGCACGTACGCGCCGGAGCGATCGTCCGGGCCGCCGAGCATCACGCGGAAATCGAGATCGTGGATGCCTTGCTCGATCGTGAGCACGGATTTCTCGGCCTCGTCGACCACGTCCGCTTCACTGGCTTCTCGACCCATCTCGACGAGCACGCCCAGATCGTCGTAGGCACTCTGCACGCGCTTCACGGGCTCGACCACCGAGCGCACGTTCTTCATCTCATTGACGAAACGCTGCGCGCGTTCCGCATTCGTCCAAAAATCGGGCTGCGTCTGCAGCTCTTCGATCTCACCGAACCGCTTCAGGTTGGTGGCGTAGTCAAAGACTCTCCTTCAACTGTTCGAAGCGACGGAGGAGAGAGTTCGCGCGTTCCGTGAGATCCTTCATGCTGGCCATTTGGGGCGAGAGCATAAGGCACGCGCTCACGCTGTCCAGAACTTCACGAGTCCGACGAGTCCGCCGCCTGCGATCAGCCACGTCGCGTTGATGCGCCGGCGCAGCAGCCAGAATGCGGCGATGGCGACGGCGATGGTCGGGATGTCGACGAGTGCGCCACGCCCGATTTCGAACGTCACGCAAGCCATGAGTGCGAGCGACGCGATGGTGACGCCGTCGAGGAGCGCGGCCGCGAATTTGGAGGCGCGCAGTCGAGGGATGAACGGCGCGCTCAATGCTACGAAGACGAATGCGGGCAGGAAAATGCCGATCGTCGCAACGAGGGCGCCGCTCCAGCTGGCGAGCAGATACCCGATGAATGTCGCGGTCGAGAACACCGGTCCGGGAGTGACTTGTCCGACCGCGACGGCATCGAGCAGCTGGGCTTCGGTCAACACGCCGAGACGCTCGACGAAATCGGTGCGCAAGAACGCGATGAGCACGTAGCCGCTTCCGAACAAGACCGATCCGATCTTCAGGAAGATCCAGAAGATGCTCGAGAGCGAAAGCGTGCTCGCACCGAGGCTCCAAGCCGCGAACGGCAAGAACACCGGAAGCGCGCGTTTCGTGGACAGGTTCGAGGCGCAGACGATCGCGCCGGCTCCGAAGATCACGACGAGTTCATTCGCGCCCAACACGAATGCGACGATCGCAGACAATCCCACGGCGCGCAGCGTCCAGGATTTCGCTGCACTGGGAACGAGCTTGACCAGCGCATCGAATACGATCGCGACGATCACGGGTTTGATCCCCCACGAGATCCACTGCACGGGCGGAAGCGACCCGTATTTCACGTACGACCAAGCAATCACCGACGTGATGAGGACTGCGGGCACGATGAAGGCCAGGCCCGCGACGACGAGCCCCGCGGTCCGCCGCCTCCGCCATCCGACGTGAAGGGCCATCTCCGTCGAGTTCGGGCCCGGGATCAGGTTCGTCGCGCCGAGCAAGTCCAAGAACTCGCGCTCGCTGAGCCACGCTCGCCGGACGACGACTTCGTCGCGCAACATCGCAATGTGGGCGGCTGGTCCGCCGAATCCCGTGATGCCCAGCTGCAGGAAGAGGCGCGCGAGTTCACCCAGTGACGTCGGTTGTGCGAGAGGTGCCTCCACTGCGCGGAACGTTAGCAATTTCCGGCGTGTACGCTGTGCGGTTCGGGACTTGCGCGTATCTTGAACTGAGCTCCACGCAGTCACTCATGCGCCTCGCCCTCTTCGACCTCGACAACACGCTGCTCGACGGAGACAGCGACATCGAGTGGAGCGAATTGCTGGCGCGGCACGGCGCGATGGATGCGGCGCGCACGCGTGCATTCCACGTCGAATACCACCGCGGCACGCTCGACATCGATGCCTTTTTGCGCTTCCAACTCGAGCCGCTCGCGCGCGAACCGATGCAGCGCTTGCTCGAATGGCGGCGCGAATTCTTGGGTCACTACATTCGGCCGCGCATATCGCAAGCAGCGCGTGACTTGGTGCGCGAACACGAGAGCGCTGGCCACGAGACGGTGATGATCACGGCGACGAATCGCTTCATCGTCGAGCCGATCGCCGAAGAATTCGGCATCCGTCATTTGATCGCGACCGAGCCCGAAATCGTCGGCGGTTGTTTCACGGGCCGAGTCGCAGGCGTGCCGTGTTTCCGCGAGGGCAAAGTGACGCGTTTCGACGAGTGGCTGCACGCGCGCGGTCGAGTCTTCGCCGACGCGCGCGAAGTGTGGTTCTACTCCGATTCGCACAACGATCTGCCGCTCTTGTCACAGGCAACGCACCCGGTGTGCGTCGGCCCCGACCCGAAGCTCGCAGCGCACGCGGTGAAACACGGTTGGCCGATCCTCGAGCTGAACGGCGATCGCGCATTGCTCGAATCGGGCTGAGCGCGCTGCTCGCGCTCACCTTCACGCTACATCGAGACCGAGTACTCGTCGCCACCGATCGGATAGCGCGGACCACCGGGACCGCCGACGGATTCCTTCCACGGATCGGGCCGCGCGATCGGACGCACGACTTCGCGACTGACTTGCACGGCGGCGTGGTACCGCGAGCCGCGCACGATCACGCGCCACAACAGCGCGAATTGCGCCGCAGCGAACAGCAATCCGATGCTGAACGACTCGGGGCTGCGCACGATGTCCGCCTCGATCGAGCGAGCCAGCCAGCCGATCACGAGGACGATCGACAGCTCGACCGCGAACAGCGCGATCATCGGACGCAGCGTTTTCACCGGATGCCGCAGGATCGTCCACCACGCGCAGATTCCGGCCCACAGCGCCGAATTCGTGTCGTGCAGCGCCAGCCGCGTGCGCGTGTAGTCGCCCCACGTCAAGACGAGTCCGAACAGCAGCGCGTACAACGTGCTCTGCGCCAAGCGCAGCCGCAGAGCGATCGTTTCGTTCGGCAACGTCTCGAGCGAAGCGAATGCGTGCGCCGGAACGTCGAAGAGCCACTGCAACACGACTCGATTCCACGGCCAGCCGTAGACGATCCAACCGACGAGCGCGAGCGAGAGAAGCGACAGTACGAGCAGCCTGAAAAAGCGCCAGAAGTAGCGCGCTCCACCGAAGAAAAAGCGCTTGAGCGACTCACCGCGCGTGCGTTCGAGGAACACCTGCAACCATCCACCGGCGCAGAAACATCCGAACAGCATCGACAGGAGAGCCAGCACTGCGCCGACGCGCGCGATGGTCGTGTTCAGTGCGTCGGTTTCGACGCGATGATCGAAACGAAAGTTCTCGCTCAAGTTCGCGAACAACGAACCCGGCGCATAGTGATGCTCTGTCGCCGACGTCATGAAACCGTGGTAGGCGATGGCTGCAGGCAGCGCGAGCAAGCACTCGACGGCGAGAATCAGGATCCAAACCGGCGGACGACCGATCGCAACGCGCAACGCTTCGAGCGCGACGAAGCGCGACGGCCTCATGGTCGTCGGTTGCGTCTCCAACGGCTCAACCACCGATCCCTCCCCACCAGTGCATCAGGGAAGCGTACTGCTCGAACACGCGCTCGGACCAGCGCAGCGGCGTGATCGAATCGACGGCGTCATACCATTGATTGTTCGACATGTTCGTGTCGAACGAGTACCGGCGCTCTGGATCGATCACGGCCGAAACCAGCTTTTTCGTGCTGTTTTTGCGGCCTTCGAGCGGCTTCCACCACGTCGAGCGTGCTTGTTCGTCGCGGCCCCAGGTCAGCTGTTCTTTTTCGCCGCCGGCCCAAGTGAGCTCGATCGTGAGCGGCAACAACAGCGCACCCTTGCGTCGCACGATGATCTCGACGTCCCATCGCGAGTCCTTCTCGTCGTTTCTCGTGTCGTCGTCCGCTTCGTCGACGTCGGGCTTCTTCAGGAGTGCGCGTTCGACCCACGCACCGGAAGCGTCGACCACGAGGCCGCGCGGATCGCGGGCGCTCTTTTGGTCGACTTCGACACGCCAGTCGAGCGTGGCCGTGCTCCGGAAAGCCTGTTCGAAGTACCACGCGATCTCGACCTTCGAGCCTTCTTGGAACGCGTCGAAGAAATCCTGCGGATAAGGATGCCGATAGCGCCACGTCTCTGCGTAGTGCCGCATGCCGCGCAAGAACTTGTCTTCGCCGACCAATCCCTGCAACGATCGCAATGCTGTCGCCGTCCGGCGATAACTGTTCGTGCGGTAGCTGTTGCGGTCGCAGTACGTGAACGCTGCGCGATCGACTGGATCGGTGTCGGGGTCGCTCAAATATCCGCTGCGATCCGTCTCGCGCGGGTCGGTGCGCAAACGGCCGTACGACAACATCGGTTGATCACGCCACCAATCGACGAACGGTGATGACCTCAACGGCTCGAGCGTCAGATTCGATTTGATTTTCCAGCGTTTTCCGCTCAGCGCATCGCCGACGAAGCCGCCTCCGGGCCCAGACGTGATCGGCACGCCGTCGAACGGACGCCCAGCGAAATCGGTCGTCGAAATGCGCGCGCCGTAGTGCAACCACAGCGCTTCGTTCTGCGTGAACGTGTTGAATCCCTCGTCGAGCCAAGCTGCTTCGAATTCGTTGTTCCCGACGAGCCCGTACCAAAACTGGTGGCCGCATTCGTGAACGATCACGCTCTCCGGTTCGTGCATCGCCTGGATCGTGTTGGGGCGCGTCCCAGCAGTGAACAGCGTCGGGTATTCCATCCCGCCCGCCGCGCGTCCGCCCCAGGCCGGATCGACGCAAGTCACGTGCTCATACGGATACTCGCCGAACCACAATCCGTAGAAGAACAGCGCTGTACACGTCGCATCGAAGTGACGTTGGCCTTGGTCGTAGTGCTCGGGTTGCAACAGCACCGTGACGCGCACGTCGCGCAGACGCATTTCCGACGGCGCGCGCCCGAGCGCGAGCGCGACGCGGTCGACCTCGTCGCGATACTTCTGCGCCCATTCGTCGTAGTGGAACGTGCCTTCGTACTCGAGCGACGTCGGATCGCCGACCCACGTGAAATCGTGAACGAGAGGCGATTTCCCGGTGCGATCACGCGAGACCCGATCCTTTTCGGAGGGCGCGGCGAAGCGTGCTTTCACGCGGCCGTTGCCAGCTCGAGTCGGTTCGGCGAGCACGCCCGAAGCACCGATGCTGCTCTCGTAGCGCGCTGGCAGGTCGAGCTCGACGTCGTAGGTGCCGTAGTCGCTGAAGAATTCGGTGTTGCGATGGAACTGATGGCAGTTCCACCCGTTCCCCGATTCGTACACGCCGAGCTTCGGGAACCACTGCGCGATCAAGAGAAAGTCGTCCTTGTATCCAGTGCGTCGACGCAGCCGCGGGATCTGCGCTTCCCAAGCGAGCTTTGCCGTCACGACGTCGCCGCGTTTCGCGACCGCAGGCAGTTTGACGCGACATACCGTGCGATCCTCGGACCGCTTGTCGTCCGGAGACACGAACTCGATCGACGGCGCGAGCTCTTTTCCGTCGACGACGAGCGACGTGATGCGCGTCCAACCCCACTCGCCGTCCTTGAAGTCGCTGCCCGGGCGACCGGTTCCGAGGTGGTGCGTCGTCGCGTCGTTTGCGAACGCGTTCCAATAGAGATGGAACCACAAGTCCGGCACGTCGTCGCGCGACTCGTTTCTCCAGGTGATCGTCTCGGTGCCCGTGAGCGTGCGCGCGTTCTCGTCGTAGCGAACGGCGATCACGTAGTCGGTGCGACACGAGCGCTCGTCGCCCGATTGGGCACTCGTCGGCCGCGCGGAAAAAATTGCCGAAGCGACGAGGAGGCACGCGACGTCGCGCGCGAAACCCGAGAGAGGCATGCGCTCATGATGCGCGGAAGTGCAAGCCTCGACAAGGGCGATGCGTGCGTAACTCACTCCATCCCAAGGGATTGTGCCGATGATTCGGCGCTGCATTCCGAGAGCTGAGAACGATTTCCCGGCTCACGTCCATTTTCTCCTGCTTTCCTCTCATTCGGAGAGGGGTGCAGCCGATAACTCTCTCCGGAAGGCCCTACCTTGCGCAGGAGGTGACCCAAACATGGCATCCATCAACAACACGACCCCGCCGAACCGGCCGCTACCCGATGGCGAACTCGCCGTCGACATCACGCGGCCGAACCGGCAGTTGAACGACGCGGTCTTCAAGGAGACCGAAGCTCGTCGTGTTCACGAAGCCGAGCAGCGCGCGCGTGAATCGATGCGCTCGCTGAGTCCGGATCGCGTCGAGGTTTCGTCGGAAGCGCGCTTGATGCTGGCCCGCAACGAAGCCAGTCGCAAGGACGAGGCGACCGAGCGCAGGGAACGCACGGCCGAGCTCCGTCAGCAGTACCTCGAAGGCAAACTCGTCACGAACGAGCGCGTCGAGAAGGCCGCCGAAAAGCTGCTGGGCGCGTAGTCACGATCGATCGAATCTCAGCGCGACCGGAGCCCGACGTGGGCCTCGGTCGCGCTGTCATTTTTGGCATGTCGCTGCCCACGCGCGGTTCCGCTTCGTAACCGAAGACCGAGTGCCCGAGTCGGCCTCTCTCGAACGAGGCGCCCTCAGTACGCCATGCCGACTTGCGCAGCCGCGAACTCGGCGAACCGTTGCGGCGAAAGCAAGTAGAGATCGACGGACTCATTGGTGTCCGTCGCACCGCGTTCTTTCTCGAACCATGCGCGCAACGAGTTCTGCGTGCGCTCCTGTGCCGCGTCGAGACGCAGCGATGCACCCCAGATAGGCAACCCTGTGTCGCACGCGGTCAGTTCCACTTCGAGGCCCAAACGTTGAGGAGCGTACGTGCGTCGCTCGGTCACGTTCGTCGTCACGAGCCCATCCAAGTTGAATCGGCGCGCGAGACCGAGCACGGCCTCCGGATCGATGCGACCCGTCAAATAGGCGTCATTGCTGGGAATTTCAGCCGCTTCGCCGCGTGTGAGCACGATCACTTCGGCGTGCATCTCGGCGCTGAGTCGCGACGCCAAGGAAGCTTGTAACGACTGTTGATCCTCGAGGCGCATGTCCTTCGACTCGATCGGCAGGATGCCGACGCGGCGCAATTCGTAGAGATCACGGTCGGCGGCCAAGCGCACGACGGCGAGCGGCTCGACCGACTTCTGAACCGTGGTGCAGGCGCACAGCGCGACGAGAGCGAGCATCGTGACCAACTTCATTTGCGCTCGCCTCCACTGCGTTTCTTGTCTTTGTCCTTCGACGATCCTTGCACCGACGCCGCAGCTTCTTCGCGCATGCGTTGGTCGATCTGAATTTCGAGTAGCGTCTTCTGAGCTTCCAGTCGCGCGATCTGCGCGCTCGTCAAGCGCGCGGCCAGATCCATCGTTTCGGCCAGCAGCGTGTCTCGTTCGCGAAGCAGCTTGCTCAACTCGCCGCGCAACACCCCGCGTTCCTCGATGCCGGCCATCACGGCCTTGCGCTCCACTTCGAGTGTGGCCTTCAGAGCGACGACCTCTTCCGCGAGCGCGCTCTTGTCCGCGACCGACTTGGTGTAGAGCTCGAGCAACGACGCGCGCCCACCTTCGCTGTCGCCAAGATCGCGTTTCGGTTCGGGCTCGATGCGAGCAGCCCCTTTCGACGTGCTCGTCACCGGAGTTCCATCCCGTGCGTAGAGCACGCCTTCGATCGAGGGTGTCGCGCTCGCATTCGTCGTGCTGGTCGTGATGGACTCGGGCGTCAACGGAGTCGGATCGACTCGCGTCACCGAGCAAGCAGCACACGCGAACGTCGCGACGAAGGCCAGGCTTGCGATCGTGAGTTTCATGCGGTTTTCCCGACGTTTTCGCCTGATGCAGCGCCAAGTTCGAGCTCGACCAGGGTCACTTCGCCGCACGAGCACGTCACTTCGATCGCCAACGGTCGACCATCGCTTTCGAGGAGAACGGCGCGCTTCTTCGTCACTCGATGCGGCGTCGCTTCGGCTAGGTTCGCCGGACGTTGCAACTCGACTTCCGCCAGTTGCACCTGAGCACGTTTGATGATGTTTCGTTGCACGTTCTTCTCCTCAGACCACGATGTTCACGAACTCACCGACACCTTCGTCGCCACTGCTGGGAATCACGCGACTTGCCGTCGGCTCGGTCGACTGCGTCTCCGGGCCGTCGTCTTGTTCAGCATCCATGTCGACTTCGAACGGGCGCGCGTCTCGCTGTTTGCGTCGACGATCGGGGTGCGTGCCGCTCGCTTGGTGTGGTTGGAGCACGTGCCGTGCTCGATCGACGCCGTTCATCGACCACCGACTTCCGCTTGTGTGGCGAGTTCGCGATTCAGTTTGTACAGCGCGCGGCTGTGGATCTGGCTCACACGTGATTCCGTCACGCCCAACACTTCGCTGATCTCGCGTAACAGGAGACTTTCACCGTAGTACAGCGTGATAACCGTGCGATCCGGATCAGGGAGACCTTGTATGGCTGTGATGAGCAGCGCTTTCGTCTCGTTCCATTGCGCACTGCCGACGGGATCGTCGCTCTTCGGATCTGCAACCAGGCTGCCCAGCGTGCCCGAGCTCGTCTCGACGTCGAGCGAGGCTTCGACGACGCTGCGCGCGGACTGCAGGATCTCCTCGACTTCTTCGAGTGGGCACTCCATCTGCGCGGCGATCTCTTCGAGCGCCGGGACCACGCCGTGTTTCTGTTCGAGTTTGGAGACGACAGATTCCAGTTCGCGCAAGCGCTCGCGTCGTCCGCGCGGCAAGAAGTCCATGCGTCTCAGCTCGTCGAGGATCGCGCCACGAATCTTCGGGAACGCGTACGTCGAGAACTTCAATCCGCGAGACGGATCGAACGAGTCCGCGGCGGCGATCAAGCCGATCATCGCGTAGCCTTCGACGTCCTCGCGCAAGAGGCTCGGCGGAATGCTCATGCGTCCGACGACGTGTCGCAGCAGCGGAATGTGATCGAGGATGAGCTTGTCGCGCTCTCCCACGTCACCGAGTTGGAGTTCAGTCAAGACGACCTCCCGCTGTCGATCGTTCGTTCGGACGTTGACTCACGGTTTTCACGCTTCGCGCGATTTCGGCGCGCTCGTCCCCTTCGATTTGACGGCGAAAGGCGCCGGCGTGCGCAACAGAATCGATGTCCCAGCGCGCACGATGAGCAGCACACCGATCAAGGCGATGGCGCCGCGAATGGACGCCGTGAGCAACGTGTTGTGCACGAGCAAGCTGATCAGCGCAGTCGATGAACCGGCGATCACGGCCGCTTTGCGCCCGAAGGCTTGCCAGGCGAGGACGGGGGTCATAGTGCCCGATCTATCGATCTTGTTCATGAAACGCTTGAGTGCATGGAAAGGATTTCCGAGGCGTCGCCCAGGCGTGCGATTCGCGCCGCCAACGCCTGCAGGCACGACGAAGCCAAACCTGGACGCGGATCCAGCGCGAATGGGCGTTGGAAGCGCGCTGCGAGCTCGACAGCACCCGAGCCGGGCATCCAGCCTGCATTGCGTGGCGAACGCGAGAGGAAGCGCTCGCAGACGATGCGCAGCTTCGCGGCGACCGATTCGGCTTCTTCGATGCCATCGGCGCGGTTGACGACCAGTTCGGGAGTCGCGACGTCGCGATCGTTCGCCGCAGCGAAGGCGTGGAGCGCCTTGATGAATCCGTACGCGTCCGTGATCGACGTGGGTTCGGGCGTCGTGACGACGAACACGTGATCCGCAGATCCAGCGAACGTGAGCACATCAGTTCCGATGCCGGCGGATGCGTCGGCGATGACGAGGTCGTAGTCCTGTGCCAACTCGTGCAATGCGTCGCAGAGTCGAGTGCGCATCGCCGTCGACAACTGCCCCATCTCGGGCGTGCCTGAACTCGCGGGCAGAACGTCGAGACCGTGCTCGGTACGCACGATGCAGTCCTTGAAGCTGCATCGGCCGAAGAGCGCGTCCTCGATCGTGCGGCGCGCGGACACCTTCAGCATAACCAGTGCGTCGGCGAGACCCAGGTCGAGATCGACGAGCAGGGTGCGCTTCTTCTGTTGCGTGAGCGCCACGGCCAAGTTCACTGCAAGCGTCGTCTTTCCGACCCCGCCTTTGCCGCCTGCGACGAGCACGATCGGTGCGCGGCGAGCTTGTTTTCCCGTGCGAATTCGTTGTTGGAGGAGCTGGGACACACTCATGACAGCTTCCCTCTCAAGCACAGGTCGGCGATGTGTTCGGCATCTGCACGTTGCAAGTTCGACTGTACGTCCGGCCCGTCGGACAAGAATGCGATCGGCAATTCCGCGTCGAGAACGTGCTCGAGCACGGCGATCGGTTCGTTGGTCTCGTCGAGTTTGGTGATGACCACGGCGCTCGGCGTGACGATCGACAGAGTCGACGTGATCGTCCGCAACATACTGCTCGAAGCACCGGCCGAGAGCACGAGATAGGTCTCGAGCTCGGCACCGACTTCGACGCAGCTTGCTTTCAAGCGCTCGAGTCGTGCGATGTCACGTTCGGGGCGGCCGCTCGTGTCGACCAAGATCAGGTCGGCAGTCGCGATCGACGCGACGTCGACGTCGGCCCCCGTACGCGCGACGCGGAACGGCGTTCCCAAGAGCGTCGACCACGCGCGCAACTGCTCGACCGCACCCGGACGATCGGCGTCGAAGGTGACGAGCTCGACACGGCGGCCGGAGCGCACGAGGCGCAGCGCGATCTTCGCGACCGTGGTGGTCTTGCCGACGCCGCCAGATCCGGCGAGCGCCAGAACGCGCGCTTTTCCTCGCGCTCGCGGCAGTTTCGCCGTCTTGAACATCTCCCCGATCGCGAGCGCGGCTGTGTCCAAGATGTGCACTCCGTCAGCCCGCCGTGTCGCGACGTCGACGAGTACGCGCTCGACGAAGGCCGGCGACGCGCCGTGTCTCTTCAATCGCGTCGCGATCTCGGTCAACGCCATGTCTTTCGGCGCGACTTTCGTTTCGCCGCGAGAACCGAGCACTTCCGGCGTCGTCGACGCCACTTTGCGTGCGACGGTCAGCGTGACGCCGCCTGTCGGCGACATCTCCTCGCCGATGACGACCGCGTCTTCGCCGTGCAGCCTGCGCGCGCGCTGCAGAGCCTCGCGCAGCGATGCCCCTACGATTCGATGAACATGCATCTCAATCCTCCATGCGCACGACCGCCGCCGTCACGACGGAGCGGGCGGGCGCGACTTCGTTGTAGGAAAGCACCGTCGTCTTCGGCATCGACGAGCGCACGAGCTCGTTCAAGAACCGTCGCACGTTCGAACGCACGAGCAAGACGACGTCCTTGCCGCCCTTCGTCGACTGCGCGACGGAAGCAGCGGTTTTCTCCATGAGCTTTTGCAGCCACGCCGGGTTCACGACGTTCGCGTCGCCGTCGCGCGTGCCGTTCACGGCTGCTGCGAGTTTCATCTCGATGTCCGGGTCGAGCGTCACAGCGTGAACGGCGCCGTCGCGATCGGAGTGCATTTCGCACAGGACGCGCGCCAGACGTTGACGCACCAGTTCCGACATCGCATCGGCGTCCTTCACCTTGCCGGCGTTGTCTGCGAGACACTCGAGAATCGCAGGCATGTTGCGAATCGAAACGCCCTCACGCAGCAAGTTGCGCAAGACGCGCTGGATGTCGCCGTACCCCATCTTGGATGGCACGAGCTCGTCGACGACCGCGGGCGAAGTCTTCTTGACCTTCTCGATCAGCTCTTTGACGTCGTCGCGCGACAAGATGTCCCCGACGCAGTTCTTGAGCGTCTCGGACAAGTGCGTGACGAGCACGCTGGTCGGATCGATGACCGTGTATCCGGCCATCTCCGCAGTGTCGCGCACACTCTCTTGGATCCACGTCGCCGGCAAACCGAAGGCCGGATCCTTCGACTGTTTTCCGGCCAATTTCGCGGTGACGTGACCGCCGTCCATCGCGAGGAATTGGCCGGGCTCGATCTCGCCGCGAGCGACTTCGTGACCGCCGACCAAGATGCGGTAAGTCGACGGGCCGAGACGAATGTTGTCCTTGATGCGCACGGGCGGAACGATGATGCCCTCGCGCGACGCGAAGCGTTTGCGTACCTGGCTGATGTGATCGAGGATCCCGCCGCCGCCCTTCTCTTGGACGAGCGGGATCAATCGATATCCGATCTCCAGCGCGACGCGATCGACGGTCATGAGCTCGTCGACTTTCTGTTCTTCGGCGCGCGCCGTGTTCTCGGCGATTTGCGCCGGCGTAATCGTTGTTTCGGCGACTTCGATCGCCCGCTCCGCCGCAGCGTTCGAATTCCTCGTCGAGTTCCACACCACGAGCAAGAGGCTCGCGAGAACGAAGAACGGCAGCGCAGGCATTCCCGGCAAGAGGCCGATCACGAACAACATGCCTGCAGTGATGACGGTCGCCTTCGGGCGTCCGCCGATCTGGCCGAGCAAGTCCATACCGAGCGACTTCTCGCTCGAGTTCTTCGTGACCAACACAGCGGCTGCCGTCGACAGGAAGAGCGCCGGGATCTGCGACACCAAACTGTCGCCGATCGAGAGCTTCGAATAGCGATCGACGGCTTCACCCATGTCCATCCCGCGCCACGACCCGAGTGCGATTCCCCCGACGAGGTTGAGTGCCGTGATGATGAGCCCGGCGATCGCGTCGCCGCGCACGTACTTGCTGGCGCCGTCCATCGCGCCGTAGAACTCGGCCTCTTTCGCGACGGCAGTGCGACGCGTGCGTGCTTCGTCCGCGTCGATGACGCCGCTGTTCAAGTCGGCATCGATCGCCATCTGCTTGCCCGGCATCGCGTCGAGCACGAATCGGGCGGCGACTTCGCTGATGCGGCCGGATCCCTTCGTGATGACGACGAACTGGATGACGATCAGGATCAGGAAGACGACCAACCCGACCGCGAGGTTGTCACCACCGACGTAATCTCCGAACGCCTTGATGATGCGTCCGGCGTGCCCTTCGGTGAGGATCGAGCGCGTGCTCGCGACGTTCAATCCGAGTCGGAACAACGTCGTGAACAAGAGGATCGTCGGAAACGTCGAGAGTTCGCTCGCGTTGCGCGCGTTCATCGTCACGAGCAGCAACATCAACGAGATCGCGATGTTCAACGCGACGAGGATGTCGAGCAGCACCGGCGAGACCGGCACGATCAATGTGAACACGAGCCCGAGGACGCCGAGGCCCATCGCCCAGTCGGCGTAGCGCTCGAGGAATCCAACCACATTCGTGATCGACTTGGGTTTCGTTGCACTCACGAATCAGCTCGCTCGAGCGACTGCGCGCCCTTTTGAATGCGGTAGACGTAGGCCAACACACCGGCGACGGCTTGGAACAGTTGCTCCGGGATCTCTTGACCGATCTCGACCTGAGCGTGAAGAGCGCGAGCGAGCGGAACGTCTTCGTGCAGCGGAACTCCGGCCTCGAGTGCGACGGCCTTGATCTTCTGTGCAACCACGTCGACGCCCTTCGCGACGACGATCGGCGCACGTCCGCCGCTCTCGCCGTTCGCCTTCTCGTAGCGCAGGGCGACGGCGTAGTGCGTCGGGTTCGTGATGACGACGGTCGCCTTCGGAACGTCGGACATCATGCGCCGACGCGACATCTCGCGCTGGATCGAGCGGATCTTTGCTTTGACGTGCGGATCACCGTCCGTCGATTTGAACTCTTCTTGGATGTCCTTCTTGCTCATGCGCAGGTCACGGTCGTGCTGCCAGCGCTGGTACACGAGATCGAACATCGCGATCGAACAGATGGCGATCAGCGCTGCTATCGAGCAGTGCGTGAACACTTTGCCGAAAACGACCAGTGCCGGACCCAGGTCCGCGCCGGCGCAGCTCGACATCAACGGCACGTCGTTCCAGGCCGCCCAGCAAGTTGCGATCGTCACGATCGTGATCTTCGTGGACGCCGAGAGCGTGCGAATTGCGCCGCGCACGCTGAAGACTTTGCTCCAGCCTTGAATTGGATTGAGGCGGCTCGGGTTCCACGCGATCGCCTTGGGCGTGATTTGCAATCCGACTTGCGCGTACGCGGCGAGCACGATCACGGCGGTCAGCGGCACGATGATCGCCAGCGTGGGCAAGCTGAGCGCCTGGATCGACCGCGTGATGAGGTTGGTCCACTCGTTCTCGGTGAATTCCGCACGACCGAGCGCGCCGAAGTCCAAGCAAGCGCCACGTACGAGCATGCCCGTCGACGTCGCGAGCATTCCGCCGCCGGCGACCAAGAGGATCGCGCTGGCGATCAGTCCCGCGGCCGCGATCGCGTCGGCCGACATCGCCACTTGGCCCTGTTCACGCGCGTCGTCGCGTCGCTTTGGGGTCGCGTCTTCGGTCTTGTCGCTCTTGTCGCCTTCTTCGGCCATGTCAGATCGCCACGGCGTCGAGCACCGCGGCCATTCCTTCCTCGAAGCGACCGTAGAGCAGGTGCAGCGCCGACGTCAGCAACGGCGCGAACACGAACAACGCGACCAATCCGATCGCGATGCGAGCGGTGAAGCCAGCTTCGTTGACGTTGAGCGACGGGACCGCTCGCGCCAAGAACGCGAGCAAGAGCGAGGCCGCCATCAACAGGATCAGAACCGGTGCCGCGAACGTGAGTCCAGCCGTGAACATCTGCGTGAAGAGGCGTTCCGTGATCCACGGGATGCTGGCGCCGATGTCCATCGTGCCGACAGGAGCGCGCTCGAACGACTGCGCGAGTCCGCGCAGGAGCAAGTGGTGTCCGTCGACCATCAGGAACCCGAGGATGAAAAACACGTCGTAGATCTGCGTGATGATCGGCGTGTTCAGGCCCGTGACCGGATCGATGATCGAGGCCATGTTGAAGCCCATTTCGTGCCCGACCAGTTCGCCTGCGACACGCAACGCCAACATCACGGCGTGCAAGCTGAACGCGAGTGCCAGCCCGATCAAGATCTCGCGCATCGCGAGGCAAGCGAACTCGATCGCTTCGACTTCGTGTCCCAGCGGTTCGCCGTGAACGCCGTACAAGAGAAACGTGACGCTGAAGATCAGAGCGATTTTGTAGCCGGAGAATCCCGTCGTGGTGCCCAAGACCGGTGCGCTCAAGACGAGCGCGCTGGATCGCACCATGAAGAGGCCGAACGCCTCGAGGGTTCCTGCTTCGAAGTGCATCAGCTGATACCGAAGCTCACGAGTTGGCCGAAGATGCTCGCCGTGTACTCGCGCAGGATCTGCAGCGCCGGCGATAGGAGCAACAGCACGACGAGCATCACCGCGAGCATCTTCGGGATGAGCGACATCGTCTGTTCCTGCACGCTCGTCAGTGCTTGGAACAAGCTGACGCACAAGCCGACGACGAGTCCGACGATCAGGACCGGGCCCGCGAGCACGATCGTCGTCCACAAGAGATCGCGCGCGAGCTCGGTGATCCGGAAATCCATTTGATCCATGGCGTGCTCCTGTTCAGGTGGTGACGAAGCTCGTCACGAGCGATTGACAGACGAGATGCCACCCGTCGACGAGCACGAACAAGAGGATCTTGAACGGCGTCGAGATCATCACGGGTGGCAACATGAACATGCCCATCGAGAGCAACACGCTCGACACGACGAGGTCGATGACGAGGAAGGGCAGGAAGAGCAAGAATCCCATCTGAAACGCGGTCTTCAGCTCGGACAGCACGAACGCCGGCACGACGACGCGGATCGGCAGCTCCTGCGGGCCGGCTCCGTCGGGCGTCCTCTCGATCTTGGCCATGTCGAGGAAGAGATCGAGCTCGCTCTGGCGCGTGTTCGCCACGAGGAAGCCGCGCATCTCGGTCCACGCGAGGTCGCCCGCCACGTCGATCTGGATCGTGCCGGCCTTGTACGGCTTCCACGCTTTCTCGTGAATGCGTTCCGCGACCGGCGCCATCACGAAGCTCGTCAAGAACAACGACAAGCCGATCAACACTGGGTTCGGCGGGAGTTCGTTGACGCCGAGCGCGCGACGCACGAAAGACAGCACGATGATGATGCGCGTGAAGCTCGTGATCGTGACGAGGATTGCGGGCAACAGCGACAACACCGTCATGAGGATGGCGATTTCGATCGCTGTCGCGCTGCGCATTGCGCCGTCGACCAGGGGTGCGTCAGCTGCTGCCGAAACGCCTTGTTTCAAAGCGTCTGCGACTGCCGTCGCGGCTCCGGATTCTTGGAGAGCGCTCGCCGCGGGACCGATGCAGACGAATGCGAGAACGAGTAACAGTGTGCGGATCATCCGAACAATCCTCCGGTCGGGAACAATCCGCGCTTCGCAGGAGTAGGCTCTGCGTTGCCCGTCGCTTCTTCGCGCTTCAACAACGAAGCAAACGACGTCTTCGAGTTCGTGACGGCCGAGATCGACGCGTCGAGTTCCGCGATCAGCGCGACTTCTTTGTCGCCGAGGCCGAGCGCGAACGTGCGGTCGTAACAACGCACGACGCACATGCGCTGTTTCCCGCCGAGCGGCAAGACGTCGAGGATTTGCAGCGAACGTTTCGCAGCTTTCGTGCGCACGGCGGTCGCGACGAAGCGTTTGAACAAGTATGCGGCGACGCAGATCAGAACGAGCAGCAGCGCGCAGACCATGACGTAACGCGTCATGTCCGGGCCGCCAGCATTCGTGGAAGGCGTGGCGATCGAGGCGAGTGTGGTGTGCATGGGGAGCGCTGTGCGCGCGCTCCCGTCAAAGCAATGGCGGTGCCAACCGCCTCATCCCCATTTCAACGCAGCCGATCGCGTTTCGAGCACCGCTCCCGCTCGCGCACCTGTCGAAATCCTCAGCACCTGTCGAGATTCTCGACAGTCGCTCGATCACCGCGTGCAGTCGATCGAATCACCCGTCGTCGTCGACGTCGCGAGGATCTCGAGCCGCGTTTTCAGGACGCGCGTGCGATCGATCGCCACGGTCGTCTTCTCGAGCATGCGTTGGCATTCGGCGCGGGCGACCGCGTCCAGAT
Organism: Planctomycetota bacterium; assembly: GCA_034440255.1. GTDB lineage: Bacteria > Planctomycetota > UBA1135 > UBA1135 > JAEUIA01. The sequence goes on along the minus strand of JAWXBU010000063.1, from coordinate 214 downwards.
CCGCCAGCCGTGCCAAGCGCAGCTTCACCGATTCGATCTCGTCCTCGGATCCGTTTTGGAACGCGCGCAAGACGTCGCCGACGTCGAAGGGCACGGATTCGAGTCCGACCAGTGCCCGGTCGATCGTCTCGACCGGTGATTGCTTCGAGTCCAGCACGGTCAAGAGCGATTTGAGAGCGCGTTCGATTTCGTCGAGACGAGCTAGCACCGTTCG
>JAWXBU010000062.1:0-2652 GCA_034440255.1 Planctomycetota bacterium | reverse complement strand
GTGGCGGCAGAGTGTGCCGCGTTGCTCGGGATGGAAACGTCAGCTCCGAGGAAGCTGGGCGTGGCGACCAAGTGTCCTGGACCAGCGACCAAGTGCGGTTCCATGTCGGAATGGAAACGTCAGTTCCGGTGAGGCTGGGCGCGGCGGCAGAGTGTGCCGCGTTGCTCGGGATGGAAACGTCACTTCCAATGAAGCGGCACAGCATCATGGAATCGTTTCCGCTCCTTCGGACACGAATCGAATCTGGGTGTCGAGTTGCACCCCACCGGCTCAACTCGCCACCGATTCGAAAGGTGGAAAGGCGGGTGGTGTGACCTTTGCTCACGGCGACGCGAGCGGATACACCAACGAGGATGAGTCACCGTCAAGGAGAACAGCATGCGAGCGCCAAACCGTGGCTCGTGGCTTTGCTCGTCGTCGTCACGACGCTCGCCTTCTTGCGTGGGTTGTCCGGTGAATTCGTCTACGACGACCGGCTGACCGTCGAGCGCAATCCAGCCGTCTCCGACGCCAGTCAGTTGGCTGGCTCACTCGTGCGTCCGATGTGGGACTTCACGGGTCCCGAAAACACGGCTGCAGTCGGGTACTGGCGACCGCTCGCGAACGTGGCGCTCGCGCTGGCTTACCACGTCGGCGGCGGTCAACCATTCGCGTTCCATGTGCTCTCGCTCGCGCTGCACATCGCAGCAACGTGGGCCGCGTTTCGTTTCGCACGCAGGCTATGCAACGACGCTGTGTGTGCTTTTTTCGCGGCTCTCTTGTTCGGCCTGCATCCGGTACACGTCGAAGCTGTCTCGTGGTTGTCTGCGATCAACGAACCCTTGTGCGGCTTGTTCGTGTTCTTGGGGCTCGATGCGTTTCTGAATTGGCGAGAGCGCGGTTCGCTCGGCTCGCCGATCGCGGCCGGTGTGTGGTTCGCGCTCGGACTCGCGTCAAAAGAACTCGCAATCGCCGTTCTTCCGCTGTGTGTCGCAATCGATGTCGCGCGCCGCGTCAGTGGACGAGAAAGTGCCTGGATTCCACGGCTTTTCCGTGCGTATCTGCCCTTCGCCGTCGTGATCGCGACGTGGTACTGCGCACGCGCCGCCGTCTTCGCGAGTCCGTGGGCAGGATTCGATCGCACGACGACAGAGTTCGGCGTCAGCGCTTTGCGACTCGCGCAACTGCGCGTCGAACTGCTCGGGAACGGCATCGGCCTACTCGTGTGGCCCGCACCGTTGCGCGTCTTCCATCCATTCACTCCCGCGACGAGTTGGAGCACGTTCGGTCCAGCGCTTCTCGTGTGTGTCGCATGGTTCGCGCTCGTCGCACTGGCTTGGAAGAAACGCTCGTTCGCATTTCTCGCGAGCGTTCTCATCGCGCCCGTCGCGTTGGCTCCGATGATCGCGCGCGTCGGCGCTCTCGGCGTTTTCCCGCTGGCCGAGCGCTATCTGTACGTCGCAGTGCTCGGCGCAACGTTGGCCGTTTCGATCACCGCCATGCGCGTCTTGCCGAGGGCCGGAGCGGCAGTTCTTTTGGCCGCGATCGCGGTCGTGCTCGGGTGGCGCACGCACGATCGAACCGCGATTTGGTCGGATGAGAAACGCTTGCTCGCGACAGCCGTGCTCGAGGCGCCTCGGTCACCGTACGTGCATCGCGTGCTCGGCAAAGTGCTGCTCGAAGATCATCAGCGCACGGGTGATCGCGAAACGCTCCAGGCGGCTCTCGCGTCGTTCCAGGCGGCGCTGGATTTGGGCTCGAGGGCGCAGAACGGCGACGACACGATCTTCGCGGTCGTCGACGACTTCGTGCAAGCGAATGTCGGTCTCGGCTGGTCCCTGTTCTTCGATGCAGCCACCGAACCGCGCAGTCTCGACGAGGCCAAACAAGTCTTCGAACTCGTGTTGAAGCACTATCCGACGAGCACCGAAGCCCTGACCGGTTTGGGCGCCACGCGCACGGCGTCGGGTGATCTCGAAGGCGCGAAAACAGCGCTTGAAAAGGCGCTGTCGATCGATGGGCGTTACGTCGAAGCGCACAACGCGCTCGGTGTCGTGCAGATGAAACGCGGCGATTTCGCGGCTGCTGCCGATTCGTTCGAAAAGGCGTTGAATTACCGGCCCGATCACCTCGACTACTTGCTCAAACTCGCCGGCGCACATGAGTCTGCAGGCGACGACATGGCTGCGCGGCAGGCAGTCGAACGAGCACGCGAACTGGCTCCCGACGATCCTCGGCCGCGCGTCTTGTTCGGGATCATGCTCGCCAAGAAAGGCGACTTGGACGGCGCGATGCGTGAGTTCGAAGCCGTGCTCGAAATTGCGCCCGACGACGCCGACGCGTGGATGCAGAAGGCCAAGGTGCTTCTGGCGCGTAATGAAACGAACGGAGCGAAGCGCGCCTTGTTGCGCGCGACGGAGTGCGCTCCCGGAAGTTACGAAGCGCACTACAACGCGGGTGCTCTGATCCTGCAGACCGATGGACTGTCGTCGGCGATGCCGTTCCTGACGCGCGCTTACGAACTGCGTGCGCGCGGCGAAAGTGGCCGAAAACTACGTGAAATGCTGATGCCGCTTCCGATTCAGAGCGCCGACACGTTGCGCAACTTGGCCACGATCGACGCGGACCGCAACGACGTGACTGGGGCTCTCGAATGGATCGAGCGCGCGCTCG
>JAWXBU010000061.1:0-32543 GCA_034440255.1 Planctomycetota bacterium | reverse complement strand
GCGTGGCGACCAAGTGTGCTGGCCCGGCGAACAAGTGCGGCTCCATGACGGAATGGAACCGTCAGTTCCGGTGAAGCTGGGCGTGGCGGCGGAGTGTGCTGAGTTGCTCGGGATGGAAACGTCAGCTCCGAGGAAGCTGGGCGTGGCGACCAAGTGTGCTGGCCCGCCGAACGAGTGCGGCTCCATGTCGGAATGGAGATGTCAGTTTCGGGGAGGCTTTGTGCGGCGGCAGAGTGTGCCGCGTTGCTCGGAAGGGAAGCGCCAGTTCCGAGGAAGCTGGGCGTGGCGGCCAAGTGTGCTGGCCCGGCGAACGAGTGCGGCTCCATGTCGAAATGGAGATGTCAGTTTCGGGGAAACTTTGTGCGGCGGCAGAGTGTGCCGCGTTGCTCGGAATGGAATCGTCAGGTCCGGTCCGGACCGGTCACTCCGCCTCCAACCACCTCAACAGCAATCGCGCTCCATATCCCGATCCCATCGCACCACCGACCCAGTCGCGCGCGCATCCTCCCCACGCCACTCCCGCGATATCCAGGTGCGCCCACTCCACTCCACTCGGCACAAACGGCGCCAAGAACGCCGCGCCCGCGCTCGAGCCTGCTCCCAGATCGCCGCCCGAGATGTTCTTCAAATCCGCGAACGTGCCCTTCATCGCGTCCTTGTGCACATCGAGCAACGGCAGCGGCCACAAGCGCTCTCCCGTCGCATCTCCCGCCTCACGCAGCTTGCGCTCCAGCTTCTCACTGGAGGCGAACACCGCCGCCATCTCGTGCCCGAGCGCCGTCACAACCGCACCCGTCAACGTCGCCAAATCGACGATCGTGTCCGGCTTGACCTTGTCCTTCGCGTAACAGATCACGTCGGCGAGCACGAGCCGTCCTTCCGCATCCGTGTTCAACACTTCGACCGTCGTGCCATCCATCGCGATATGAATGTCACCCGGCTTCGTCGCATGATTGCCGGGCATGTTCTCGGTCGCGCCAACCAGACCGTGCACCTCGAAGGGAACATCGAGCGAGCGCAGTGCGTGAAACACGCCCAAGACTGCAGCTCCGCCCGACATGTCGTAGCGCATCTCGTCCATCTTCGCGGCCGGCTTGATGCTGATGCCGCCTGAATCGAAGGTCAGACCCTTGCCGACGAGCGCAATTTTCGCCTTGGCCTTGCCCTTCGGCCTGTACACCAAGTGGATCAAACGCGGCGGCTCTTTTGAACCGGCAGCGACGCCGAGCAAGAGGCCCATGCCGAGCTTAGCCATCGCCTTCTCGTCGTGAATCGCGCACGAAATGCGCCCCGGTTTCGCGAGCCCCATCGCTTGATCCGCCATGTCGCGCGGAGTCAGCCGATTGGCTGGCTCATTCTGCAAATCGCGCGTGAACGCACACGCTTCGGCCGTCACGCGACCGTTGTGAATCGAGTCGGCCAAATCCTTGGGTCCGTGCACCGTGACGGTCTGGAGCTTCGGCTCCTTCGGCTTGCTCTTGCCCTTCTGCCACGTGTAGGTACCGAGCAGCGCACCCTCGGCGACAGCCAGCCCGAGCACAGCCGCACCGACTTGTTTCGTGAGCGCGACTTCGACTGCGAGCGTGCACGTCACACAGTGCGCACCTTCAGCACGCTGCACCGCGACTGCAGCGACGCGGCGCAGACGCTCGGCATCGAGCAACGCCTTCTTGCCCAAGCCGACGGCGAGCACGCGCTTCGCCGGCCCGCTGACGCAATCGGCGACGCGCGCCTCGCGGAACTCACCTTTGAACCCTTCGAGACCGTGCCTCGTCAACACGACGCCCGGCGGCAGATTCGGTTTGTCACCCTCGAGTGCGAAGCAAACGAGGAGGTCGGTATCGGACAGTTTGGAGGAGAGTTCTTTGTGGAGGAGCTTTGCCATCGGATTCCGAGAGTTGCCGTCACATGCCGTTGTACTTGGGTCCACCGCCGCCTTCGGGCACGACCCACTCGATGTTCTTGTAGGGATCGGCGATGTCGCACGTCTTGCAGTGCACGCAGTTGCTGAAGTTGACGATCGGACCTTTCGCCACGCCTTCCTTCGGCCATTCGTACACGGCGGCTGGACAGAAGTGCTGACACGGGTTTCCGAATTCGGTCGTGCAACGCTCGACGCACACGGTCGTGTCGAGCACGAGCAAGTGCGGCGGTTGATCTTCCTCGTGGATCGTTCCCGAATGGAACACGTCCGTCAGCTTGTCCATCGACTTGGAGTCGTCGAAAACAGGCTTTTCGAAGCGTGATTCGGAGACTTTGCGCGTCGTCGTGTGATCTTCGTGGCCGACGCGGCGTTTCACCAAGCCGCGTCCGCCGGTGACCATCTGGAATCCAGCGTCGATCATTCCGGCGAGGAAGCCTTGATCGAAAGCTTGGCGCCAATTGCGCACGCCGAAGAGTTCCTCTTTGGCCCACGACGCTTCGAAGAGTTCGTCGTAGCGTCCGAGTTTCGCGGCACTCGCATCGTTCGCGACGATGGCCTCGACGATCGCCTCGGCTGCGAGCATTCCCGACTTGATCGAGAGGTGGATGCCCTTGAGCGTCGACGCGTTCAAGAATCCGGCTGTGTCGCCGACGAGCACGAAGCCGTTGCCGTAGAGCTTCGGCATCGCGAAGTAGCCGCCTTCGGGCACCGTCTTCGAGCCGTAGCGCAGCACTTTCCCGCCTTCGAGCAACGCGGCGATCGCGGGGTGTTGCTTCCACTTCACGAAGAGCGCGTGCGGATCGAGCTTCGCGTCGTGGTGATCGAGGCCGACGACATAGCCGATCGACAAGCGATTGCCTTCGAGACCGTAGATCCAGCTGCCGCCGTAGCCATCGAAACCGAGCGGATAGCCGCCCGTGTGCACGACGCGGCCTTTCCATTTCTCGGCCGTCGCAGCCGGCACTTCCCAGATCTCTTTGATGCCGGTGCCGTAGGTCTGTGGATTCCGGCCCTCGTCGAGCTTGAAGCGCTTGACCAAGTGCTTCGTGAGATGCCCGCGCGCGCCTTCGCCGAACACGGTGATCGGAGCACGCACGTTCATGCCCGGTTGGAAGCTCGCCTTGGCTTCACCGTGTTTGTCGATGCCAGCGTCGCGCGTCTGTACGCCCACGACCTTCTCACCGCCGGACGCGTGCGCTTCGAACAAAATCTCGGCCGCGGCAAAGCCCGGATAAACTTGCACGCCGAGTGCTTCGGCCTGCGTCTTCATCCACGCGACGATGTGATTCTGCGAGACGATGAAGTTGCCGTGGTTTTTCAACTGCGGCGGACACAGGACGCCTTCGAACTCTTGGTGCTTGCCGTTCTTCTTGAGCCACCACATGGCGTCGGGGCCGACTTCGCCCTCGATCGGGCAGCCCCGCTCGCGCCAATCGGGAAAGAGCTCCGCCATGCCGCGCGGATTCATCACGGCGCCTGAGAGCGTGTGATTGCCGACTTCCTCGGCCTTCTCGAGCACGAGGATCGTTTTGTCTTCGATGCCACGCGCCTTCAACAGTCGAGCGAGGTGCGTCGCGCACGCGAGGTTCGCTGCACCGGCGCCGATGAGCAGGACGTCGACGGGCAATTCCTCGCGTTCGACGCCCGGAAGATTGAGGGAGTACTGCTTCATGCGATTCGAGGCGGCGATCCTAATGTTCCCGGCCGCCGAATGCTCACGAGCGCTCGCCGATCCAATGATGACCGTCGACGTAGACCTCTTTTTTCCAGATCGGCAGCGTGCGTTTGAGCTCGTCGATCAGGAAACGACAGGCTAGGAAGGCCGCGTCGCGGTGCGGGCTCGCGACTGCGATCACGACGGACGCTTCGCCGACCAGAACGGTGCCGATGCGGTGCGCGCAGAGCATGCGCACGTGTTCCGATCCGATCGCGTCGCGACAGCGCTCGAAAATGCGCGCCATTTCGGGCGCCGTCATCGCCTCGAAGGCTTCGTAGTCGAGGCGCACGACGCGCTCGCCGCGATTCGTGTCGCGCGTCGTGCCGACGAAGGTGATCACGGCGCCGCAACTCGGATGCGCGACGCGTGCCGACAGCAGGTCGACCGCGAGAGGTTCGAGGGAGAGGACGAAGACGCCGCGCTCGAGCGTTGCGTCGTCATCGTGCGCGCCGCCGGAAACCGGAGGCAACAGACTGACATCGTCACCCGTGTGCACGATCGCGTCGTCCTTCGCGTACGTCGTACCGATCACGCCAGCGACGTGCGCGAGCGAACCGAGTGCGGGCACGCGTCGCTCGAGCTCGCGCTTGAGCTCGCCGATCGTGAGTCTTTCGGCGAGATCGTCGAGAACGACTTCGCGCACTCCCGCTTTTTCGGCGAGGCTCGCGAACAAGCGGACGTGAAGTCGCATCGCGGTGCGCGCCGGACGGCGAAGCTCAGAACGGCGTGTCGTCGGCTTGCTGGTACTGCTCGGGCTCGCCCTGCGGCATCGAACCGCCGCCGCCGCCCATTCCACCACCACCACCGCCACCCGTGCTGCTCGCGCCGCCGCGCTCGAAGCCACCGCCAGCGCCGGCGCCGCCGCCTTCCGAGCGAGCGCCGCTCGAACCGACGAACTCCCACGTGTCCGCGACGACGTAGAGTTTGCTGCGCTTGCCGCCGCCGTTCTTGTCTTCCCACGTGTCCATGCGCAGCGTGCCTTCGATGAAAGCCACCTTGCCCTTCTGGTGGTACTTCGCGAACGGCTCAGCGCGCGCGCCGAAGATCGTCACGTCGACGAAGGTCGGTTCTTCCTTCCACTCGCCGCTCTGACCGTCCTTGAAGCGTCGGTTGACGGCCAGGCCGAACTTGCAGATCGGCATGTTGTTCGGCGTGAAGCGCAGTTCGGGATCTCGCGTGAGATTCCCCATCAAAATCACTTTGTTGAAGCTCGCCATCGGTGTGCTCGGCAGGGGTGAAGGGCTCGTTTTGGGCCGTTTTTGTCCGGCGGCAGTTCGGGAGCGTAACAGGGACTCAGGACACTGTGAATCGCCGAATAAGGCGGTTCGTCGCGACCGCGCGGTTCCACGCCTGCGCAGTGTCGCGTACGATCCAGTGGTCGATCCCACACCCTCACGCGATCCATCCATGGTGTCCCAACCCTCCACTCCCCGCTCCGTGAAATCCCCCTCGGGTGGCGCCGAACGCCGTCGCTGGGCTCGCGCTCAATCCGATCTACCGATCACCGTCGCCGTCGCTGGGTCGAAGAATCCGGCTCGCGTGCGCGACGTGTCACGATCGGGCGTGTGTTTTTTCTTCGACCGCCCCATCGCGATGATGACGGTCCTCGAATTGACCCTCGAGATGAAAACGTCGGACGGCGCGAGCGCGATCCACGGCAACGGCGCCGTCGTGCGGTGTGAGCGCATCGCGAAGGGCGTCGATCACTACGAGATCGCCGTGTTCCTCCACGACATGTCCGAGTCCGATCGCGAACGCCTCGCAGCGTACGTGGGCACGCGTCCGCCGCAACCCTGAAGTCGTCCGCCAGGACTACCGCGTGAGCAACGCTTCGAGCTTGTCGACCAGATCGGGACGTTCGAGCAGGCTGCGGCGGCCTTCGAAGTCGCACACCGCGAGCACTTGTCCGTCGAGAGTGATGCGCCCGAACTCGAGCACTTGTTCGGCTTGACTCGACTCCCAACGCACTCGAACCGGGGCCTCGATGTTCGGTGCGAGCGAGGGCAAGTGCATTTTTGCACGCAAGAACAAGAGCGGATCGAGCAGCGGGTGCAGCTCTTTCGCTTCCGACGTCCGGCCTTTCTCGATCCACACGCCGGTGCGATCGCGCGAGTATTGTTTTTCGCTCTCGCCGCGTGAAATCGAGAGCCCGACGACCGCGATCTCGGATGTCTCGAGGATCGTCGTGCTCCAGAAAGACTGCGCGTTCGAACGCACGAGATCGCGGAACGCTTCATCGACGACGCCGACGATCTCGTCGCCTTCGCGCTGGAAACGCACGCCGCCGCTCGCGTGCGGACCGCCGAACGATCCCACGAGCGTCACGCCGGATGCCGTCGTGATGCGCAGCTTGTCGACCACTTCGAGCGCGTCGAGCGCAGCTCTCTCGACCTTGAACTCGCGGATCTCGCTCGAGCCGATCTGGGCCAGAAAATCAGCGACTTTCCGCGGGTCGGCGAGCAGTGGCGGAGCGAACACTTCCGATCCGGGGTTGGCCTCCATCACCCCCCAACCGACGATCGAACGAACGAGCTTCACCTCCGACTGGGCTGTCGACATGTGGATCGCCGCGATGTCCTCGGTCGCGATTCTCGAAAAGCGATGATCGAGCAAGTCGCCGATGCGCGTGGAGAGCACGGACGCCACTTCGGACGAGAAGCGCCACACCGTCGGATCGCCCACGGCTGTGCCGTTCCATTCGCCGGGACGCGCCGAATCGAACGGCCCCATCTTCAGGATGGCCGTCTCGTCACGGATCGTCTTGAACTCGAGCGTCAAGGCCGGCGGATCGAGGCCGAGTGACGAGAGTGCAGCTCCAGCTGTCGCCACCACGTTGTCGAAGCGCAAACCGGCTCCACCGTGCACGAGGATCGCCATCTGCACGGGATCGAGCAGAGCTTGCACCGGAGCAGTGGAGCGCCAATCGCCGTTGTCCTGCACCGCGTCGAGCGCGACGTCGACGGCCAGATCCGTATCGGGAAAGCGCATGGATCCGCGGCGATGAAACTCGACGATCTCGCGCGGCTCTATGATCAGAGCGTTGTGCGATTGGTACTCGTCGAGTCCCAATTCGAGCAGCGTCTCGAAGTCTCGCACCGCGCGCACGACTTTGCCGCCGACGAGCACGTGCACGCGATTGCGGTCGAGGTCGACGGCTCCGACTTTGATCGTCTGCTTCGCGCCCGATTTCGAAACGAGTTCGAGCACGATGCGCGCCGGACTCAGGCCCAATTTCCCGAGATCGGCGGCCTCGCTCACGGGCACCGGCGTTCCGCGGCGCGAGACGGCGCTCTTCACCAAGAGTTCGAGTATCCCGTTCTCGGCGCGCGAGCGCATCGGGTCGACCATCATCCAACCGACTTTGGGATCGCGCTCGAAACGCATCTGCAGGGCGTGCTCGACGCTGTCGATCAGCACACTCTGGACTTCGTTCACGTCGAGCCCGCTGAAAAGCGGAATGTCGTTCTCGGCGATGTAGTCCTGATCCGCTCGGCCCTGCCGCCACGCGAGGAATCCGAGCCCGGCGACGAACGCGAGCAACAACACGAGCGTGAGCCGACTCATCGACGATTCCTGCGCCACACGATGACGACGCCCAAGAGGATGCACACGAGCGGCAGCGCGCCGATCGCGATCCAGTACATGCGCGAGAGCTGACCTTCGGCCTTGACGTCGATGCGCCGTGTCTCGGTACTGGTCTTCGAAACTTTGACGCGGTACTCGCGCGACGCGACCCAGTTGAACGCGTTCAGGACAAAGTCGCGATTGTCCTTCATCCGGTAATTCAAGAAGACGTCGGTCGAGCCCAACACGACGACACGCGACTCAGGGCGCGTGCGCTCGTCGGACAGCGCTCGTGGCGGCGGCGGGATGCGCGGCGAGAACGAGATCTGCGCCGCGACACGGAAGCGCGCGCGTTCGGACTCCGGCGTCGGGATCCAGTCGAAGCGATCCTCCGTTCCAGGTGTCGGCAATTCGAGCCACGAATCTTCGGGCGCGCGCAGGAGGTCGATGAGCGCGGCCGGAGTCGTACCGACGACTTCGTGTCGATCGAGTGCTCGCGCAGCGAGCATCGACACGCGCCGATACGATCGACGCAACGGTTCCGTGATCGGATTGAGCGCCGGCATCCCGTCGCCACCGATCGCAAGGTCGGCGCATTCCTCGATACCGTACGTCGGCTCACCGCCGGTCGCGGACGGCACCGGATGCGCGACGAAACCGCTCATGCGCACTTTGACTCCGAAGCCTTCGAGCAAGCTCGCGAGAGTTCCTGGCCCCTCCATCGGTCGCTGCCCGACGGACGCGACCAATCGTCCACCGCCGTCGACGAAGCGCCGGATGTCGTCCGCTTCTGCGCCTGTGAAACTCTGCTCGGGGCCGAGGATCGCGAGCACGTCGCAGTCTTCAGGCAGTCCGCCTTGCTTCGCGCCGTCCCACGTGCGCACGTCGAATCCGTCGGCCCCGAGTTCGTTCACGAGCGCGACCAGGCCTTCGTTGGCGCCGGATTTCGTGCTGGCCTCGCCGTGACCTTCCGTGACGTACAGCTTCAACGTCGAGGCGAGGCTGACTTTCAAGAGCGCGCTCATCAGCGCCTCTTCGCCGCGAAAACTCACCACGCGCGGCGGGATGTACTGCGTGCCCGGCCCGCTCTTCTGACCCGGGTCGAGGTCGGCGATGTCCGGGCGCAGTCGCAGAATTTCGCGCCGGGCCCCGGCGGTGATCACGATCAATCCGCCGGCTTCGAGGGAGAGCAACTTGAGCTCGCTCATGCGCGCCTGTGCACGCGCCGCGAGCTTCGATGGATTCGAGAGATCGTGTTCCTCGACGACGATTTTTCCGCCCGATTCGTCACTCGCGCGCCGCAAGAGCTTGCGCATCTTCGCCTGGCTCTCGGCTGCGACCCCTTCGAGCGGACTCTCGGCGGCCCGGAAGAACACGTCGATCGCGATCTCGGTCGGTAGCTTCTCGATCACGGCGATCGAGACGGGATCGAGCGTGTTCTGGTCGGAGTGCGTGAGATCGAATCGCGCGCGGAATCCGCGGCGCTCGGACAACCACGTGACCAGCACGACGGCCGCGATCGCGAGCACGATTCCCAACGCGACTTGCAACGCGATCGCGAAGCGCGCGCGGCGCGAGCGGTTCTTCTCCGATGCGTTCGTCACGACGCTCACGCCCAACGTCTCGTTTCGAGCGCGCGCACGGTCAGGAACAGAAACAGAACCGTCCACGCGACGAAGAACACCGCGTACGACGTGTCGAACAATCCGAGCAAGAACGAATTGGTGTGGTGATCGATGACGTCGATGTGCCGGATCGCGCGTTGAAACACCGGATCGTCCGACAGGTTCGAGAGCAACGGCGCGATCACGATCACGAGGTTCATGAGAACTGCGCCGAACGCCGCCAACACCGGCGTGTTCGTGAGGGCGCTCGCGAGCAATCCGACGGCTGAGAACAATGCCGACGCCAAGACCGCGCCGATCCACCCGCCGATCAAAACGCCTGTGTCCGGAGCCGCACCCAACGTCGACAGCGCGCCTGCGTACACGAAGACGGCCGACCACATCAGCGCGAGGAACGTCGTCGCCGCGAGGAACTTGCCGACGATCACAGATGCGTCGGAGATCGGCGCCGTCAGCAGAAATTCGAGCAGGCCGCTTTTCGATTCTTCGCTCACCATGCGCATCGTCAAGAGCGGCGGCACGAGGATGAGCAACACCCAAAAAGCCCACGAATCGCCGAGCGAAAGTCGCACCGCAGTGTCGACGTTGCCGCCCGAACTCTTCAGGTAGAGAACGAAGAGATAGCCGTTCAGGAGGAACACGAGCGCGAGCAGCACCCACGCGAGCGGACCGAAGAACAGCCCGGCCATCTCGCGCCGGTAGATCGCCAAGAGTCCTCTCATACTTCGCCGGATTCGCGTTCTCGTTGTTCGGAAGCCGAGGGCGTCGGCCCCTCGACGGACTTAGGTCGGCCGAGGTCGCGTGAAGCGCCCATGTCGAAGGGATTCAAGTTGTAGACAACCTTCGCCGGCCTTGCGGACACCGGCAGCGTCGGCGAGGCCTGAGCCGTCGAGGTCTCTGGAGCCGATGACAGCCCCGTTGAAGCGAGCGCCTTGGAAGCCAACGCGAGCGATGGATGCGCGACCGAGGACGCGCTCGCTGACGGTGACTCTCCGCGCGCTGCGCTCGGCGTGGCGAGTCCCGCTCCCGTCGCGATCTGCGAGAACAGTTGTTCGAGCGTCGGACGACGCCACGAAAGCTCGCGCAGTGCCCACTTCTTCGCGGCGGCCAGGGCGCCGACGTCCTCGCGCAAATCCTCGTCGCAGACGATGTCGAATTGATGATGGATGCCGAGTCGGCCGCGGTCGTGCACTGCTCGCACTCCTGCGATCGCACCCAGCAACCTGCGCGCGCTCTCGACGTCCGCGCCGACGACGGCTTCGACGCGCACGTGACTCTCGGAGCCGTGCGAGCGCACCAACTGCGCGTGTGTTCCGTCGGCGACGAGCCGGCCCTCGTGTACGATCAAAACGCGCGGACAGGTCGCTTCGATCTCGGGGAGAATGTGCGACGACAAGATCACCGTGTGCCGCGTCGTGAGCTGTTGGATGAGCGCGCGGACTTCGATGCGCTGCAGCGGATCGAGGCCGCTCGTGGGCTCGTCGAGGATCAGAACTTCGGGATTCGGCAAGAGAGCGACCGCCAGCCCAGCTCGTTGCCGCAACCCGCGCGAGAGGTGGCCGACGAGATCGCGGCGACGATCCGTGAGACCCACTTTTTCGAGCACTTCGCCGATGCGCCGCTTGGTGTCGTCGCGCGACAGACCGTGCAAACGCGCCTGGAATTCGAGCATCTCCACGACGCGATGCTCGCGATACAGCGGAACGGCTTCAGGCAGGTAGCCGATGCGCCGGCGCACCTCGATCGACTGTCGCAACACGTCGAAACCGGCGACGCGTACGGTGCCGGACGTCGCGGGCAGATAGCCAGCGAGAATGCGCAACGTGGTCGTCTTGCCGGCGCCGTTCGGGCCGAGGAACCCGACCACCTCGCCCTTCGCGACCTCGAAGGAGACATCGTCGAGTGCCGTGAAGTCGCCGAAGCGCCGCGTGAGGTGAGAGACGGAGATCACGTGCGGACAAGGTAGCGGTGGGATGCGGCGCTCACAAACGCGTCATCCCAAACCAGTGCCTAAAAGACGAGATCGCCGTAGAACCGGACCTGGCAGACAAGGCTCTACGGCGACCTCTTGGGTTTCAGCACGGGGAAGGCAAAGCGCGTTCCATGCGCAGTGACGCGCGAGGAACGTGCTCCGTGATGCGGAGTGCGCACGGCGCGTGCACTTTCGCACCGAAGGGCGATCGGAGGGCGCACGCTCCCTGTTCCGCGCTCCCTCGACAGGACCCCGAAAATGAAGGCAGCGCGAGCTCGAGCCCGCGCTGCGCATTCGCTTCAAAGGCTCTTTGGGATCAGGCCTTCACTTCGAAATCGGCGTCGACCGGTTCGTCGTCGCTCTTCGCCTTCGCTGTCTCGCCCTGCGGCGGAGGCGTCCCCGGTTGACCGGCGGCTTGACCTTGTTGGTAGATCGCGGCCCCCATCTTCTGGGCCTTCGCCTGCAAGTCGGAGAGCGCCTTCTGGAGCGCCTCCTTGCTGCCGGACTCGGACGCCTTCTTCAGTTCGTCACGCGCCGACTCGACCTCGGTGACGAGTTCGGCCGGGAGCTTCGCCTTGTGTTCCACGAGCTGCTTCTCGACCTCGTGGACCGCCTGATCGGCCTGATTCTTCAGGTCGACCAGCTCGCGCTTCGCTTTGTCCTCCGCCGCATGAGTTTCGGCGTCGCGACGCATGCGCTCGATCTCGTCCTTCGAAAGGCCCGACGAGGCTTCGAGTCGAATCGACTGCTGCTTGCCGGTGCCTTTGTCGACCGCCTTCACGTTCAGGATGCCGTTGGCGTCGATGTCGAATGTGACTTCGATCTGCGGCATTCCGCGCGGGGCCGACGGCAGACCTTCGAGTTGGAATTTGCCGAGCGTGCGATTGTCGCGCGCGAACTCGCGCTCGCCCTGCAGAACGTGGATGTCGACGCTGGGCTGATTGTCGGCGGCCGTCGAAAACACTTGGCTCTTGCTGGTCGGGATCGTCGTGTTCTTCTCGATCAGTTTCGTGCACACGCCGCCGAGCGTTTCGATACCGAGCGAGAGCGGCGTGACGTCGAGCAACACGACGTCTTTCACTTCGCCGGCGAGAACCGCGCCTTGGATGGCTGCACCGAGCGCGACGACTTCGTCGGGATTGACGCTGCGGTTGGGCTCACGGTTGAAGATTTTCTTGGCGAGCGCTTGCACCGCCGGAACACGCGTCGAACCACCGACGAGGATGACTTCGTCGATCTTCGACGGGTCGACGTTCGCGTCCTTCAACGCTTGCAAGCACGGCCCCTTCGCGCGGTCGATCAGACCGTCGATCAAGGTCTCGAACTTGGTGCGCGTGATCACGAGTTGGAGGTGTTTCGGACCCGATGCATCGGCCGTGATGAACGGCAGGTTGACGTCGGTCTGCGGCATCGACGACAAGTCGATTTTGGCCTTTTCCGAAGCCTCTTTCAGGCGCTGCAAAGCCATCGGATCGCGACGTACGTCGATGCCGGAAGTCTTTTTGAATTCTTCGGCCACGTGATCGATCAGCGCCTTGTCGAAGTCGTCGCCGCCCAAGTGCGTGTCGCCGTTCGTGGCGAGCACTTCGAAGACGCCGTCGCCGATCTCGAGGATCGAGATGTCGAACGTGCCGCCGCCGAAGTCGAACACCGCGATGCGACCCGACTTCTGCTTGTCGAGGCCGAACGCGAGCGCGGACGCCGTCGGTTCGTTGATGATGCGCTCGACGGTCAGTCCGGCGATCGTGCCCGCGTCCTTCGTCGCTTGACGCTGCGAGTCGTTGAAGTACGCCGGCACCGTGATGACGGCGCGCGTGACTTTCTCACCGAGGTATGCCTCCGCCGCTTCCTTCAAGTACGCGAGAACTTTCGCGCTGATCTCGGGCGGTGTGAAGCGCTTCGAATCGATCTCGACCTTGACGAGTTCGTCGGCGCCACCGACGAGCTTGTACGCGACGTTCTTCTCTTCCGACGCGACCTCGTGGTGCCGACGTCCCATGAAACGCTTGATCGACGCGATCGTGCGCGTCGGGTTCGTGACCGCTTGCCGCTTTGCGGGAGCGCCGACCAACGCGGATCCGTCCGGCTGGAACGCGACGACGGACGGCGTGGTGCGCCCGCCCTCCGCGTTGGGGATCACGACCGGTGCGCCGCCCTCCATCACGCAAACGACGGAGTTCGTCGTGCCTAGGTCGATGCCGATGATCTTGCCTTGTTGAGCCATGTGCTGGTGTTCCTTCCGCCGCGCATCTGGAGCGCAGGCGCGCTGCCAAATCAAACGGTGTGCCAGCGCCGAGCGCGACTCAACCCGTTGTCCAGCAATGATTTAGAGCACAGCTCAGCAGCACACCTAGCTGCCGATCCGGCAGGAGCGGGTGACGTCTGCCGCGCTGGCAGCAGAGCGGCCCCCTCAGGCCTTGCACTAGATCCCGTACTCCTTCAGCTTGCGGTAAAGCGTGCGCTCCCCCATGCCGAGGATCTTCGCGGCCTTCTCGCGATTGCCCGCGACCAGGTCCAAGTTCGCGACGATGAGCGCGCGCTCGACCTCCTCGAGCGAACGTCCCGCGAGTTCGAATCCGCCGCCGCTCGAGGTCGCCGCAGGGCCTGCGCGCACTTGTTCGGGAATGTCGCCGGGCTCGAGCACGTCGCCGCGCGCGAGCAAGACCATGTTCTCGATCACGTTGCGCAACTCGCGCACGTTGCCCGGCCATTCGTAGCGCCCGAGCAGCGTGCGAGCTTCCGGCGAGATGCCGCGCACGGAACGCGTGTGCTGCCTCACGAACTCGCCGATGAAATGATCGATCAACAACGGCAAATCGACTTTGCGCTCGCGCAAGCTCGGCAACTTCAACGTCACGACGCGCAGTCGGTAGAGCAAGTCCTCGCGAAACGTGCCGTCTTTCACCAGCGCCGCGAGATCGCGGTTCGTCGCCGACAAGAGGCGGATGTCGACCTTGTGCACTTGATTGCCGCCGACCGGCTGCACTTCGCGCGTCTCGAGCACGCGCAACAATTTGGCCTGGGTCGCGAGCGGCATGTCGCCGACTTCGTCGAGGAACAGCGTGCCTTGGTCGGCGTAGACGATGCGCCCTTCCTTCGCCGACACGGCGCCGGTGAAGGCGCCTTTGACGTGTCCGAACAATTCGGATTCGATCAAGCCTTCCGACAATGCCGCACAGTTCACGGCGACGAAGTTCTTCTTGGCGCGCGGACTGTTCTGGTGGATGGCGCGAGCCACGAGTTCCTTGCCGGTGCCGCTCTCGCCGAGGATCAAAACCGTCGCATTCGTGCCTGAAACTTGGCCCAAAACGTCGAAGACGCGCGTCATCTCCTTCGACGTCCCGAGGATGCCCTCGAAGCCGAAGCGCTTGTCGATCTGGCGCTGCAACTCGGTGTTCGTGCGTCGCAATCCGACGGATTCGATGGCGCGCGAGAGACGCGTACGCAACTCGCCGATGTCGACGGGCTTCGCGAGGTAGTCGGCGGCGCCCTTGCGCATCGCGTCGACGGCCGTGCGCACGGATTCGTGACCCGTCACGAGCAAGACCGCGACGTCCGGTTGAAGCCGCACCGCCGCTTGCAAGACGTCGATGCCCGATCGATCCGGCATGACGAGGTCCGTCAACACGGCTTCGAATGTCTCTTCGGACAACTTCGTTATCCCCGCCTCGCCCGACGTCGCGATCGTCGAGCGGTAGCCGTCCGATTCGAGCGCGTCGGAGAGCGCTTCGGCATGCCCCTCGTCGTCGTCGACGATCAAGATGCGCTTCTGTTTGTCCGTGGATTCGCTCACGCCTTGTCCTCCGCGTTCGGACTCGTGTGGATCTCGACGAGCAACGGCAAGAAGATCGAAAAGCTCGTTCCGCGATTGGGTTCGGAGATGACGGTGATGCGTCCACTGTGCTCTTCGATGATGCGCTTCGTCGTCGAGAGCCCGAGGCCCGTGCCGCCCTTTTTCGTCGAGTAATACACGTCGAAGCAGTGCTCGAGCGCTTCCGGCGACATGCCCACGCCCGTGTCGGTGATCGACAGTTCGACCAGTGTGCCCTGGCGCTGAACGCGCACGATCAGCTCGCCGCCCATGGGCATCGCTTGTCGCGCGTTCACGAACAGGTTCAGCAGTGCTTGCCGAAACGCGCCGTCGTCGAGCATCACCATCGGCAACCCGATCGGCAGGTCGGCGTGATGGCGGATGTTGTGCTGCGAGTCCTCGGGCTCGACGAATTCGAGCGTCTCGCGCACGAGTTGCACCAAGTCCTTGGGCGAGCGATTCACTTCGCCGCCGCGCGCATAGCGCAGAAAATCCTCGACGATCGTCTCGAGGCGCATGATCTCGCGCTGCAGCGTCGCGACGCGTTTCAGACCGCGCTTTTCGCGCGGACTCGGCTCGCCCGCGTCCTTGCCGCGACCCCACTCCTCTTCGAGCAGCGCCAGATTGATCGCCATCGTCGAGAGCGGATTCTTGATCTCGTGCGCGAGGCCGGCGGCGAGCCGCGCCAGCATGCGCTCGGTTTCCTGGGCACGCGCGCCGGGCTCGCCGGAGCGTGCCTCGTTGCTGCGCTCGACGCGCTGTTCGTCCTCGAAGTCTTGCATGGTGCTGCGCGCACGGTTCGTGCGAGCTAGTGGAAGCGCACGAATCGCGCGATACGCTAGCAACGCTCTGCGCGTGCGACCACGGCGCGCGAGCAAAGCACGCCGCATGGACAAAACCAGCCTACGCATCCAGGTCCAGGACCGCGCGCCCACTCCCGACATCGTCGAACGCGTGCGCGAGGTCCTCGAGCGCGGAGCCTTGGCAGCGCTCCCCACCGAGACGGTCTACGGTCTCGCCGCGCGCGCCGATCGACCGGACGCTCTGCGACGCTTGATGGAAGCCAAAGAGAGGCCTCCGATCGAGGCTTTGACTTGGCACGCCGGCGACGCTGCGGCACTCGAAGCGTTCCCGCGCATCTCACCGATGGCAGAGCGTTTGGCAGCGAAGTACTGGCCTGGACCGCTCACGCTCGTACTGCCCGGCGTACCCGCGGGCCTGGAGCTCGTTGCGCGCGACGACTGGACCGGCGTGCGCGTGCCGGCTCAGATCGCGACGCAGAAGCTCCTCGCCGCTCTCGAATTCCCGGTAGTGATGTCGAGCGCGAACAAGCACGGCGAGGCGCCCGCGTTGACCGCGGACGAGGTCGAGCGGCAGTTCGGTGGCCGTGTGAATCTGATCGTCGACGGTGGGCCGTCGCGCATGGGCGAGTCGTCGAGCGTGTTGAGATTGGGGCGCGGCAAGTTCGAACTCTTGCGACCGGGGTTGTTCACGATCGAACAGCTGCGCGCGGTCGCTGGGTTGAAGATCGCCTTCGTGTGCACAGGGAATACGTGTCGCAGTCCGATGGCGGAGGGCCTCGCGAGAAAATTTCTGGCCGAGCGCTTGGGCGCGAAGGAGCGCGAGATCGCAGCGTTCGGCTTCAGCGTGATGTCGATGGGAGTGTTCGCGTCGAACGGCGCGCCCGCCTCGAAGCACAGCGTCGACGTGCTGGCCCAAGAAGGCATCGACATCTCGCATCATCGCTCGAAGACGGCCACACTCGAGGAAGTGTCGCGCATGGATCGCGTGTACGGATTGACGCGCGGACACGTCGAGGAGTTGAGGAAGCTCCTGCCGCCGGGGAAGGCGAAGAGCGTTGCGCTGCTCGACCCGGACGGCGGAGATGTGTCGGATCCGATCGGTGGAACGGTGGCGGATTACGAGCGCACTGCGGCGCAGATTCGGTCGGCGATCGAGGCGCGCCTCGACGAGTGGGCGTGACCATCCAGCCCAGCACGGTCGCCCATCTGACTCATCGAGTTATTTCTGCTGGCTCAGCCACACGAGGAATTTCCCCTCGAGCGATTCCTTGTCCGCCCCCGCCCCCGACAGCTTGGCCCCGTCGTAAACCTCTCCGAAAACGCCTTCGAAATCCGCGGCCAAATTCGGATCCGACAACTTCTTCAACAAGACCGCGAACTTCTCGCGCGAGTTCTTCTCGGTGCCCTGCGACTTCGTCTGCAGCCAGAAAATGAACGCACTCTTGTACGCGCGGATGAACTCCGCGAAATCTCCCTGAAACTTTGCCGCCGGACTCGGCGCGTCCGCGTTCGCGTCGAAGAACGGCGCGACCGCCGGCCACTTGTCGCCGCCGTCGTCGGAGCGGATCGCGAACACGGCGATCTTGTTCTTCACGTCCTTGGCGATCTTGACGGCGTCCTCCTGCGCTGCGCGCAGCGTCGGAATGAAGTGATCCCGTCCGCCGTTCTCGCGCCACTTCGTCTCGGCCGAGTTCTTGGCCAAGAATCCGCCCTCGCTCGCGCCGCCGGCGACGAACACGTCGCGCTTGCCGGTCACTTTCGAGCGCGTGTCACCGTCGATGCGCGTCTGCACCGCGCCGTACGCGTCGATCACGAGGTTCATCGAGAGCCCCGCGATGAACGCACCCGGCACCCGTTCTTTGTAGTGCGCCGAGAACAGTGAATTCATCCCGAGCTGCGCGACTTGCTGCAAGAGCAGCTCGTCCATCGACGTGCCCGACGTGTAGTCGGTCGGCTGGCGATTCGGGACGCCGTACTCGAGGGCCATCACTTGGTCCTCGACGACGAAACACTGCGTCCAATCCGGCACCGTGTCGAGCCAGAAAATGCCGCGCTGGTCGCTCTTGATCCAGCCCGTGAAGTAGATGAACTCGGTGAAGAGCTTGCGCGTCGGCAGCAAGATCAACCGCGGTTGCAGCGGTTTTTCGCGCGCCGGGCCGAGCGCCAGTCCTTTCGCCAGCGCGTCGTACACGTGCTTCGAAGCGGCGATTTGCGCATCGTTCGCGCCGACCAACTTGAAGACGTCGGTTTCCTCACCGCTCTTGCCGCGCGCGAGCGAAGCCGGCTTCCACGCCTTGACCCAGCCGTTGAGCGTCTTCAAATCCTCCCGCAAGACCTTGTCCGCCGCTGTGGCGCCGAGCCAGTCCAAGAACTCCTCTTGCGCCGCGACGAGCGACTGGGCGCACGTCTTGAACCGATCCGCGTTCGTTGCCAACTGCTCGCGCGGAAAGCGCACGTCGAACGCGCCTAGCTCGAGCTTGACGAAGTGTTTCGCGAGCACGTCCTCGTACTGAATCGTCTCGGGCGCGGCGTCCTTCAGATCGTGAGCGAGCGCGAAGTCGCGCGCGATCTTCTCGTAGGGCAACTCGACGGTGCGGGTCGCAAATGCCGGGAGGGTGAACGCGAGCGCGAGCATCGCAACGATAGTTTTTTGCATCTGACGGCCTCGGAAGTCGCGGCGGGAAAATCGACTTCGGTCGGATTGTGCCGGTGACCAAAGGATCCAACCAGACCCGGATAGGGCTTCGAACGCAAAGTGAACACACCTAATCGCGGGCGGTTCTCTCTGCATCGACGAGTTTCTGCCACAGCGCGTCCGACATGAAGAGCTTGCGCGCATTCTGCGCCTCGGGCGTCGCTGCGAGTTTGGGGCAGGCTTTCAGGGCTCTTTCGAGCGCCTTTGCTGCTGCTTTGCTGCCGAGCCGTTCGAGCGCGATCGCGTTGTACAAATGCACATCTGCACGCTCGCTGCGGCTCTCGGCGGCGGAGATCAGGGGCTCGAGCGCAGTCTGGGCGGCCATACGAGCAGAACTCGACGACAGAGCCGAAACCCCGGATCGGATGTCGGCGAGGAAATTCACTTCGGCCTCGAAGCGCGCGAGGTCGGGGTCGCCGACGAGGAGCGTGCGCGCCAGAACCAGGTGCGCTTCGAATCGAGCGCTCGTCGAATGTTCGGACCGCGCGCCGCGCAACTCCGCTTCACGGTAGGCGTGTGCGACGCGCGCGGCTCGCAACTCGCGCTGACCGTCGGCGGCTCGACCTGTGGCTGCGTCGTTCGTCGCGATCTCGAAGGGCGACGAATCGTGCGCGGTGCGCTCAGGCAGTGAGCCCAGGTTCAGCGGCAAATCCAACAGCAGCACAGCGCCCCTGCGTCGCGCCAGAAACACGGTCCACGGATCGATGTCCGTGAGTGCGCGCTCCGCGTTCGCAGCGCCGCTCCACCGCCCACACCATCTCGCCAGAACCTCGTTCTCCGTACTCAATCCAAGGCCGGCGAGCGCTGTGCGCAGCCCTTCCGATCCGCCTTCGAAGCGAGCCGCATCGAGTGTGGGCTCGACGTGTCCGCCGACGAGCACGACTTGCGTGCCGAAGACCCACACACCGTTCCACGCAAACGCTCGCGCGAACGCCGAGCACGTCGCCTCGAACGTCGCCGGTTCGAGCGCGTGCGGCGGCACCCACTGACACACGATGCCGCCGGTATTGAGTGCGCGTTTCGCGATCTCGTAGAACTCGGCCGTGTAGAGGTAGATCGCGAAAGGCGAGTCGGGGAGCAGCGGCTCCATCGTGATCACGTCGTACGTCGACGGTGATCGAGCGAGAGTGGCGCGCCCGTCGCCCAGCTTGACTACGACACGCGCGACGCCGTCGGAATCGTCGACGAGGCCAGGCCAACCCTCGGCGAGCGCGCCGTGATTCTTCTCCACGAAGTAGGGCGCCGCGTCGACGACTGCGCGCGAGATTTCGAGCACGTCGATGCGCTCGACGCGTTCGTGCAAGGACACGGCGCCGACCGTCGTTCCGGTCCCGAGCGCGAGCACGGCGACGCGCTTCGGCGAGGGATGCAACAGCACGGGCAAGTGACCGAGCGCTTGCATGTAGAGGTAGTCGCGCCCGGTTCCTGCCGCGCGAAAACCGTCGGTCAAGAGTGTGCGCTCGCCGAGCATGCCGTCGTCGACGACGCCAACTGCGAAGTCGAGGTCTTCGGCGAGCGACAAGACGGTGAGCGCCGGATTCGAGTACGGCAGCGAGTCGCGCGCCGGCGTCGTTCGAAATGCGGCGAACAACGCGACGAGGGCGGCGGGGATCCACGCGCTGCGCGACACGACCATCAGCGCGACCGCGCCGAAACCGATCGCGACGGCGATCGCTCCGCTGAGTCCGTGATGAGGAACGACGACGAAGTGCACGAGCGGAATGCCGATCAGAGCGCCGAGCGCTTCGGCCGCGAGCAAGCGCGACAACTCGCCGCGTGCGTCGTGCGCTCGGCCGCGCGCAGCTTGCACGATCGGAATGACCGCTCCGAATCCGAACAGGACCGGTGCGCACAGGACGAGCGCTCGCACGAAAAGCGGTGTGCCGCTCATGCGTTCGAGTGCGGACGCCGCGAAAAAAGGCCACACCGAACACGCGACGCACAGGAGGAGCAGCGCGACGAGAGCGTGACGGCGGCGTTCGAAGAGCGGCGACAAGAGCAGTGCACCGAGCGCAAGACCGATCAGCGAAGCGCACAACACGGCATTCAACGCGTTCTGCATCCCGCCCAACCACAGGACGCCGAGTCGGTACGAAACCCATTCGAGTGCCGCCATCCACGCGGTGGCACAGGCGACGACGACGAAAGCGCGCGCGCGGGTGATCTGTGGAGGACTGTCCTCCTCCGCGCGTGCTACACGTCGAGCGCCGGATGTCGCGATCGCGCCGATAGAGCCAGCTGCGCACGCGCACATTCCCGCGAGCCACGCTGCAGGCAGGCGACCGAACTCTCCGACGGCCCGATCGCTGATCGCGAATGCACCGACCACGCTGCCGAGCAAGTTGAAGGCGAAGAGCCAGCCGACGCGCTCGAAACGCTGCGCCAAGAGCGGCAAGAACAGGCCTTGCAGCACGGCTGGAACAGCGAGGGCCACGATCGCGACGACGACCGCGGCTGGGCCGCCCGCGAGTGCGCGTCCGGCGAACAAGACGCTCCAAACGGCCGCCGGAGAGAGGACGCAGAGTGCGCCGCCGACCCAGGCGAGCGCCGACGCCCTGTCGAATCCACGTCGTCGCGCGAGGCCCGCACCGATCGCCCACGCGACGAGCCACACCGTCAATCCGATCGCGACCGATCCGCCGTACCCCAAGGCCAGTCCACCAGCCGAAAGCAGCAAGCTCTGCAGACCGAGTCCCGCTGCGCCGGAGAGGAATGCAGCAGCCAGCGCGAGGCCGCGACTCGAGCGCACCGAAGTCGCGGGTTCGGTCACGGAGACGAGGATCAGGCGCGCTTCGGCCCGTCGGCCTCGGCCAGGATCGCCCACGCTTCCGCCCTCGTCGCAGCTTGGATCAAGCGCTCGCGAATCGCGTCACGATTCAAGACTCGCGCGATGTCGGCGAGCGTGCGGATATGCAGCAACTTCTGCGCGCGCGGGATGACGAGCAAGACGACGATCTTCGTCGTGCCGCCGTCGATGTTCTCGAACGGCAAGCCGTC
Source organism: Planctomycetota bacterium (assembly GCA_034440255.1). Classification (GTDB taxonomy): domain Bacteria; phylum Planctomycetota; class UBA1135; order UBA1135; genus JAEUIA01. The sequence goes on along the minus strand of JAWXBU010000061.1, from coordinate 11,435 downwards.
TTTCGCGCCGACGATCGCCATGCACGCGACGACGTGATCGACCGCGTCGACGGCTGCGTGCGGAATCGCGATGCCGTGTTCCATCCCGGTCGACATCGACTTCTCGCGCGCGACGACGGCGTCGACGATCGCCGGACCGCTCACAGTCTTCAAACGGTCGCGCGCGACGAGGTGTTCGACGAGCCGTCGGATCGCGTCCCATTTGTCGTGGGGTGCGAAGCCGACCAGTACGTCCTCCGGCTGGAAGAGATCGCTGAGGCGCATGCGGGGTTCGCACAATACGAAACGCACAACGCGAGCGGCTACGCGCAGGTGGAAAGAATGACGCGACTCTGCGCGCGCGATGTCTTGGGAAGAAGGAGGTTCAGTCGACGTCGGATCGCTCCGATTCAGTCCGCGCGCGACTTTCCTTGGTCGAGCCTGTTTGACTCCAACTCGCCCCGGTCCTAGAGTGCGCGCCACGCGGGCCGGGCGGCGTAGGATCTAACCCACGGTGCTCCAAAGGGATAGAGCGCAACGGCTGGCCCCATTAACCGTCCAGTTGGAACGCCCATGATCGCTTTCGTCGCCGCGCTCACCCTGCTCGCCTCCCCGGCCCTCGCTCAAGCGCCGGTTCGCCCGAGCGCCCAGCAGCCGCAACCGGGAGCTCAGCAGCCCGCAGCGCAGCAACCCGCAGCGCAGCAACCTGCGGCGCAGCAACCTGCTGGCCAACAACCCGGAGCCCAGCAACCCGGCGCCAACGCCGTTCCGATCAACCCCGGCGTCGGCGGCGTGCAAGCGAGCGGCGGACAAAAAGTCCCGAACATCCAGCAGAAGGGCGACTTCTACGTTCTGAACTTCGACGAGACGGGTGGCGCCGATGCGCTCACGCTCGAGCAGTTCGTGAAGCACTGCCAGGAAGTCACGCAGTTCAACTTCACGTACACGCAGGAAACCGCGCAGCTCTTGAACCGCATCCCGCTACGCATGTACGGCTCGAAGACGATCCCGAAGAGCGACTTCTATCCGTTCTTCCAGATCATGATGATCATCAACGACTTCGTGTGCACGAAGATCGGACCGGAGCACCTCTCGGTCATCTTGATCCAGTCGACGCAGCCGCAAGCCGGTCGCGGACAAGGCGGACCGCGCAAGGACGCGATCTACGTCTTCCCTGACGACCTCGACAAGTACGCCGATCAACCGGCCGTTCCGATCACGACGGTCGTCGATCTGCCGAACACGAACGTGCGCGATCTGTCGAACTCGATGCGCCAGATGTTCACGGATCCGCAGAGCCAACAGATCATCCCGGTCGGCAACAGCAACAGCCTCATCATCACCGGCTTCGGCAGCAACGTCGTGTCCATCGTGAAGATGCTGAAGTTCGTCGACGACGCGTCGGGCAAGCACGACACGATCACGCCCGAGTTCGAAGTGTTGCCGCTCGAGTTCGCTTCGGCCGAGGAATTGGCGGACACGATCTCGGAGTTGCTCGACGCCGGCAAGCGCGCCACGCAAGCGCGCGGGGCTCAACAAGCCAGCAACACAGGTGTGACGGCGCCGCTGCAGACGGGTCAAGCCGAGTCGAAGATCATGATCCACTCGCCGACGAACTCGTTGCTCGTCATGGCGATGCCCGAGGACATGCCGCGCATCAAGGAACTGGTCGCGCGTCTCGACGTCGACGTCGTGCAGGGTGAGCGCACGTACCACATCTACAACCTCGACAACGTCGACGCCGAAGAACTCGCCAAGACGCTCGACGATTTCATTCGCAACGCGAGCCGCGTTTCGACCGGCGCAGGCGGCGCGGGCGGAGCCAATCGCACCGGTGGAGCCGCGGCCGGTGCCGGTGGATCGGCCTCACGCAACGAGGTCGTGGTCGTCGCCGACAAGTCGACCAACTCGTTGCTCATCGCCGCGAATCGGACGCGGTACGACGAGATCTTGCAGCTCATCCAGCGCCTCGATCAACGCCAGAAACAAGTGTTGATCGAGACCGCCCTGGTCGAACTCTCCGATCAAGACTCGTTCAACTTGTCGGTCGAATTGGGACTCGCGGACATCACGGGCAGCGGCAACGGCACCTTCGGCGTGTCGTCGTTCGGCCTCTCGACGTTCCAAGACACGAACTCGGACGGCGTCCCCGACATCCGCCTCGTCACGGGCGCCGACGGCGGCGCGCCGCTCGCTGGCGTCACGGCCGGTATTTTGCGTGGCGAAGATTTCTCCCTTCCGATCCTGATCAACGCGCTCAAGACGCGTCGCGACACGAACGTTCTCAACGTGCCGAGCGTGCTCGTCAACAACAACAAGAGCGCCAAAGTCACGTCGAAGGACGAACAACCGACGACGACGATCACGGCGACGGGCGGCGTCGGCAACCAGACGCAGACGAACTTCAAGGAGTACGTCGAAGCCGGCATCACGATGGAGATCTCGCCGACGATCAGCGCGTCGAACTACCTGCGCCTGAACTGCTCGCTCGAAGTCTCGAACTTCATCGGCTCGGTCAGCGGTGCGATTCCGCCGCCGCGCACGACGCGCACGATCCAGACGACGATCAACGTGCCCGACGGGGACACGATGGTCATCGGCGGCATCATCACCGACAACAAGGGCACGGACCGCCGTTCCGTGCCGTTCTTCGGCGACATCCCGGTACTCGGCTACCTGTTCGGCAGCAACAGCACGTCGGGCGCGAAGACGACCCTCTACTTCTTCGTGACGCCGCACATCATGCGCGACAACGACTTTGCCGACCTCGCGGAGTACTCCTACAACCGCAAGCTCGAAGCGGCCGACGCGATCGGTGCCGCGCGCATCCGCGTCGTCGATCCGCGCTTCGGGGTCAACAAGCAAGGTGTCGACATGCAAGGCTTCGAAGTGCCGCTCTACCGTGGACCGGAACGCGGCGAAGTCGAGAACTCGGCCGTCGGCATCGATCCGCTGAAGCTCAACGGGATGTTGAAGAGCCCGGACAAGAACCAGGCTGTCCCGGTGAAGATGGACGACCAATGAGCGCGGGTCCGAACGCCCTCCCCACGATGCCGGGCTCGGCGATTCCGGCCTCCGCTGGCACACTCGGCGAGATGCTGGTCGACGCAGGGCTCTCGCGCGAACGGCTCGAGGAATGCCGACGCGTTGCGGCGACGACGGGTGAATCGCTCGACCGCGTGATCCTTTCGAAGGCCTACCTCGACGAAGTCGTATTGCTCTCGATCTACGCCAAACACTTGGGGTTCGAGTTCCGGAAGTCGCTCGAAGGCACACAGGTGCCGAATACGTTCGTCTCGAAAGTGCCGGTGCACTTCGCGCGCAACTACAACCTCGTCGCGCTCGAAGCTTCCAGCGACGGCGTGTTCAAGGTCGCGACATGCACGCCGATGCAGCCGCACCCGATGGACGATCTGTCGGCGATGCTCGGCGCCGAGATCGATCCGGTACTCGCGCCGCGCATCGAGATCACGACGCTGCTCGGCCGCGCGTACCGTCACAAAGCGGACGGCGTGGACGAAGCACTCGCCGACGTCAACGAAGACGGAAACATCGCCGGACTCGCCGACCAGATCGACGAGGGCGAAGACGTGCTCGACGTCGCCAACAAGGCGCCGATCATCAAGCTCGTCAACACGATCTTGTTCCAAGCGCTGAAGCTGCGCGCGTCGGACGTTCACTTCCAGAGCTACCCCGATCGCATGCAAGTGCGTTTTCGCATCGACGGCATCCTCTACGACATGGATCCGATCCCGCGCAAAGCGCAGGAAGCCATCGTCAGCCGCGTGAAGGTCATGGGCAAGATGGACATCGCCGAGCGCCGTCTGCCGCAAGACGGACGCGCGACGATCAAGATCGGCGACGGCGAAGTCGACGTGCGCATCAGCTCGATTCCGACGACGAACGGCGAGCGCATCGTCATGCGTTTGCTGGACAAGACGGCCAAGGTCTACTCGCTCGAACAGATCGGGCTCGCGCCCAAGAACCTCGCGATGATCCGGGAGTACTTGAACTACTCGCACGGGATCATCCTGGTCACGGGTCCGACGGGTTCGGGCAAGACGACGACGCTCTACGCGGGGATGAGCGAAGTCGACACGACGCAGAAGAACGTGCTCACGATCGAGGATCCGGTCGAGTACTCGCTCGCCGGCATCAGCCAGGTGCAGGTGAACGTCAAGAAAGGTCTGACCTTCGCGCACGGTCTGCGTTCGTTCTTGCGTCAAGACCCGGACGTGATGATGGTCGGCGAAATCCGCGACCTCGAAACGGCCGAAGTCGCGATCCGTGCGGCTCTCACGGGCCACTTGGTGTTCTCGACCGTGCACACGAACGACGCGCCGAGCACGATCCAGCGTATGGTCGACCAAGGCGTCGAGCCGTATCTCGTGTCGAGTTCGCTCGTGCTCGTCATCGCTCAACGTCTCGTGCGCACGATCTGCAAGCACTGCCACTTCTACGGACCGATCACCGACGAGTGGGCGGCCAAGCTGCGCAAGGTCGGCCTCGATCCGGCACAGATGGGCGGTCGCGTCGCGTCAGGCAAGGGTTGCGACGAGTGCTTCAATTCGGGCTACGCAGGTCGAACGGCGATTTACGAGTTCATGCCCATCGACGAAGCCTTGCGCACGCAGATCATGAACAACGCGACCGCAGCGCAGATGAAGCGCGGCGCCGTCGAACGTGGGATGATCACGTTGCGCGAGGACGGACGGGTCAAGATTTTGGCCGGTCAGACGACGCCCGACGAAGTGTTGCGCGTGACGCAGCTCGATTTGGACTGAATTAGAACCCGGACGCGCCCATGCCGATCTTCGACTACAAGGCCTACGCACCCGGTGGCGCGATCCAGACGGGTGTGATCGACGCGGACACGCCGCGCGACGCGCGCGTGCGTTTGCGCCGCGAAAACTTGCTCGTCAGCGAGATCGAAGAGCGCAGAGGCGGCCGACGCGGACTCAATTCGAAGAAGGGTGCCAAGCTCAACTTCATCGAGAAGATTCGACGCAATCGCGCGGCCAACGCGACGCCGAGCATGCGCAACCTCGAGATCTTGACGAGCGTGACGCGCATGATGGGCACGCTCCTCTCTTCGGGTATCCCGCTGGCCGAGACGTTGAAGGCGATCATCGAGCAGGCCGAGCAGCGCTCCACCGAGACGATGTTCCGCGAAATCCGCGAGCGCATCAACCAAGGCAGTTCGCTCGCCGACGCGCTCGCCGATCACCCCGGCATGTTCGGCGAGTTGTACGTGAACATGGTGCGAGCGGGCGAAGCGACGGGAAACGTCGACGTCGTCTTGCGCCGTCTCGCGGACTACTTGCAAGCTCAACGCGCGCTGCGTCGCAAGATCGTTTCGGCGCTCACGTACCCGGTCATGATGATCGGCATCGGCCTCATCGTCGTCTCGATCTTGATGACGGTCGTCGTTCCGAAGATCACGCAGATGCTCTTGGATCAAGGTCAGACCCTGCCGCCGCCGACGCAGGTCCTGATCTTCATCAGTGAACTCTTCAAGAACTACTGGTGGGCCGCGGGACTACTGGCCGCGCTCATTTTCTTCGTGATCGAGCGCGTTTACAAGACGGACAAAGGTCGTCTCTGGCTCGACAAGTCGGTGCTGCGCATCCCGATTCTCGGCGACCTGATGCGCAAGCAGGCCGTGGCGCGTTTCACGCGCACGCTGTCGACGTTGCTCCAAAGCGGCGTCCCGGCCGTGAACAGCCTCGAGATAACGCGCAAAGTCGTGGGCAATCGTGTCATCGCCGATGCGACCGAACACATCCGCGTACGCATCCTCGAGGGTACGGACATCGCCACCCCGCTGAAACAGACCGGCGCCTTCCCGGCACTGGTAGGCTACATGGTGTCGGTAGGCGAGCAATCGGGCGAGCTCGAACAGATGCTCGACCGCGTGGCGGTCGCCTACGACGAAGAAATCGACGTCGCGACCGAGCGCATGACCGCCGTGATCGAGCCGATCATGATCATCTTTTTGGCGGTTGTCGTCGGGTACATCGTGGTTTCGATCGTCCTGCCCATCCTCCAGATCGGACAAATCAAGTGAACCCTTGCCGGCGCATCTGCGTCGCGCCGGAACCAAGCACTCCCATGAAGACCCAATCTCAGAAGCGCCGGGCCGGTTTCACGCTGGCCGAAATGATGGTCGTGATCGTGATCATCGGCATCTTGGCGACGATCGTCGTGCCCAACGTCTGGCAGAAGTTCTTCCAGGGCCAACAGGCGAAGATCAAGGCCGACATCACGGTCATCAAGCAAGCGCTCGATCAGTTCGCGATGACCAACGCCGGCACGTATCCCGACAGCCTCGAAAAACTGGTGCAACCTGACCAGAACGGGCACCGTTACTTGACGCAGACGAAAGTTCCGAAGGACCCGTGGAACGAGGAGTACGGTTACGAGCAACCGTCACCGGGCCAACCGCAGCCGCGCATTTACACGTTGGGCCGTGACAAATCGATCGGTGGCGAGGGCGAAGACGCGGACATCGACGATCAGAAGATCTCCGACGGCGGTTGAGCCCGAGCCAGTTCCCATGGTCAAAACACGCACGCGAACGGCTCGGACGACCTCTCGCGAGCGAGCGGGTTTCAGCCTCGTCGAAATGATGGGCGTGCTCGTGATCCTCGCGCTCGTCGCGACGATCGTGAGCGTGAATTGGAACGCGATCTTGCCGCGGGCGAACTTGCACGCAGCCGTACGTGAACTCTCGTCCGCGTTGTCGGGCACGCGTTCGGAGGCCATCGCGCGGAACGCCACGTTCCAGATCCAATACGATCTCGATCAGCAGCGCTATCGAATCGTCACGCCGTTCCGCATGGACGGTCAGGGGCTCGCGGTCGGCGAAGAAGACAGGCGCGCGCTCGCGTGGTCCGTGCTGCCGAAGGGCGTGCAATTCCAAGTGGTCACGATCGACGGCGTCGAGTTCAAGCGCGGAATCGTATACGTGCGCTTCGACGCGCTCGGTACGGCATCGGGGCATACGATCGTGCTCATCCAGATGCCCTACGAGAATCGTTACACGATCGAAGTGCAGGGCTTGCTCGGCCTGATCGACTATCACGAGGGCGTCTACTCGCGTCCCCCGCCGAAGGAAGCGGACTTCCGATGAAGTCACGTCCTCTCTCGCGCGCAGGTTTCACGCTCGCCGAGGTCGCGGTCACGATCGTGATCGTCGGCATCGGTCTCGTGCTGGTTCTGCAAGGTCTCAACACGGCGAAGATCACCGCTGCGCAGACGCGTAACGAAAAGCTCGCGCGCGAGCTCGGCCTCTACACGCTCGGCCAGATCGAATCGGGGCTCTACCAAGAGGACATCGAGCAGGGCTTGGCGGGCACGTACGCCGATCAAGGTTATGCCGCATTCACGTACGAAGTCGTCGTGGGCGACGAGGGCTTCGTCGACACCGATCCGAACGCACCGTTCGATTCGTGGAAGCCGCGCACGCAGAAGCAACTCGACGACGAGAAGAAAAAGGACGAGGAGCAGCTCCCGGAACCCTACGAAAAGGTGAAGATCAAAGTCAGCTTCCCGAAGTTCGCCGAGTACCAAAACCAGCTGGTCTTGGAACATTGGATGCCGTGGACCCAGGTCTACGGTGAAACGGACGAGGACGGCAACAAGAAGACGTCGAGTTCGACCACACCGCCATGAAGACCATCCATTCGAGCTGCGGGCGCTCCGCCGGTTTCACACTGATCGAAGTGCTCGTCACGCTCCTCATCATGAGCGGCATCATGGTGTCGATGACGCAGATCCTGACTGCAGCGCGCAATACGCGCGACACGATCCACAACATCCAAGAGACGCAGCTCGCAGGGCCGGCGACCCTCGACATGCTCGAGCGCGACATCCGCGCCATCGTCACTTACGACCGAACGCGTCAACTCCAGCTGCGCGTCAAGAATCGCGTCCTGCTCGGGATGGACGCCGACAGCATCGACTTCGTGACGTCGAACGATTCGCTCGGCTATACGAACCTCGACAATCGCCTGGTGCGCGCAGACGTGAACGAAGTCGGTTACCGCCTGCGCCCGAACAGTGAATTCTCCGACCAGTTCCTCGAGATCCATCGCCGCGAATCATTCGGTGTCGACGAGGACCCCTTCGAAGACGGCGTCTTCATGTTCCTGCACGAGCGCGTGAAGAGTTTCGACGTGCAGTGCTTCGCGAAGGATGGACGCGATGAACAACCGGTCGACGAGTGGGGCTCGGATGTGAATTCCGAGAACATCGGTTTGCCGGCACGCATCGAAGTGACGCTGATCCTCGAACTCGCGCCGCGCCTCGTGAACGAGCAGTTGATCCTGATGCCGAGCGAGCGCCGCACATCGACGTACAAGCGCGTCATCCGCTTCGCAGAGACGCTGCGCCTGGCCGAAGAAGCCATCCCCGTGCCGAAGATTCCTTCCGTCCCCTCGGCCAGCGGAACCTCCGCCGACGGCAAGACGAAAACCAATACGACCGAGGTCGGCGGTCAAGCCGGCGGCGGCGGCGGACGAGGCGGTGGCGACATTCCGACCGGATTGCAGGGCGCCGACACGCGCGTGATCACGAACGGCAATCCGCTCGGCGGCGGCAAGAACAACTGAGCCATGAGTGCTCGTTGTCCTCTCTCTGACGCCTCCGATCATGGGCGCCATTGAAATGCGAACGGGCGGCTCCGGTTCGAGCCGCACGAGAAGTTCACGAGCGCCGGCTGCACCAGCAGCGATTCGATGCTCTGACGTCGAAGCCGGGAGCTGACCGCGATCGCTGCGGCAGCCCGCGCGCTCAGGCCAAGGCGCGCCCCATCGAGTCGCGCCCGCCCATGTACGGACGCAAGGGTGCCGGAATGTACACGGTGCCGTCGCGGCGCTGGTGGTTCTCGATCAGTGCGATCAACATCCGCACGCTCGCCGCGACCGTGTTGTTGAGCGTGTGACACACCCGCACCTCGCCGCTGGCGTCGCGGTAGCGCATGTTCAATCGCCGCGCTTGGAACTCGTGAAAGCGCGACGCACTGTGCGTCTCGCCGTAGTTCTGACGCGAGGGCATCCAGGTCTCGATGTCGAATTTTTGGATCTGCGGTTGCCCGAGATCGCCGCCGCAGACGTTCACGACGCGGTACGGCAGCTCGAGTGACTGCAACACTTCCTCCGCGTTCGCGACGATCGCGTGGTGATGTTCGATCGAACGCTCGGCGTCGGCGACGTCCACGATGACTTGCTCGACCTTCTGGAACTGGTGCACGCGATACAGACCGCGTGTGTCCTTGCCGTACGTGCCCGCTTCACGCCGATAGCACGACGAGAGAGCGACGTACTTCTTCGGCAAGTCGGCGAGGTTCAAGATCTCGTCCTGATGCAGCGCGGTCACCGGCACTTCGGCGGTGCCGACGAGGCACATGTCGTCGCGTGAATCCGTACGGTAAGCCTGCTCTTCACCACCGGGAAAGTAGCCGGTGCCGACCATGATCTCGCTGCGCACGAGCGTCGGCACCGACAAAGGGACGAAGCCCTTTTTGACCATCAAGTCGAGCGCGTAGCGCATCACGGCGCCCTCGTAGAGCGACATGTCGCCCTTCAAGAAGTAGTTGCGCGAGCCGGCGATGCGGGCGCCGGCGATGACGTCGATCCAGTTCTGCGCTTCGCCAAGTGCGATGTGGTCGCGCGGCTCGAAGTCGAATTTCTTTGGAGTGCCAAAGCGCTTGACCTCGACGTTTTCACTGTCGTCCCGGCCTTCGGGTACGGCTTCGGCGGGAACGTTCGGGACGCGCAGCAGCAGCTCGTGCAGTTCCTTTTGCTTCAGCTCGGCGGCGACCTCGCGCACCTTGAGCAGTTCCTTCTTCTGCTTTTGTTCCTCGGCGAGACGCGGCCGATCCGCGGCGGCGGCGGCGCCGATCAGCTTGCTCGCGCTCTTCTGCTCTTGGCGCAGTCCGTCGACCTCGACCTGCAGCTCACGCCACTCTTTGTCGACCACGAGGATCTTGTCGATGTCGCACGCGATGCGCTTCTTCTTCGCGCCGGCCTTGACGATGTCGGGATGAGCACGGATGAACTTGATGTCGAGCACTAGAGACGATCCTCTTACTTCCAGTCGGATTCGATCTTGCCGAACAGATCGTGTTTCTTGTCGACGAGCTGCAACTCGACGTCGCCTTGCCCCTTGACGTCGAGCTCGAGATCGAGCGGGAACCACGTCGTCTCGGTACCCAGCTTGTTCATCGTTTCGACATCCGTGACGTGCGCCATTTTCGTCGCTTTCTCGGCCTTTTTCGTGCCCTTTTTGCGCCAAACGACTTCGGGCTTCGCGACGCACTGCCAGAGGCGCTCGTAGTGCTCCCCCGCCGATCCGACCACCGCGACTGTCTGACCCGTGATGGTCACCTTGCCCTCGTCGTTGCGCGACTGGAAGTCGAACGAGAACGGCGCACCGAGCGAGATCACTGTCGTGCCGCCCTTCGTCACGTCGTAGTTCGGCGGACTCTTCTGCGCGATGATGACGCACTTTTGAATCTGCTTCTTCTTGCCCTTGCGAATTTCGCCGTAGGCGATCGTGTAGCGACCGACGGGCACTTGCACACCCTTCGCGCCGCCCTCACTGAGGTCGTAGTAGCAGTTCTTGAACGCACCACTGCCCTGCACGATCAAGTACGTGGGCGCGACGGGCCCTTTGAATTCGAGCTTGAGCGTACCCGTGTCGGTCTTGACCGGGCTGGCTTTGAGCGACTGCCCCGTCGTGCCCGTCTCGAACTTCCACCACTTGCCGTTCACTTCGGCGATTTCGCTCCACGGGCGAGCACGTTTCCCCGCGCCGATGATCATGCAATCCAAGTACGGCTGGAAATAGCCCTTGGAAAGCCCGCCGAAACCATAGCTCTGCGGGATGCTGCCGTACTGCCCGTCCATGGTCTCGTCGAGGATGCGGATCGATTGTCCGTCGAGCGTCCCCACCATGCTCGCGGCTGCGAGTACGTACAGCGTCAACTGCGCATCCGTGGGGTTCATGTTCAGCGACATGCCCTGGAAGGACTCCTGCGTCCCGGCCGTGCAGCCGAGGACGGCATACGGTCTAGCGCTCGTGCCTGTGCCGAGATTGAACTTGATCGGCTGAATCGTGCCGGTCAACGCGACCTTCGCGTCCGCTGCGCCGTCGCCCTTGCCGTCGGCGTCGCCGTCGATGCGCACATCGGACGAACCGATGCGGAAGAAATTCGGCGCCTCGGCCAGTCCATCGAGTGCGCTGCTGGACCCCGTACCCTTCAGGTTGATTCCACGCCAACCGACGAAGTTCTCGTCGACGTCGAAGCACGGTCGCTGGAAGGTCTCGGTGGATGCGACGACTTCGAAGGTGAGCGGCACGTCGACCGTCGCGCCGGCGTCGGTCGGGCCTTCGCTAGGCGCATCGCTGCCGGGCGTTCCGCCTGCTTTTGCCGGTGTTTTCGACACGAGCGC
>JAWXBU010000060.1:0-7676 GCA_034440255.1 Planctomycetota bacterium | reverse complement strand
GCGGAGTGTGCTGAGTTGCTCGGGATGGATGCGTCAGTTTCGGGGAAGCTGGGCGTGGCGGCGGAGTGTGCTGAGTTGCTCGGGATGGATGCGTCAGTTTCGGGGAAGCTGGGCGGGGTGGCGGAGTGTGCCGAGTTGCTCGGGATGATGCGTCAGTTTCGGGGAAGCTGGGCGTGGCGGCGGAGTGTGCTCGAGCGCTGGTATCGAATCGTCCCTTCCGGCGATGTGTGCCGACTGCATGGCGGAAGATCCGGACAAGTATTCAGAACCGGATCCAGATGAGATCTGCGCACGAATGTTGGATGGGTCGACAGCGCGAATCGACCGGAACTCACGCTTGGGTGCTACGCGGCTCGAGAGTAGTTTCCTCAGCGGAGATCGCTGATGACTTTTCCTCTCTACCGTGCGCTTGGGCGACGTCACGCGCCTGAACGATTCCAACCTTCGCGCCGCTCGTTCTTGAAAGGCGCGGGCGCGCTGTCGGCCACCATGCTGATCGATTCGTGCGCAGCACCCGTGTGGCAGCGCAGGAACGCGCCACGCATCGTCGTACTCGGCGCTGGATTCGCCGGGCTCGCGTGTGCGAGCGAATTGACGGCGCGTGGGCACTCGGTCACGGTTCTCGAAGCGCGCGGTCGCGTCGGTGGCCGCGTGCACAGTCAGCCCTTCGGACCCAGTGAGAAAAACACCGAGGCCGGCGCAGAATTGATCGGCTCCAATCATCCGCACTGGATCACGCTCGCCGAACGTTTTCGTCTGCAACTGCTTGATGTCGGCGACGATGTTGGACTCGAAGCACCGATCGTCATGAACGGTCGCCGACTCGCGCCCCAAGAATCCGAAGTGCTGTGGCACGAGCTCGACGAAGCGTTGCAGCGCATGAACGCACTTGCACGATCGGTGAACGGCGACGAACCGTGGCTCTCGGAAAACGCGGCAGCACTCGACGAGCTCTCGGTGGCCGACTGGATCGATGCTCAGGAGCTGTCGGACCTGACGCGTCACGCGTGTCACGTGCAAACGACGGCGAACAACGGTGTTTCGACGGAGCGCCAGAGCCTGCTCGCGATGCTCGCGCAAGTGCAGGGCGGCGGAGTGGAACGCTATTGGAGTGACAGCGAGCTCTACCGCTGTCGCGGCGGCAACCAACGTTTGGCCGAAGCGCTCGCGAGCACGCTGAACGTGAGTGCGTTGCATTTGAATTCTCCCGTTGCGAGCGTCGAACGCCAGGGCAGTGGTGCGCGCGTCGTGTGCAGCGCTGGGCGCGCGTTCGAAGCCGATTTCGTCGTCGTCGCACTGCCGCCGAACACGTGGCACCGGGTGCGTTTCGAAGTCGCCGACATCGCGCTCCTCGCGCCACACCAGGGTCTGTCGGTGAAATACGTCGCCGGTGTCAGGCGTCGTTTCTGGCGCGAACGCGGACTCTCGCAGTACTCGTTCACCGACACCGAAGCCGCGATCACGTGGGATCCGACGATGGGCGACGACGAGGGCGAGGACGCGGCGCTCACGATTTTCGCGAGCGCGGATGCGGCACAAATGAGCCGCGCACGATCCGGAGCAGCCCGCCGCGCGAACTACGAGCGCGAACTGGACGCGAGCTTTCCCGGTTTCAGCACGGAGTCGACGACCTCGCGCTTCTACGATTGGCCGGCGGAAAAATGGACCGGCGGCGGGTATTCGTTTCCGGCTCCAGGCGAAGTCACGACGAAGCTGTCTCTATTGCGCGAATTCCACGGACCGCTGCTTTTCGCCGGTGAACACACCAGTTCGGCATTCGTCGGCTACATGGAAGGCGCGCTGGAGTCCGGAGTGCGAGTCGCGCGCAGGCTGGACGCGCGAACGAATGCGTAAATCAGACCGAAAGAGAAGGCTTTTCTCCTCCCCGCGCCGCGTTCGATACTTCTCGCAATGACTCTCCTCGTCGTCCTCGGCTGCGTCGCACTCGCACTGATCCTCCTCTACAACGGCCGCGGATTCTGGGCGTGGGTTTTGCCCGCCGCAGTGTTGCTGGCCTTCTTCGCTTGGCGACAGCCGGAGTCGCGCACGATCGTCACGTGGATCGGCGTCGCGCTCTCCGCACTCGCCGTGATCTTCGGACTCAGCAGCGTGCGACGTGTGTTGCTCGGCGGACCGATCCTGAAATTGCTCGCGCCGATCTTTCCGAAGATGAGCGACACCGAGCGCATCGCGCTCGAAGCCGGCACCGTGTGGTGGGACGCGGAACTGTTCTCAGGCAAGCCGAATTGGAAACGCATCGTCGAGTTCGTGCCGCAAGCGCTGTCGGAAAAAGAACGACGCTTCTTGGACGGTCCCTGCAAGCGCTTGTGCGAGATGGTCGACGACCAAGCCATCCGTCGCGACGGCGATCTGCCGCGCGAAGTGTGGGACTTCATCAAGCGCGAGAAGTTCATGGGGATGATCATCCCCGAGAGCTACGGCGGACTCGGTTTTTCGGCGATCGCGAATTCGAGCGTCGTCGCGATGTTGAGCTCGCGCAGCGTCTCGACGTCGGTGACCGTGATGGTGCCGAACTCGCTCGGGCCGGCGGAATTGCTGCTGCACTACGGCACCAACGAGCAGAAGAAGCACTACCTGCCGCGCCTCGCGGTCGGTGAAGAAGTGCCGTGTTTCGCGCTGACCGAGCCACACGCCGGATCCGACGCGGGCGGCATGACTTCGAAAGGCGTCGTCAAGCGCGGGACGTTCGAAGGCAAAGAAGTCCTCGGCATCGAGCTCACGTGGAACAAGCGCTACATCACGCTCGCGCCGATCGCGACCGTGCTCGGTCTCGCGTTCCGCATGTTCGATCCGGACAAGTTGCTCGGCGGCGAAGCAGACCTGGGCATTACGTGCGCCCTGATCCCGACGAAGACGAAAGGCGTCGTGATCGGACATCGCCACGATCCGCTCTCGATCCCCTTCCAAAACGGTCCGACTCGCGGCGAAAAAGTGTTCGTGCCCGTCGAGTGGATCATCGGCGGACCACAGATGGCAGGCCAAGGTTGGCGCATGTTGATGGAGTGCCTCTCCGCCGGCCGATCGATCAGTTTGCCTGCGAATTCCGTGGGCGGAGCGCAATTGGCGACGCGCGTCGTCGGCGCGTATGCGTCGATTCGCGAGCAGTTCAACATGTCGATCGGACGCTTCGAAGGCGTCGAAAGTCCGCTCGCGCGCATCGCCGGAACCATGCACTGGATGAATGCGTTACGCGTCGTCACGGCAGGCTCGGTCGACGCGGGTGAAAAGCCGGCCGTCGTGTCGGCGATCGCGAAATGTTGGTCGACCGAAGCCATGCGCCGCGTGATCGACGACGCGATGGACGTCACGGGCGGTGCGGGTATCTGCAAAGGTCCGCGAAACACGCTCGGATCCGCGTACCAAGCCGTCCCGATCGGCATCACCGTCGAGGGCGCGAACATCCTGACGCGCACGATGATCGTGTTCGGTCAAGGCGCGATCCGCTGTCATCCGTTCGCGTTGAAGGAGATGCGCGCGGCGTCGGCTCGCGACGTGGCAGCCTTCGATGCAGCGTTTTTCGGTCACGTGAATTTCGTGGCGACGAACGTGGTGCGCTCGCTCGTGTTGGGCGCGACCGGCGGCGCTTTCGCGAGCGTTCCGCGCGGCGGACGAGCGGGTCTTGCGATGAAGAAACTGACGCGCATGTCGGCGTCGTTCGCTCTCGTATCGGATCTCGCGATGGGCACATTGGGCGGCACGCTCAAGCGCAAAGAGAAGATCACCGGCCGTTTGGCCGACGCGTTGGCGTGGATGTACATCGGCACGGCCGTCGTGAATCGCCACTGCGCAGAAGCGCAGCAGAGTGATCACGCGCTGTTCGATTGGGCGATCGACGAAGCGTTGTTCAACACGCAAGAAGCGTTGCGTGGCGTGCTCGACAATTTGCCCAATCGCGCCGCCGCGACCGCGATTCGTCCGTTCGTGTTCCCGATCGGAGCGCGCCGTCGTCCGCCGACCGATCGCACGTCGACCGCGTGCGCGCGAGCGTTGCTCGACGGCAACGAAGCTCGCGTACGCTTGACGCGCGACATGTATCTGCCTGGTGCCAATGATCCCGGGCTAGGGCGTCTCGAGCGCGCGCTCGCACTCACGATCGAAGCCGAACCGTTGCGCAAGAAACTGCGCGACGCGCAGAAAGCGAAGATCCTCGCGCGCGGTGCTGAACTCGAAATCGTCGACGAAGCCGTCGCGAAGAACGTGCTCACGGCCAGTGAGCGCGACAAAGTCAAAGTCGCGTTCGAAGCCCGCGACGACGCGATCCAAGTCGACGATTACGCGCCCGAGGCGTATCGGTCGCTGCGCGGTTGAAACCGGGCGAGCACGGTCAGCGCGCCGGCGCCCGCTCGAGCTTGCCTGACAGTTGATGCAGGAACATCCCGACGTCGGTCACGATGCCGAGCGTCTGAGCACTCCCGCGATCGGCGAGTTTCGTCACCACCGCCGGATTGATGTCGACGCACACGACGCGCACCCAAGAGGGCAGCATGTTGCCGACGCCGATCGAGTGCAGCATCGTCGAGAGCATCACGACCATCTTGCAGCCTTCGAGCGCGCGCGCGTAACCCTCTTGCGCTTCGATCAAGTCCATCAGCGTGTCAGGCAACGGGCCGTCGTCGCGGATCGAGCCGGCGAGTACGAAATCGACGTTGTTCACGACGCAGTCGTGCATGATCCCGTGCTTCAAAATGCCTTGTCTCACCGCATTCGCGATCGAACCGGCGTGATTGACCACGTTGATCGCGCGCATGTGGTTCTTGTGGCCTTCCTCGACCGGTGAACCCGTCGCGAGATCGACGCCGAGCGAAGTTCCGTACAGCGCGTACTCGATGTCGTGCACGGCGAGCGCATTGCCCGACAGCAGCACGTCGACCCAACCCTTGCGCACCATGTCGCCGAAGTACTCGATGCCGCCCGTGTGGATGACGACGGGGCCGGCGACGAACGCGATGCGTCCGCCCGCAGCGCGCGCCTCGTGCATCATCGCGGTCACTTTCGCGACGCTGACTTCGACGCGACGCTCGGAGCTGATGTCGTTGCTCATGAACGCGAAGCCGTGGCGATCGCGATCGCGGTATTCCGGCAGCACGCGCACGCCTTCGACACCGCACAACACGCGATCACCGGCGACGATGTCGCGCAGTTTTCTGCACACGAAGCGCGCGCCTTCATCGACGACGACTGCGTCCATACGCTGACGTTCGACCTCGACCCAGCGGCCGTTCTTGCGCGCTTGCGTACGATAGTTCGTCGTCGAATAGAAATCGTGCGGCACACAGCGCGCTTTCGGAGCGAGCTCGAACCGCGCATCGCGTTCGTTCACGAGTTCCGCGCCGAACGGCACCAACTCCTTCAACAGCTCGCGCAACAGATCCGGCGACGCGGCCGTGATCTTGAGTTGGATGAAGCTCTTGTCGTCGTTCGTCTTGCCGATGTCGAAGCGCAACACTTCGTAAGCGGCACCGCGCTCGATGACCTTGTCGAAGATGTGATTGAGGTGTTGCGAATCGATCAAGTGCCCTTCGGCCTGGATCGTCTCGCTGTATTTCTTGTCCGCCACGAAATCCCCTTACGTGAGCATCCCGAAGAGCCCGAGTCCGAAGTTCGCGAGGATCGCGCCGACGCTCCACGGAACGGCCCAACTCGGTGGCGCACGGACGGTCGGCGTCTCACGCGCGAGGGCCAATCCGAAGAGCCCGATGAAAGCGAAGAACACGCCCACGAAGCACGTGAAGAGCCCGACCGCGGCCAAAATCGTGTCGTCGCCGCCGCCGATGTCGAGCACAGCGAGCACGAGGGCCGCGAGCGTCACGGCCAGGCTCAGTGCAGCGGATCGCACGCTCCAGAGCAGCGTGCGCTCGGCCGCAGCCGCCTTCTTGGCGTCGATTTCGCGCATCGGCGCCTATCCTCACGCTGGCCGCGAGCCGGGGCAAGCGCCCGGGGCCGCGAATTCGGGATTCGGTTTCCAAACTTGATGAGCACGAAATGCGCAGGTGCATTACCTTCGAGGTGGTGAGTTCGGGTGCACTCGAACTCGATTACACGCGCATCAGACTCCTCCTCTTCGGCGCGCGTGTGCCTTTCCTTTCCCCCCGCTTCCTCTCTCAAAAAGCAACACAGGTTCCATGAAAAAGACCTTCGTTCTCGTCGCCGGCGCTCTCGCCGTCTTCGCCACGGCCGCGCAAGCCCAAAAGGGTGTGCCGGTTCAAAAACAAAACCAGACCGCGCAAGTGAAGGGCACGTACGCCCCGCGTGCGGTCCAGACTCCGCCGCCTGCTCCGCTCGTGGGCGGCTCGGACTCGTGCGCCACGCCCGACCTCATCGTCGGCACCGGCAACTTCGCGTTCGACAATTCGATCGCCACCACTGGCCCCCAAGGTCAGACCGAAGGCAGCTGCTTGATCTTCGGCAGCACCGCGGTCGCTCAAGACGTGTGGTTCGTCTGGACCGCTCCGTCGACCGGCGTCGCCGTCTTCGCGACGTGTGGGCTCACGGGTATCGACACGAAAATCGCCGCGTACCCGGGCACGGCTTGTCCGACGGCCGGCACTGCGCTCGCGTGCAACGACGACGCCTGCTTCTCGTTCCAATCGCAGGCGCAATTCCCAGTGACGAGCGGCAACTCCTACGTCCTGCAGCTCGGTCTCTACCCGATCGTCGTGCCGCCGGGCGGCGCGGGCACGTTCGACTTGAACGTCGTGGTTCCGCCGTCCAACGACGACTGCGCGACGCCGATCACCGTCACGGGCTTGGGCCTCACCGCATTCGACAACACGTTCGCCTCGACGGGTGCGCAAGGTCAAGCAGAGGGACTCTGCTTCTTCTTCGGTGGCACCGCGATCCAAAACGACATCTGGTACACCTGGGTCGCGCCGTCGACCGGCAGCTTCTTGCTCGCGACGGAAGGTCTCACCGACGTCGACACCAAGGCTTCGATCTACAACGGAGCCGGTTGCCCGGGTGCCGCGTCGATCGCGTGCAATGACGACGGCAACAGTTTCGACCTCCAGACGACGCTCGTGTTCCCGGCCACCGCCGGCAACACGTACACGATCCAACTGGGTCTCTACCAAGGCACCACGACCGGCGGCCCGGGTAGCTTCCTTCTCGCTCCGTCGGGAACGGGTACCGAGGACAGCTGCTCGACGCCGAAGACGATCACGGGTCAAGGCTCGTTCGTGAGCAACGGCGTCTTCGCGACGACGGGTGTCGAAGGCCAATCGGAAGTGCTGTGCACCTTCTTCACGACGACGGGAATCGAAGTCGACAACTGGTTCCTCTGGACAGCGGACGCCAACGGGACTGCGACGATCTCGGTTTGCCCGGATGGTTTCGCGGACTCGAAGATCGCGGTCTACAACGGCTCGGTCTGCCCGACCGCGGGTACCTCGATCGTCTGCAACGACGACGCCTGCGGCACGAGTGGTTTGCAGTCGGAAGTCACCTTGGCCGTCGTCTGCGGGCAGAATTACCTGATCCAAGTCGGCAACTACCCGGCTGGTTACACCAATGGTCACGTTCATCCCTTCGACATCAACGTCGTCGGTTCGCCGTGCTCGACGCCGTTCACGGTGTTCTGTGACGGCAGCGCGATCGGCACGACCTGCGTTGCTTGCGGCAACAACGGTGTCGCCAACAAGGGTTGCGCGAACTCGGTG
>JAWXBU010000059.1:0-20461 GCA_034440255.1 Planctomycetota bacterium | reverse complement strand
GCCCCAAGGATCAAGACGAATGGATTTGCCGGCGGTTGCGGTTCGTGCGTGATTTTCTCGACATACGAATCAACAGCGAAGCGGGCCACTATCCCGCGCGGCTAGCGTTGCTGCTCACCGCGCGGTTCTGTTCTGGAAGTCGTAACTACGACTTCTTGTACTTGACGCCTCAACCATAGGACGTCGTCTTCGGTGTCGTCACCGGTTTGCCAGCAGCGACCTCCTTCAGAGCGGCGTCGACGTAGTTGATCAGTTTCGCGTCCTTCTCGACCTCACCGCCAGGTGCGTTGTCGAGAGCGCCCTGATAGATGAGCATGCCCTTCGCATCGATCACGAACATGTGCGGCGTCGTCTTCGCGCCGTAAGCCTTGCCCACGCTGCCCGACGGATCGAGCACGATGCGCGGGTCGACCTTGTACTTCTCGAGGAATGCCTTGTTCGCCTCGACCGTCGAGGCCGGACGTGCGCTGTCTTCAGAGTTCATGGAGAGCCACACGACGCCCTCTTTGGTGAGGCGCGCGTGTTGCTCCTTCAGCGGGCCGTCCTTGCCGTACGCGAATTTGCACGCGGGACAGCCCGGGCTGAACCATTCGAGGACGATCGTCTTGCCCTTGAAGCTCGAGAGCTTCACGTCTTTGCCGTCGATGTCCTTGAGCGTGAAGTCGATCGCGAGCTTGCCGATCTCGGCCTTCGTTCCGCTCTCGGCGGTCGGCCACGCTTCGTCCTTCTTCACTTCGCCTTTCTTCGGCTCTTCCTTCTTCGGTTCGTCCGTCTTCGGATCGCCGATCGTGGACAGAGCCGTGGCGGTCGACGCGTACGCTCCAACAGCGATCGTCAATAAGGCGAAGGCCGGGAGCAAGCGTCTCTTCGGTGTAGGTTTCATGAGTGCGTCGTACTTTCTTGTCGAGTGATTTTGCGTCCGCCGGTCGCTGACAGGGCCGACCGTCGCTGCGATCCTCACAGTATGAGAAGGAATGTCGGACTGTGAGGTTCACGAACTGCAACTTCGCACTGTGGGCCCGGTTTCGCTCCAAACGGGTGATCGTGAGCGGATCGCGGGGTCCGTTTCACGGCGGCGCACAGGGCCTGCATCACCGACGGTGCCCTCGCGCGCGATCGTCCCCACCTGGAACTCGCGTGCGAGCCCCGTTTTCGGCCGTACCGCGAGTGCGCGTTCCCACTCAGTGAGGAGCTCGGAGCGCAAGACGCGCTGGACCGACGCCGCGCACGTCGGATTTCGCAAGCGCGAGTTCGACGGCGGACGCGAAGCTCGGCTCGATCACGCCGGAGTGCGACTTCTTGCCGTTCCACACGACATCGACGGGCTTCGTGACATCGAGCAGTTCGGAGTCGAGCGACAGTTCGATCGCGTCGATCCCCGCCGATGTGATCTGGACTGACTGGCCATCGATTTGCGCGTCGATCGTCGCGGCCTGTGCGCTCACTGCGCGACCGTCGCCGTCCTTCTCGAGCTTCGTGACCGTGATCCAGTATGCGTACGGCTGATTCATCGTGGAGATTGCTCGGCGCACGTGCTTGGGCCAAGGATGGCGCGGAGTCTTGCCCAACGCACCGAGCGCCTCGGACATGCGACCGAACACGAGGCCGCCGTGTTCGCCGCCTGCGATCTCGACGTAGGTCACGGGGTAGCCCTGAGCCTTCAGTAATTGAGTCGTCTTGCGCGGTTGTTCGACCTTGCAGATCGGATCCTCGTCGCCGTGCACGACGTACACCGGAAGGTTGGCGAAGCAGTCGAGATACTTGTCGACCTGCCAGGTCACGGCCGAAATCGGCGCGATCCCCGCGAGTCGATCGGGTCGCGCGCGTCCGAGGAACCAGGCCCAAAACCCGGTCTGTGAGATGCCCGCGACATAGATCCGGTCAGGATCGATGGCGAAACGCGACGTCAGGTCGCGGAACAAGTCGTCGAACACGACGCACACGTCGTCCTCGGGGCGCGCGCCCTTCATTCCGTCGGCGCCGATCTGCTCGATGATTTCCGTGCGCACGACCAGCGCGTCTCGCAACCCGGCATTGTCTGCCCCATTGCGAAAGTACGCCACGAAGTCGGCCTTCTCCGCCAACGTCTTGCCCGCGCCGGATCCACGACCCGGATCGACGACGAGCGGCGCTGGCTTCGTCGGGTCGTAGGACTTCGGGATCGCGACGACGTAACCGAACGTGTCCTTGCCGCTCGCGAACCGGAAGCCGACGGTGACGTCGCCCACCTTTTCGAGCTTCTACTTCGAGCCCCCGACCGTGCGCGGCTTGGGAGCGCCAGCCGCAAGCTTGGGACCTTCGCGCAGCGCCTTCATCAAACTAGGCAACGCGAATTTGGCCTCGAGCGCTTTGGCTTGCGCGACGAGCTTAGCGCGATTCGACTCGGGATCCGCCAACGCTTCGGTGAGCGCCGCCCGGAACAGGTTCGCCTCGGCGGCAGGAATCGGAGGCTTCGAGAACGCAACCAGTGAGACGAAGGCAAGTGTGAGAATCATCGATCGATCTCCGGTCGTTGAGTTTCAGTGCGGGATTGAGATCTGGCAGTGAACGTCGGGTGCACGCTGTCGACGTTCACCGCAGGTCTCGAGCGTCTACTTCGCGCGGCACCACGACTGCACGATTTCGACACGCTCGCGATCGCTCGGCGACAGCAACCGGAGCTGCTCGCTCGTCAAGCGATCGATACCGTTCTCGCGCAGGATGGCCGCCAGATCGACACCGGCCGTGGCGAAGACCTCGGGCCGCACATGGTCGATGATCTCTAGAAGTCTTGTAGGGTGCCCTGCTGGAATTTGCTCGTACATGGCGGCCACGCCTCCAAACTCGCGCGCCCACGCAGTCGCGTTCGCGCGTAGGACTTCGGCCACGGGCCTGTCGCGCCATTCAGCGAGCCATGTGTCAGCAACACCGCCATACATGAGGTTCTTCCACGCGTACGTCTCCAAGTACAGGGCGGCGCGTTCACGCACGGAATTGGTGCCGTCCAGTAATCCTAGAGCCAGCACTTCGACTGCGTCCCGATGTCCACCGTCGAACACGAAGGGCTTGAAGATCTGCTCGCGGTGCGCGGTCGACAGCGTCGGGTAAATCCGTGACAGGATCTCGACCCCCTGAGACCCGGGCAGCGCAGCCAGTCGATCTGCTTGCTTCAATCCGTGACGCCAGTTGTCGGACTGTTGTCGAAACGTGCTGATCCAAGAGGTGACAGCTGCCGTGCGATCCACGGACTTCCCGCTGGGGTCGAGGTACTCGCCCGAATCGTCTGGCACTTGTGCGGGACCACGGACGGCGGGCAGCCCATCGAGCAGCTCTGGTTGCGGCGACCGACTCGCCAGTTGCTCTTCGATTCGCGCGATCATCGCCATGCTCGCAGCACGCTCCGCGCTCATCGACGCGCGTGCTTCATGGTTCGACCACAGAAGCACGCCGACGGCCACGATCAGGAGTGCCGTCAAGACCACTTGAACGCGTTGCATCATGATTCTTTCTCCCATCTGCGTCCGCGCGCACTCGCGGCGAATCCGTCCGTAGTCACCGAATCGCCGCAGCGCTTCGGCGTGTGCTTCCTCAGGCACGAGTCCACCGGCAACCAGTTCGCGTGCCGTCTCTTCGACGTGGAACGCGAGCTCGGCGTCGATGTCGCCGGCTATCTCCGCCAACGATCGTGTGTCCGGCGCGCGCGCGAATAGGCCGAGTCGTTCGAGAAGGGCACTCATGTCACGCCCATTTCTTGTTCGGCGTATCGAGCACGCGACCGACGGCTTCGCTGACCCGACGCCACGCGGATTCCTGCTCTTTCAACGCCGCACGGCCCGTGGGCGTGAGGCGATAGAACTTGGCGCGGCGGTTCGACTCGGAGACTCCCCACTCGCTGCTCAGCAAGTCGCGCCGCTCCATGCGGTGGAGCGCGGGATAGAGCGTGCCTTCCTCGATACGCAACGGCTCCGCGCCGCGCTCCTGGATCGCGCGCACGATTGCGTAACCGTGCATCGGACCGCGCGTCAGGACCTTCAACACCAGGAGTTCGAGCGCTCCAGGCGGCAGATCGAGTTCTTGGTTCGGCATGAGATTCCCCTTGTTGGACTAGGGGTACACCGCACACCCATAGAGTGTCAATGGGTGAGTCCAGATCTTGCCTGCACCGACGACAGCTTGTGCGCCGTCCTGTCTGACCGCGCGAGCATCCGGCACGGAGGAGCGCGCGAGGGGCGTGGGCAGATGCTCAGAGTGCCCTGCGCATGGATGTCCCATCAGAAGTGGCAGCGCCGGCCGCTTCAGCGCGCGTATCTGTCCGTCGTCGCCACCAGCGCGCGCGAAATGCCGGGTTCGAAGGCGCTGTGACCCGCATCCGGCACGATCATCAACTCGCTCTCGGGCCAGGCTTTGTGCAAGTCGTAGGCGCTCATGAGCGGACACACGACGTCGTAGCGTCCTTGCACGATCGTGCCCGGGATCTTCCGGATCTTGTCGACGTCGCGCAGCAATTGATCGTCGGCGTCGAAGAAGCCTTTGTGGTGAAAGTAGTGCGCTTCGATGCGCGCGAACGCCAACGTCGTCGCGTCGGCACCGAACGACGCAGCGAACGCGTCATCGGGCAACAGCTTCGACGTCGAGCCTTCCCAAACGCTCCATGCGCGCGCGGCCGGCATGTGCACAGCGGGATCTTCCGACATCAAGCGCTTGTAGTAAGCCTTCAAGTAGTCCTTGCGCTCACTCGTCGGAATCGCGGCTTCGTACGGTGCCCACGCATCGGGATAGATCGCGTTCGCGCCCTCTTGATAGAACCAGTCGATCTCCTTTTTGCGTAGCAAGAAGATGCCGCGCAATACGAGTTCACTGACGCGCTCGGGATGCTTTTCGGCGTACGCGAGAGCGAGTGTGCTGCCCCACGAACCACCGAACACTTGCCAGCGCTCAATCGCGAGTTCGGTACGGATGCGTTCCATGTCGGAGACGAGTTCCCACGTCCCATTGTCTTCGACGCTCGCGTACGGCGTGCTCTGGCCGCAACCGCGCTGATCGAAGAGCACGATGCGGTAACGACGCGGATCGAAGAAACGTCGATGCGCCGGCACCGTTCCCCCGCCGGGACCGCCGTGCAGGAACACGACCGGTTTGCCCTTGGGATTGCCGGATTCCTCGAAGTAGATCTCGTGCCGCTTCGTGACCGCCAAGCGCCCAGTCTTGTAGGGCGTCGGAACCGGATAGAGCCAAGTCGTCGGGTCGCGCTGCAGTTGGGTCATGGAGCGCAGGATATGCGCTCGCACGTCGGACGTGTCTCGTGAGCACGATTCTCAGCGTGAATTGGCGGCGGCGGGATCGTGGATCGCAATCGCTCCAAGGGTCAAAGCGCGACGAGTGCTGTCCCTGCGTGGCCGTATGTGCCAAGCACGGCTTTCGATACGCCTGCCTGTCGAAAGCCGTCCTTCGAATGTGCACGCGACCGTTCTGCGTACGAGGTCGATCGCCATCCGCGGCATGGCGAAGATTCCGCACTCAACTTCGTTTCGCGGATCGACTTCTGGACGCGGATTTCTTCGACGCCGTCGCGCTCGACTGCTTCGATCGCTTCACACTCGAACCAGCGGACGGGCGCACGGGGCCTTGCTCCACGGCTTGTCGCAAGAGCGCACCGAACGTGCGCGGATCGATGTCGGTCACCTGGCGCACTTTCGTGTGCCGCACGAACTGACCCTGGCCCTCCAACAGACACTCAGGATCGGCGAGCGACGCGCCGCGGATGAATCCGAACTGCACGTAGTCGACGTCGGAGTAGACGTACGCGACCGGGCCACCGCCTTCGAGCCAACAGCCGTTCCCCCACTTCACCGACTCCTCGAGCTTGGGAGCCGTGCGCTTCACGAAAGTCCGCAGTGCACGGATGATCCGCTTGTTCTTCGGCGATTGATCCGCGAGGTACAGATCGAACGTGGCGTAGGCCTTCATCTTCGGCATGGCGTGTTTTTTTCGGGCGCGGCTCGCGAGCGAAGGACCGGATCGGGTCGCGCAGCAGTGGAGTCCTCACGAGCAGCATGCGTTTTCGAGACGGCGGCGCGGCGAGAGCGATTTTCGTACGAATTCCTGGTGATTTCGCGGGGTTTCGAGCCCGGCGACGGTGTCTCTGATCGTGCTGGCAGGCACTTCACATCGCGTAAGAGTTGCGGGCTTCCCCTTCCCGAAATCAATCCACGAGTCATCCTCGGAGACAGCTGCACGAAGCGCCCGATTCCGTGCACACGAACGTCCGCCATGCTGCAACCCAATCCCCGACCCACGCATTCCTTCTCCGGCCCGACTCCGACCACTTCTCAGCCGACGACGCGCGACGCGATCCTCGACGCTGCGGGCACGTTGCTCGGACGCTACGGATATCACAAGACGACGATGGACGATCTCGCGCGTGAAGCGGGTGTCGCTCGACGCACGCTCTACCTGCATTTCAAAAGCAAGGACGAGATCTTCCTCGAGCGCATCGATCGCGTCGTCGCTCGCTTGCTCGACGAACTGCGCATCATCGCGCGCACGTCGGCACCAGTCGAAGATCGTCTGAAGCGCATGTTGCTGACGCGTGTGATGTTCCGCTTCGACACCGTGCGCGGTTACGTGCAGAGTCTCGACGAGATCTTCCAAGCGCTGCGTCAACCGTACCTTCAGCGTCGCGAACAGTACTTCTCTGCCGAATCAAGTGTGTTCACCGCCGTGCTCGAAGAAGGCGTCGCGAACGGAGACCTCACACCGATGGACGTGAACGAGACGGCTCGTTCGCTGATACTCGCCACGAGCGCACTCATGCCTTACGCGCTCTCGCCGCGCGAGCTCGGATCGCGGCGCGACGTCGAACGCGTCACGGCGCGCATCGCCGAAATTGCGATCGCAGGACTGCGCCGACCCGGCACGCGTTCGGGTATCTGACTCGAGCGCAGTTACGCGCAGGCTTGTCGTAATCGTTGCGGAAGCTTGGGGACAGTGCCTATCTTGACCGGCGAAAAGCGGTCATGAATTCGATCTTCGCCATTCATCCGTACTTGCACGAGCGCATCTGGGTCTTCGACGACGCAACGGTCGGTTTGCGCCAAGAGCCGTTCGTCTCGGGCTCTGACACGATCCTCGACCAGATGGTCTTGGCGATCCCGAACCCGGAAGCCGGGTTCACGCTCCTGTTCTCGTCGCGTCCGTTTCCGGGCTACCAGATCGAGGTGGAGTGGCGACGCAGCGAGATGGCGGGCAACTGGTATTACTGCGCGGCGCTCGATCTCGAGGGCTGGTTGTGCCCGGCTCTGCTCGAGTACTTCGAAACTGTGCCGCGGCGCATCTACGCTCAGTTTCGGCACAAACTGGCGGCGCCGCGGGATTCCGAGGTCCCTCCTTCGTCTTCGCTCGCCTGACGATTCGAGGTGCGACCGGCCCGTCGGTCGAGGAGAGTGCGCCCGATGGAATTGCGCGGCAGCCCAGGAGGCCGCTCACCCGCACCCGCGCGGTCGTGACCTGGGCGACGGTCGAGAGTGCATCGATCTCGAGCGGTACTCGGAAGAATTTGCGTGCGGTAGCATCCAGTCTGTCGTTGTAGGAGCGGAAGCAGCTGGGGACCCGGCCTGAAGCGGATCCCCGGCCTGACAACGAGGCGAGAGAGAAGCTCGCCCGGTTCGTGAGAGGACCCGGGCGTTGCGCGGTGGCTGGAACCTGCCGCGGATCATGATCCGATCCAAGTGAGAGAACTCTTCGGCCTCCTGTTGATGCTTCGCCGGAACCGGGCGTGCTCGAGTCTAGATCCCCTGCTCGTGGAGGAGTGCGGGAACGACCCTCGAGCTACGCCCGGGGCCTTTTTGGTAGCCGTGGGTGCGCCCTGGCTGGTTCGCCTTGGGCCGCGTATCGAGCGCCGGGCCTGTGCTGGGTTCGAGCGAAACTAGGCCCCAGTTAGACCCCCCTCCTGCCGCGCGGACTCGCCTAAGACTCAGGGCCGTTTCTGGGCCTTGATTGGGCATGATTGGGGTGCCGGACGGGGCACATCCGCTGATTCCACTGCCAACAATCGCTGGGCCTCGGCGCGCGCGGTCGCGTGAGCTGCACCCCCGGCGATCATGTCGGCGACCTCGTCGATGCGTGCGTCGCCGGTGAGGCGTTCGACGTGAGTCAGGGTCCTGCTCTCGACGACGAACTTCTGGACGCGGAAGTGATCGTGCGCGGCCGCGGCGACGGCGGGTAGGTGGGTCACGCACAGCACTTGGTGGCGGGCCGAAAGTGCGCGCAGGTGCTCGCCGATCTTCGGCCCCAAGCGACCGCCGACGCCTGAATCGACCTCGTCGAACACCAGGGTCGGAATCGTCTGCTTGACGGCGAGCGCCGTGCGCAGCGCGAGCATGATGCGCGCCGTCTCGCCGCCGGATGCGACTTGGCGCAGCGGGGCCAGCCCTTCGCCGAGATTGGCGGCGAGCAGGAACTCGATTTCGTCGGCGCCGTCGGCCGCGAATTTTTGTGGCTGAGCGGCGTGCTCGAGCTTCGACGGATCCGAGTTCGGCGATTCGAGAACCGGCGCGGCGCGCGCGGCGATGTGAACTTGGAAGCGCGCGCGCTCGAGGCCTAGCTCGGCGAGGCTCGCGTGGACGGCGTGTTCGAGCTTCGCTTTGCACGCGCGGCGCTTGGTCGACAAAACGCTCGCGGCCTTCTCCAACGTCGTGAGCGCACTCCGCCGCGCCGTCGTACGTCGCTCCAACTCTTCGTCGTGCGTGTCGATCGACGCGAGTTCCACTTCGATGTCGCGCGCACGCTCACTGAGTCCATCGCAGTCGGTGCGATACTTTTTCTCGAGCAATTCGATCTCGTACAGCCGGCGCTCGACTTCCTCGAGTCGTTCCGGCGAAGCTTCGACGCGCGCGAGGAATTGTTCGAGTCCGCTCGACGCTTCCTCCAAGTGCGCGATGGCTTCGCGCAATTCCGCGGCGTGAGGCGCGACCTCCGGAACTTTGCGTTCCCATGCTGCGAGAGCGCGTTCCGCATGTCGCGCCAAGTCGATCGACGAAGAGTCCTCCCCTGCGATTTCGAGCAACGCACCGCCTAGATCGCGCGACAGATCCGACGCGTAACGCAGTCGATCGCGATCTTGCTCGAGCAGATTACGCTCGCCCGTCTTGACCTTGGCCGCGTTCAGCTCGCGCGCTTGAAACCGCAGCAAATCAGCCCTTTCGCGTCGATCCCGCGCGTTGCGTTCGAATTCGGCGAGCTCGTTCGCGAGTGTCATCCAGCTCGACCGCGCGGAGTGATAGCGCGCCAATTCATGTTCGAGTTCACCGAACGCATCGAGTAGTCGGATCTGTTCGGCTTGGTCGAGCAAGCGTTGGTGTTCGTTCTGCCCGTGCACCTCGACGAGCAAGCCGGCGAGCTCGCGCAACAGTCGTTGCGTGACCGGTCGATGATCGACCCACGCACGCGTCTTGCCGGCCGAACTGAGCGTGCGCGAAAGGATCAATTCGCGATCGTCGCTCGCGTCCAGCTTGCTCCACGCTTCGAGCGTCGTCGGCAGATGCTCGTTCAAGAACGCGCGCACGTTGGGCGAAGCGACGGCGGTCGCGGTCAGGACGAAACGCCCTTCGACGCGAGCTTCGTCCGCGCCCTGTCGAACGAGTGACGCGCGCGGCCTCTCGCCGAGCAGCAGCTCGAGCGCCCCGATCAACAGGCTCTTTCCCGCACCCGTTTCACCGGTGATGACGTTCAAGCCCGGTCCGAAACCGAGTGACGCGCGCTGCAACAGCGCCAAGTTTTCGACGACGAGTTCGGACAACATGCGAGCGGGAAGGATCGCACGCGTTCGAGGTCGGTCGCAAGGATCGGAAGTGACCGTACGGAGCCAGGCTCCGTACGGTCACTTCCGAACGATTCCGCGCTGCACTGCACGCCGCACTTCACGGCCCCCATGTGATGGAGAGCCCCTGCGTCATGTCGTAGTTGAGCGCATTGCACAGACCCGGCTGCGAGCGATACCAGCACTGATAATGCTTCAAATCGCCCGCGTTGATCGAAGCGCCGGCCGTGTGAATCGGATTGGGCGTCAGGCCGCCCGGGTACGACGCGATCCCCCCACTCGAGAAAACGACTCCGAGGCCGCCGCTCCGCTGAAGCCGACGCTGTTGCTGAGCTGGTTCCCGTCCACTCCGGTCGCACTGCTGTCCTCGCCGTTGGCGCCGACGATGATCGTGTCGCCGTCGATCGCGACCGCAGCGCCGAAGTTGTCGCCCGAATTCGTGTTCGAGGCCTTCAAATACGCCTGCTGGGTCCACGTCGTGCCGGTGCGCACGAACACGTAGGCTGCGCCGGCACCCGGCGCACTGTTGTTGCTCTCATTGCCGTTCACGCCCGTTGCATTGCTGTCTTCCGACGGAGCTCCGACCACCAGCGTGTCGCCCGAGATCGCGACCGCATTCGCGAAGTGATCACTCGCGGCCGTGTTCGAGGCCTTGAAGTACGCCTGCTGCGCCGTCGAGCCGGCGGCGGGCGCTGCACACAGGGCGAGGGCGGGAGCAGTCGATGCAATCGATCGAGCGAGCCAAGACAGGAAACACATTTCACATCTCCGCGGCGAGCGAATGAAAGGAAGTGCTCCGCCCAACGCGGAGCGTTCATGAGTCTCCCACGCCTCGCCCGAAGCCACAACGCACCGGCGCATGCGTATCACTCGAGACTCACTTCGACATCACACTGTGGTCGTGAACACGATTCCGGCCGCTGGCTGATGTTCGTGCTGTTGTCGTCCTTCGTATTGACGATCGAATGTCACGCGACGCTGTCCACGTTGTTCACTACCGCTGAGCAAGTAACGCCAGTTCGTTCGGCTCCGAAATCCAACGCGTGGCTCCCGATCGCGAGCGTTTTCTACGGCATCTGCCCCGTGACGTGGAGCGTCATGGCCTTCATCATCGGCACGCCGCTCGGTTCGCTGTGGGCGAGCTCGAGTCGTTTGGGCTTACGCCTAATCTACTGATCGAGGTCGTTGCTCGAGGTGTCCAACGCGAAGACGGAGCGAATCTCCATTCGTCCGATCAGCGCGTGCGCTCGAAGAGCAGATTCTTCATGCGTCCGGTCGAGAGGCGGATGCGCAGCGGTCGTTGTGCAGCATCGCGTTCGAAGGTCAGCGCGAATCCGGGCTGGCCGAAACGATCCTCGGCGAGCGGCGGCAACTCCATCGTCGGTTGACCCACTTCGCCCACGAAGAGGAGCCCGCCGCGCACGGCGAACTCGTATGTGACGCCGAGTTCCTCGGAGTGATAAAGGCCGGCGAACGACGTTGGATCGACACTCTTCGTCTCCGCAGCCGGCGCGTCGGGGCGCTTGCGAACTGCAGGGACCTCGGCCGGCTCGGGACCGAGCGCGTCTTTCGAAACAATTTTCGCGACCGACGCGGCCAGATCCGACGGGCTCATCGAGGCCAGATTGCACAGCACGACGATGCTCGTTCGCTGATCGGGCAAACGCATCAATTCCGCACGATAACCGGCCCACGCACCGCCGTGCGAGACGCACTTCACGCCGCGCCATGTGCGGATCATGAGCCCGCGCGCGTAGTCGATTTCCTTGCCGCTCGCGAGTTGGCCCCGTGTGTGCAGGAAATCGAAGAGCTCCACACCACCGACCGCGTGCGACGTGAAATTGGCGTCCCACAGCGCCAGATCTTCTACCGTCGTCATCACGCTGCCGTCGCCGGTTTGCTCGAAGTCCGACATGTCGATGCCAAAACCACCTGCATCGCGCGGCGCATACGCTTGAGCACGATGCTCGACGATCAAGCGGTGATCGTCGTGGATGTGCGTCGATTTCATCGCGAGCGGCTCGAAGATCCGTTCGTGCGCGAACTCGGGCAACGTCTTTCCGGCTGCGCGCTCGACGATGATCGAGAGCAAAAAGTAACCCGTGTTCGAGTACAGGAACTCGGTGCCCGGCGTGAAATTCAGTTCCCTCTGACGCGCGATCAACGCGAGCGCTTGCTCCTTCGTCGTGTAATTCTCGGAGGGCTGACCGGCGAGCGAGAAAAGCTCGCAGTAATCGCGTAGGCCGCTCGTGTGATGCAAGAGCATGCGCAGCGTGATCGGCGTGCCGTAGTCGCGCAGCTCGGGCACCCACTTGCGCACGTCGTCGTCGACCGTGAGCTTTTGGTCTTGCTCCAACAGTCCGATGCACGCCGCAGTGAATTGCTTCGAAGTCGAGCCGATGTCGAAGACCGATCGAGGCGTGATCGGAAGCGCGTGCTCGAGATGCGCTGAACCGAAGCCGCGTGCGTGGACGATGCTGCCGTTCTGGATGACGGCCAGCGCGCAACCAGGCGAGGTCGCGATGTCCCATTCGGCGAACAACGCGTCGACACGCGGGATCCACGCGGGCCTTTCGGAGACGGCGTGAGCAAGGGATGCGCTCGCGTCGGGTCGGCGAGCGCTGTGCACGTCGCCGGAATCATGAGGGAGCGAACTGCAAGCGACACACAAAACGAAGCACACGATCGACACGCTGATTCTCATCATTCCTCCTCGGTGAAACCGTGAGCACGCGGCCGCGAGAGGATAACGGTCGCCGTCGTTGCACACGCTCCTCGAGGCGCGATTGCTCGAGACCTCTTTTTCGGCCGGAGGGCAGAGGTTCGCGCGCCGTTTCGGTGGCACCATGCGCCGCACGATGAACGAGTCCCTCCATGCGTTCGGTGCAACAGTCAGCGCGCTCGACGCGGAGCTCGACTGGGAGCTGCTCGGCCGCGCAGCCTGCGACGGCGACGGTACGTCTTTTTTCGACGACGAACTGCGCGAGCAGATCATCGAAACCGGGCTGTGGTTCGCCGACGACATCGCCACTGCGCTCGGCGACGTGCGCGGCCGAAGTCTGTACGTCGGCGCCGAGATCGCCGAACTGCCGCTGATCCTGGCCGAGCACTTGGTCATGCACCGCACGGTCGAATGGCTGAACATCGACTGCCCGCAGACGACCGAGATCGTGCGCGCGCTGCGCATCGTGAGCGCAAATCTGGGCGTCGAACTGCCGGTGCCTCGCGTAGGCGAGATCACCGACATCGAGCGCGAAAGTTGCGATCACCTGTGGCTCGTCAGCGTCCTCACCGACCCCGACGCGTTCCCCGCGCTACACGATGTTCTGTACGAGCGCACAGACGGTCCGCTAGCCACAGGTCGCGGAGTCCTGTTCGACGACCGCAAGCGCGCCGATGCGCTGATCGAAGCTCTGCTGGATCGCGCACGATTTCCCTGCGTGCTCTCGACGAGCGCTGAAGAGCTCACGTTGATCGAACCGCTCGTCGCACGCCGCGGCTGGACGCTCGAATGGGAGCCCGGCGGTCGCCTCTCCGCAGTCGTCGGCGACCGCGTGCGCCGGGGTCGTCTCGAACAGACTTAGCCGGCCGCGTTTTCGAGGCAAGCGGCGCACCGACACTCGGTGCGCCTGTCCTCACGGCACCCAACAGATCATGAGACCGCTCGACATGTTGAATGAATTGCCTCGCGGCGCTGCACAGAACACGAGATCGCTGTCGCGACAGAAGACTTGGTATGCGCGCGTCGTTATGGCCGACAGAGGATCGCCCTCGAACGCCGAACGTTGAGAGACACTTGCCTCGGGGAACGTGGGCACCGTCGCGACTCCGGCTTGCGCGCTCTTCAGATACAGACGCTCGAGGACGCCGCCGGCGCAGCGCAATCCGTCGCCGAAGGGTGTCGGCGACACGGTCGTATTGCCCTGAATGAACGAGCAGATGCCCGTCGGCGTCACACCGCTCACCTGCAAGATCGAAGCGTCGCTCGTCAGGCTCGCCGCTCCTGAATCGACCAGGCTCGCTGCGGTGCCGACCGAATTCGAACAACCGGCGGCTGCGCCGATCGCGCTGGAGTTTCCGCACGAGCATGCGCCGCTCGCGCCGTCGCCGAAACAGAATGCGTTCGACTGGTCGCGCAACTCTTGGAACCCACCGACGTTGATGGATCCGACAACGAAGCCGCCGTCCTGTTTCCTGATGCCTTCGACGAAGTAGCCGGTTCCGACCAGCGGCAATATGGCTCGCCAACGGAGGGAGCCGTCGCGCTCGTAGCTTTGAGCCAACACGCGCGTGTCCTGTCCGACGAAACGGTTGCCGAAGACCGTCGCACGACCCGCCGGATCGGGACGGATGCGGCGTCCGTCCTCGTTCGAAGTGGGACCGGCTTCGAAAACGTCGAGCCACACGAGATTGCCGTTCGCTCCGTATTTGGCGGTCAAGAGCTTGCCGGCATTGAAACCCGTGTCTTGCGAGCCCGTGGCGTAGACCGAGCCGTCTGCGCCGAACGCCGCGTCCGTGTAGCGCGCGCCGATGCCGATGCTGTGGAACTGCGAT
Source organism: Planctomycetota bacterium (assembly GCA_034440255.1). Taxonomy (GTDB): domain Bacteria; phylum Planctomycetota; class UBA1135; order UBA1135; genus JAEUIA01. The sequence continues at coordinate 6,111 of JAWXBU010000059.1, read as the reverse complement.
CACAAGAGATTGCCGAGTGCGTCGTATTTGACGAGCCACGCTTCCGTGATGCTTTTACTCGTGCCGACGACGATCGAATTGCCGGCCGCATCCGTGACGACGCAGTAGGCGGTTCCGCCGCCGCCCGCTCCCGAGAAGGAGCACAGCCAGGACACATTGCCGGCGCTGTCGATCAGCCGAATCGCGCTCGATAACGCGTGATCGCAGCCCACAGCAACACTGCGAGTGCGAACCCGAGCGCAACGAGATTCACGATCTCGGCCGCGCGTTGACCCGACGATTTCTCGAACGTGTACGGCCGATAGTCGAGCAGCGCCTCGAGCTCACGCTGCTGGCCTGAGCGAAAGTGAGCGCCCGGAACGAGGCCGTTTTCGGCGGGGAACAGGTAGCTCGCCGGATTCTTGAAGTTGTACGTGCCATCGGTGACTTCGCGCGCGGGACCGTGATGCAGCGTGCCCCTCGGGAACCACTCGAGTTCGTATCCGAAGATCGGTTCGAAACACGCGATCGGCGAGGTGCCGTCGACGAGGGCGTCGTTGCGATCCGGCGGCCGGAGCGCGCGACCGTTGGGCCCGAACTGGATCGCACAACGCTCGATCGGGATCACGCGGTCCGTCTCGCGCAACGCGTCGAACGCCGTCTCGATGCGCGTCGCGGAGTACGGCTGCGTCGCGTAGAAGCTGCGATCGCGCAAGACGTGCGTGACGATGGCGAGAACTGCAGCAGCGACGGCGATCTGCACGCGTCGCTTCGGATCGAGTGTGATGCGATCGATCGACAGTGCGGCGAGGACGGCGAAAACCGGTACGTACGCTGCGAACCAGCGCACGAGGCTGCTCGAATTGCGCACGATCGGCACGTGCTTCAAGAACGCGCTCCATCCGGGCGTGTGGACGTTGACCGCGATCGGCACGAGCAACACGAGCACGAGCGCGCTGAACAGAACGAGAGTGCGTCGATTGCGCAGGCGCTCGCGAATCTCGCTCCGCAGCGAAATTCCACCGGCGACGAGAAGCACCAACGTCACCAGCGTGAGACTGAAGTCCCATTCGTGTTGATCGAGCCGCCAGCGCTCGTTCACGAGGACGTAGCGACCCAAATCGACGGACGGGAAAACGAACACGGACTGGATCACGAGCGCGATCGCACCGAGCGGGTTCGATGCACCTGGCAACGGATAACCCGAGCGCGGGCAGGCGTCGATGAAGGCCAGGCCCGCGTTCAATTTCGCGAGACACAGGAGTAGCGCGACGACGATCGCTCCGCCGAACCGAACACTCGCGTCGCTGACGCGCGCTCCGCGGAGTGTCGCGACGAGCGCGATCGCCGCGCACGACAGCCCGGCCGGCACGAGACCGTAGAAATTCCCCGCCTGGAGCATGTACGCGAAGACGAGTCCGGCGCACAACGCGTCGAGGGCGAGTCGACGGATTCGATTGTCCTCGCCCACCGGCCGGGTGAGCCACCACGCCGCGAGCGGCACGAGCATCTGCGAATGGAAGAACAGATGGCCCGAGAGCATTCGCGAAGTGAAGAATCCGTTCCACGCGAAGATCGTCGCTCCGCACAACGCAGCCGCGAGCGAGAGCGCGAACGAGCGGCGCAGACACAGATACGTACCGAGAAATCCGAGGCTGGCGAACAAGACCAGAGTCGCTCGCACGGCGAACACCGGCCCCATCTCGAGCGCAGCGACTTGTGGAAACGTGAAGTACCCACACGACGGATGCGCATAAAACGGCATGCCTCCGCCGAATGCCGGCGTGAACCACGGGATCGAGAAGGGTCCGTTCTGATGGAACCAATACGCACCCGACAAGAGATCGGGGAAGTAGTACGCATAGTCGTGCCCGATGCTTCCATCTGCGCACGGCAGATAACGGCCGTACACGAACGCATGCAGTCCGACCACGAAAACGAGGACGAGCGCGACGATGCGTGCTTCGGAGTAGTTGCGCGTCACAGTCACTCGACGGTCGTCTTTCGCCGGAACTTGCGCTCGTTCATGGAGCATCCACGATCAGCGAGACTCGCGTGGTTCGCGGTCGATTTCACGCTCGAGAGCTTAGACCGCGGGGCCGACAAGCGCTCGGTCGAGCGATCTATCCGTGTACACGCCGTTGCCGAGCTGCGTGTTTGTCGTTCGACGAAGATGTGCGGACGCGCCGAGCATCCGGGCCGACGAACTCGCGCAGGAACTCGGGCCAGTGCGCGGGACGCGTGCGTTGATAGTCGGTGAGCAACGCTGTGCCGGCGAGCTCGCGCGGCACGCCGGTCGCGACGAGATGTTCGAGCAGAAATTCGCTCAGCCGATCGAGTTGGATGTGGAAGAGCGCACCGAAGCGCGTGTGCAGTGCGTCGGCGAGGTGCATGACGGATTCGAACGGGGAGCGCTCGCGCCACAGGAGCGGCAGTGTCTCGACGTAGTTGCCGCTGTTGCCGACGAGATCCCACGCGCGAGCGAAACGGCGCAAGCGCTGCATGTCGACGAATGGAATCGCGTTCGTCGAAAGAATTTCGTACGGCGCGTGCTCGGCGTAGCGCATGCCGAATTCAGCGTCGTGTCGCGCGATCGGCGCGCCGCGTAGGCGTTTGAGGATGCCGACCTGGATCTCGTGCGGGCGCAGCGCGATCAATCGATCGAAACCGCGCGCGAAGCTCGCGAGATCCTCCCCAGGCAAACCAGCGATCAAATCGGTGTGCAGGTGAACGCCCGTGTGTTCGCGCAGGTAACGCAAGTTGGATTCGATCTTGTCGACACGCTGCACGCGCGAAATGCGCTTCGCAGTCGCGGCGTCGAACGTCTGGATTCCGACTTCGAGTTGCACCACGCCGGGCGGAAAGCGCGCGAGCAGATCGCGGAGCGCGTCCGGCAGTCGATCGGGGATCATCTCGAAGTGCAGGAACATCCCGTCGCGCATGCGGGCGAGGAAGAACTCGAGGATCGCGGTGCTCGTCGGAATCGAGATGTTGAACGTGCGATCGACGAACTTGAAGTGGTCGAGCCCGCGCGCGAACAGCCCGTCCATCTCGACGAGGAATCGCTCGAGCGGAAACTCGCGCACCTTCTCGTCGAGCGCCGACAAGCAGAACTCGCACGAGAACGGGCAACCGCGCGACGCTTCGACGTACACGACGCGGTGGCGCAGGTCATCCTCCGTGTACTCGACGTACGGCGAGCGCAGGGTCGCGAGCGCAGGCAAAGTTGCCGCGCGTACGCGCTCCGCCGGTCGAACACCGGAAAGCAGATCAGCACACAGCTCGGCGAACGCGACGTCCCCCTCGCCTTGGATCACGTAGTCGGCGAGCGCACAGATGCGCTGGAGCTCGCTCTCGTGACTGACTTCCGGCCCACCCAGCACGACGATGACATCCGGCGCGATCCGTTTGAGCGCGTCGACGACGAGTTCGCTCTCGCGCGCGTTCCACACGTACACGCCCAGACCGACGATGCGCGGCGAATGCGCGAGCAGACGTTCGACGATGTCGAGCGGTCGCTCTTGCAACGTGCTTTCCACGAGCACGGCGCGCTCGCGCAACTCGCCGAGGTTGGCGAGCAAGCAGCGCAATCCGAACGAAGCGTGGATCCACTTCGCATTGAGGGTCGAGAGGACGATGTCGGTCATTCGTTACACATTGTTGCCGCTCGCGAGCCGCGTGCGTAGCTTTCATCGTTCTGCGGGACTCTGGAGCGAGTTCTACCGTGGAAACGCGATCGGGCGAGGCCGTCGAAGCCAGGCGCAAGATGGGTCGCGGAAGAGGAGGAACCGTTCGCGACGGCCCTGGCTCATACTTCGCTCACTGACACGACACGAGGATCCGAGGACTTCGAAAATGGACCGACGTTCGACATCACGGCGCGATTTCCTCGAGCTTTCGGCGGCACTTTCGCTCGCGGCGTGGACGTCGCACGGCTGCGCGCGCCCGATGCATTCCATCGGTGAGCCGACATCCGCGCCCGTCGATTTGGAGCGCCGACCCTTCGGCAAGACGGACATGCAGGTCGCCATGCTCGGTTTCGGCGGTTCGGAAATCGGCTACGAGAAGACGGACGTTGCGACCGTTTCGAAGCTGCTCGACGCGGCGCTCGATGCGGGGCTCAACGTGGTCGACACGGCCGAGTGCTACCTCGACTCCGAGGTTGCGATCGCAGCAGCGATCGGCACGCGACGAAAGGAGTACCACCTCTTCACCAAGTGTGGACACGTCACGCCGGATGGAAAACGCGGTGACGATTGGTCGAAGGACGGCGTCGTGAAATCGATCGAGCGCAGCTTGAGGCGTTTGAAGACCGACGTCGTCGACTTGGTGAACCTGCACTCGTGCTCGCTCGACGAATTGAAGAAGGGTGAGTGCATCGAAGGACTCGAAACGGCCAAGAAACAGGGCAAAACGCGCTACATCGGATACAGCGGCGACTCTCGAGCAGCCCAGTGGGCCGTCGAGAGCGGACGCTTCGACGCGCTGCAGACATCGGTCAACATCGCGGATCAAGAATGCATCGATCTCGTCCTGCCGCTCGCGAAAGAGAAGCAGATGGGCGTGATCGCGAAACGTCCGATCGCGAACGCGGCGTGGCGCTACGACGCGAAACCGTCGAGCGGCTACCACGAGGAGTACTGGCGCCGCTTGTCCAAGTTGAAGTACGAGTGGGCAACCGGTGACGCGCGCAAGAACGAAGGTGTCGACGGCCCTGCAGCGATCGCGATGCGCTTCACGGCGATGCAGCCGGGCGTCAGCGTGCTCATCGTCGGCACTACCAAGCCCGAACGCTGGAAGCAGAATGCGCAGCTGATGCAGGCCGGCCCGCTCGAAAAGGATTTCGAGGCCTCGATTCGCGCGCATTGGAAGTCGATCGCCGACAAGGATTGGGTCGGGCAAACCTGAACCAGGGTCAGGCCGGAGCCCGGACGACACGTTCGGTCGGAATCTCTTTCCGGACCGCGAGTTGCCCGTGAGCTCGAAGTGACAACGACAGGAGCGTTGCACCCGACGCGGCCACGAATCGCCCGATGGACGAGGAAACCCCGAGTTTCCCAGATGATTCGTCCCCATCACTGCTCCGCGTTCCGCGGAAGAGACCTGTTAGCGTCCCCCGTGCGCGCTTCACTCGTGCGCGTCGAATCGACGGAGGCCTCGAAGCCGTCGGCACAGAACACGACGTGAACTTCACTGCCGCGCGATCGACGTACATCGATTGCAAGTGGCCGGGGTCCACTCTTCGTGTGGCATCTTGGCCTTGAATCAGTATCGCGCTCTGAAAGTGGACGTGCAGTACGCCGAGGCGTTCTGGGTCGCATCCGAGACGAAATTCATCGAGCTCGCCGAGGAAATGAGCCGCGTTTAGCGTGCTTCCGATTCCGCGGCGACTATCCTCTGCGCCGCATGGAAGTCTATCTCATCGTCGCGTTGATCGTCGTCGTCTCTATCGGCGTGTTGAAGTGGGCGTCGCGCCGCGCGCTCACGATCTGTGAATTGCGCGCCGACGGCGGTGAAACGAAAGTCGTGCGCGGCGGCGTGACGCCTTCCGTGATGCGGGATCTGCGCGAAGTGGTCGAGCGCGCCGAGCTCGATCGGGTGCGCATCTTCGTCATGCGTGACAGAGACGGCGCGCGTGTCGAAGTGAAAGGCGCGATCGAGACGCATGTGCTCCAACGCATTCGCAACGTCGTCGGTTCGGTGCCGTTTGCGCGATTGAGGGCGAAGGGCTGAGACGGCGACATCGACTTGCACGACATCGCGGGCTTGCAGCGCGCCGACACTGGGCCGTGAGCCGAGAGTGAACGACTGCACCGGCGTTGGTAACGACGTGCTCGATCTGCAAGTCACCACGTCGCGCGCCGGCATTCTCATGGCTGCACCCAACGCACGCTGATCCGAGCGCGAGCTCGGTCGCCGTCGGCAGCGCAGTCCCAGTTATCGGAAATCGAGATCCGCGCTTGTCGAATCGAACGAGGGCGAGGCAACGTTCTTGCGTGGACACTGCGCAGTTTCGAGGATCTCTGGTCCTTCCCGTTCGCACAGCGCGCGCGCACAGCCCGTTTTGTCGCGAACATTTCACGTCCCACTCAGCGAGACTGCACACCCCGCCCGATTTTTTCCGCTCTTGGC
>JAWXBU010000058.1:0-4626 GCA_034440255.1 Planctomycetota bacterium | reverse complement strand
GTGTGCTGGCCTTGGCGGCCATCTGTGCTGGCGTCGCGGCCAAGTGTGCTGGCCTTGGCGGCCATGTGTGCTGGCGTGGCGGCCAAGTGTGCTGGCCTTGGCGGCCATCTGTGCTGGCGTGGCGGCCATGTGTGCTGGCGTGGCGGCCAAGTGTGCTGGCCTTGGCGGCCAAGTGTGCTGGCCGTGGCGGCCAAGTGCGACTCCGCATCGGAATGGAACCGTCAGTTCCAGTGCAACTGGGCGTGACGGCGGAGTGTGGCTCGCATGTCAGGATGCAAGCGGCGTTCCCGTGTACGGACGCCAGTTGCCTTCGATCTCGCGGCCAAGTGCGCTCGCGCATCCGAGTGCAAGCACCTGTCTCGCCCGTTGTTCCACGTCGGCCTGTCGCGGGGCGCATGCAGTGAACGCGCTCTCGCTGCAGACCGTTTCAGTCCGTCGGCTGCTTCTTGTCCGTCAACTTCACGACGAGAATGTAGAGCGCCAGAAGCGCCAGTACGCTCCCGATGATCGGGAGCGACTTCGCCTTCAGCGCCTGCATCATCGCGTTCGGATCCTCGAGCAGTTTCGGTTCCGAACCGAGGATCTCCTGTCCAAACCACGCGAGAATCGTGCACCAGATCGCCGACCCCAATGTCGTCGCAATCGCGTACGGCACCACCTTCATGCGCACGATACCGGCCGGAATCCCGATCAAGTGCCGCACGACCGGAAGAAGTCGCGCAAAGAAAACTCCGCCTGTTTCATAGCGCGCGAGAAAGCGCTCGGCTCGCTCCAATTTCTCGGGCGAAACGAAGAACCACTTGCCGTGACGCAACAGGAACGGCCGCCCGAATTTGCGGGAGACGTAGTACATGATGAGCGCACCGATCAGTGATCCGATCGTTCCTGCGACGACCACTCCGACGATGTTCATCTTCCCCTGCGAAGCCCAGTACGCTGCCGGCGGAATGACGATCTCGCTCGGCACAGGAAGGATCGAAGATTCGGCCGCCATGAGCAGCACAACGCCGACGTAGCCGAAGTCGCGGACCCAGTTGAACCAAGTGACGATGAGGTCGTGCAGCATGCGGGATTCTCGAGTTGGCCAAACAGTGGTGACCGATCCTGTCGGCATCCACGGCGTGCGAGTTGAATCGGGAATGGTACTCGGCGCAAGAATCGCGTCGAGGACGAAGTCGCACGCTGCAAAGCTCGCTCAGCACGAATCGGCGGCGGATTCGCGCCGCGTATCGAGAATCGTCTTCGCCGTAGTGGCGAGGACGAGGATGGCTCCGCCCACGAGGGCCCATTTTCCTGGTGTTTCGCCATGAATTGTCCAGGCCCACAACGGATTGAGCACCGGCTCGACGAGCAAGATCACCGAAGCTTCGAAAGCGGGCAACGCCGCAAGTGCAGCCGTGACGAACAAGTACGCCAGCGCGATCTGGAACACGCCGAGGTAGACGAGCATCGTCCAATCGATCGTCGATCCACTTGGGAACGTGCCCATCAGCGGCGCGCACACGACGAAGGTCAGCGCATTGCCCGCGACGACGGCGCCCAGACTGCTCTTCACTTTTCCATCTGCTGATTTCTTGCCCAACGCGCGCAAGCCCATGACCGTCGCGGCCCAAGACACGCCGGACGCGAGCGCGAGCACGTTGCCGAGCACGGGTCGCGGCGCCGTGGAGGTTCCCCGCGCTTCGTCGACGAAGCACAGCGCCAAACCACCGGCCATCACGAGCATGAACAGGACATCGCGCGCGCGAATTCTCTCGTTCAGGAAGAACGGTGACGCGAGCAAGATGTAGAGCGGAGCCGTCGATTGCAGAAAGATCGTGTTCGCCGCAGTCGTCTCCTTGTTGGCGAGCACGAAGAGCGTCAGGGTCGCTGCATACGCGACACCGACGAGCCACTCTTGCCTCGTCGGCCACGCCCGCGCCGACCGCACGAACAGCAAGAACGCGAGCGTCGCGAAAAGCGATCGCAGACCGGCCACGTGGAAGCCGGACATCGGGCACGCCTTGATCGCCGCTCCCCCGGTCGAGAACAGCGCGGCCGCCGCGAGCAGTTCGAGTCGTGCTTTCGAGGCGGCTTGCATCGAGTTGAGATTAGAGAGCGTATCGCCGTGCTGAACGCCTCACTAGGCTTTGGGCGAGTGCAAGTTCGCATCGACGACGAAGGATCGCGCAAGCTGTGGCGCGAAGCGCACTCCTTCGGTGAGTTGTGTGGACTGGGCGAGCGCTTCTTACGCGGCGAAATCTGCGTGTTTCCCGGCTGGAATGCACCGGATCTCGATGTCGAGTCGGACGAGATCGCGATGGTGCTCGTGCGTCTCTCGCGCGCCGGCTTCTTGACGTGTGCTTCGCAACCGGCGCGTGCCGATCAACGCGCCTTCGTCAGCGGATTCGTCGCCGAGGCGAGCGCGCGCAGGCTCAGGCGAGTCACGACCCAGATCGTCGTGCGCTGTTTCGGGCTGAGTGGAGACGAGCCGCACGTCGACACGACTCTGGCCGAGCCCGTCAGCGGCAAAGAGGGTCGCTTCCATGCGTTCGCAGGTCACGACGCGCGCAACGATGAACTCGCCTGTTTCGAAGATGAGATCGGGAGCGGCGCCTTCGTCGAATTGCAGCGCGCGATCTACGTGACCGCCTTCGATCCCGAGTGGGGCCGCCGCGATCGCTTGTGGAGCGAACTGACGCGCGCACTGGAGCTCGAGTGAGCGAAGATCAGCGCCCTCGCTTCGTCGTACTCGGCGCGAGCAATGTGTCGCGCGGTTTCGTGTCGCTCTCGGCACACATTCGTGCTGCACACGCGGGCCCTGTCGAAATACTCGCTGCGCACGGCCGCGGACGATCGTTCGGCGCGACGAGTCGTTTCCTGTGGTCGCGTGAGATCGTGTCGATCGAAGCGAGCGGAGTGTGGCGCGCGCTCGAACGACGCCGAGCGACGACGAATGCGCTCGTGTGCGATCTCGGCAACGACATCGCGTACGGAGTTTCGGCTGATGTCGTCGCGAGTTGGGTGGAGCGCACGCTCGATCGACTGCGCGAACACGACGCGCGCATCGTGGTGGTCGGTCTACCGCTCGCGAGCCTCGAACGACTCGGCCGCGTGCGTTTCGAAATCGCGCGTCGTCTGATGTTTCCGGGACGCGAGATGGAGTTCTCGAAGTTGATCGAAGAAGCGCACTCTCTCGACGGACGCGTGGTGCGACTGGCGGAAGAGAGGCGCATCGCGTTCGTGAGGCCCGACGGACGTTGGTTCGGCCTCGATCCGATCCATTTTCGACTCGCGCAGCGCGACGAGGCTTGGCGAACGTACTTGGACCCGCTCGAATTCGAGATGCGCGTACCCTCGATCTCCATGTCGGACCGCATCCGACTCACACGTAGGAGGCCTGAATTCAGGCGCCTTTTCGGCGTGAATCAGCATCGAGAGCAACCCTGCGTGCGCTTCGACGACGGAACGACTGTCTCCGAGTTTTGAGCGCTCACAAGGCCCGCACGCAGTCGTAGGACGATTCGACGTGCGGTCTTGTATCCTCGCGCGCCCCTCCCCCATCCAGCGCAGAGAACACGAGCGATGAGCGAAACGAAAACGGGCCTTCAGAAACATGCCGCACTCGCTGTGCGACTCGCCGCGCTGTGGCTCGCGACAGGCGCGCTGTTCAAGCTCTTCGCCGGCAGCCCGAAGATGATCCCCGAGTTCGTGCTCGAGCACTCGCCCGTGTCGTGGACGCTCACGTATCAGATCGCGATCGCGATCGAACTCGCGATCGTGTGCATTGCGATCCTGAAACCGCACCGGGGTTGGATGCTGATAGCGGCGATCTTCGCGTTCTTCATCGCATTGCTCCTCGACATGGCGCTGAAGGGCAAAGAGTCCTGCGGCTGCATGGGCGACAACGTGAAGATCAATCCGCTCGTCATGCTCGGGATCGACAGCGCGTTCCTCGGGTTCGTGCTGGTCACGAAGCCGTGGAAGAGCCTGTCCCCGCCGGGTCTGTCGACTCCGCTGATGCTGCTCGGCGTGCTCGTATCGATCGCGCTTCCGTTCCTCGTCGTGCGACCGGAACAGCCTGTGATGCCGCTCACCGTGAACGGTGGAACCACCGTCGTCGATCCGGGCAGTACGACGACCACACCTTCGCGCGTTTACATCAACATGGATCCTGGGAAGTGGTCGGGGAAGAGCATCTACGACATCGAGGAGTTCACGCGGCTCGTCCCCATGGACAAGATTCCGAGCGACGGGCGGATCGTGCTCTGGCGCCAGAGCTGCGATCACTGTGCGAAACACTTGCGCGACTTGGCGAACGAGAAGGGCGCGCCGACTCCGATCCTGCTCGTGCAAGTCATGGACGATCTGAAGAGTGGTGCCGCCGTCGACGTGAAACCGAGCGGTGGTCACGTCACCGAGGTGCAGATGCCGCTGGGCGAAGGCCTGTTCACCACACCCGTCGAAATTCGTGTCGAAGGCGGCGTCGTGACGGCGGTGCTCTACGAAGAGGACTTCGAAAAACAGAACGCGAAGTAGCGTTGCGCCGAAGTGAAGTGACCGTCCGTTGCCCTATACGGTACACGGTACTTTTCTTCCCGATTCGCCGAGGGCGTGCAGTGATCTGCACGCCCTCGGCGAATCGGG